>JAQBNT010000210.1 GCA_028288445.1 Hymenobacter sp. | reverse complement strand
AGATGCCAGTGGTTGAACTGAAACAGAAAGGCCAGGTTAGACCTGGCCTTTCGTCGTTTTTGGTGGTAGCAGGAAATTGCACTGCCTTCGCCGCAGCGCCTGGGCCAGGCCTGGTCGATATCGCGCTGCAGCAGCTGCCTGCATTTTTACGAAAGTGCCCGTATTGGCTGCATTCGCAGATGCTGAAAATATAACAGCTTTGGCCTGGAGGAGGCCATAAACGGAGCTTTTGCATTATCCCGCGAAACGTAAAAAGCCCCGAAGCATGTGCTTCGGGGCTTTTTCACTACATCCGACGGCGGTGGGTCCGCTTCATGTAGCCGTTGAACCTGGGCGGGACTAAATGCGCCGGCGGCTCCTCTTTGAATGCGATTTTGCGCGCCTCCAGTATGATGTTGACGGCGGCCGACTCCTGCGGGCTCGGCGCGAAGTCGTATTTGAATTCGAAAGCGTCGCGGAACTCCTGAAGCGAATAGTCCGCAAGTGGCGGCACTACCACTTCCGCGTACCGGTCGGTGCAACCACCAGGCCCGGGACAGTAATGAATAATGGGCAGGCATTCACGCTGAGCTAAATGCTCAGCCAGATGCATCCCAATGCCACCAGCACCGATAATTGCGATTGTTACCATGATAATTTAAGCTGGTTGTTTTACTACGATGGGGTATTTGCGGCTGTCATCAATCCACTTCTGCGCGTCGGCTGCTGTCTTGAATGCTTGCGGATAGCAACCGCCGGCAAAGAATTTCTTGCCGCTGCGGTGCCACACCTGCACGTAATCCCACTTGGCCCACCAGAACAGACCGCTTAGCCGTTTGCGGACCAGTTCGGCTCGCTCTACCATGAAACAGTAGTCGGAAGTCTGCACAATGCGGTATTCGCCGGTTTCTTCCATGACTTAGGCCCGATTGAGGAGGTGGGCCCGGAAGCGCACGTCCTGGCGGTTGCCTGCCTCATCAAACCAGAAGCACCACCAACCAGAGCCGGCATGAAGTTCATCAGCCACCATCTTGGGGCCGCCCGACCTGAGCTGCACCACATCTCCTGGCTTAATGGGGCGGTGCTTGAATAGCTCCAGCAAGTAGAAACCCAGCAATTCAAAAGCAAGTGCCCCACCTAGCCACCAGGCGAACATCGTTCTATCTTCCGCAGGCACCAACAAGATGGCGATAAAGAGGATAAACTGGAGCAGGGAAATCTTAGAGAACTTCATGATTAAGCGTTGATAAGGTTGATTTATTGGCCGCTCCAGGTAACGGTGGAATGATGCTGGCGCCGGCGCTCCTGGGCGTGCACGTGCTGGCGGTGCTCCATGTAACGGCGCGCTGGCCGTGGGGCCGACTGCAAGTGCTGCGGCGGGGCGCAGCCGTACACGATGAAGGCCAGCACCAGGCACAGGCCCCCAACGAGCCAGGCCAGGGTGCGCTGCACCCGGGCCCGGCCGTTTAGCGTGGTGCTCATGCGGGCAGCTGCTTAATCAGCAGCTCCACCTCCTCCAGCTCCGCCTGCAGCTTGGCCAGCTTCTCAGCCTTCAGCTGGTCTTCGGGCTTTGCATCGGCCGCTTTCTTGGCCTTGCTCACCTGGCTGCGCAGGTTGCCTCGTTTCACAATCAGGGCGGCACGGTCGGCCACGGGCGCTGCGGCTTCAGCGGCCGGCGCAGCCTCCAGGGCCTGTCCCGCCATCAGGCGCTGGCGCTGCCCCGACAGGTCGTTGTACTCCTCCTGCAGCTTCAGGATTTCGGCCACTACGCGGGGGCCATCGGCCTCGGCCAAATCGGCCAAGCTGTTGCTCAGCTGGCACCGCTGGTTGTAGGCCTGCTGCATGCGCTGGGTGAGCTCGGCCACTGCGGCAGTTGCCTCAGCGCTCAGCACCACGACGGCCTGCTCCACCGCCTCGGCGAAGGCCGGGGCTTGGTCCGGGGCAATACCCAGCTGCTGCGCAGCGCTGGTCGCGCCTTGCACTGCTTCCGAGAAATGGCTGAGCACTTCGCTCACGTCCTGCAGCCGGCCGTCGCAGCTTAGCTTCACCAACTCGTAGCGCAGTTTTTCGCGGTTGTTGGTCGACTCCTTTTTGAGCAGCGTGTTGACTAGGCTGCGGTTGCTGCCGTGGTCCTGCAGCAACAGGACGCCGGCGCGGTAGTCGGCCGACGCGCCGGCTTCGAGCCAGGCAATGACTTCTTCTCGGTTGTTTCCCATGGGAATAGCGATGATTTCAGGTTGATTGAAACCAAAGCTATCCGAATGGGTCAGCGGCCAATAGGACGCAATCAGCCAAACATCATCTCCAAATCTTCGCCCAGCACGTCGCGGAATTTCTGCACCACTTCGATGTGGTCGGTGGCGGCCAGGAACTTGAACGGGTCGGTAAAGGCATCGGCGTTGTGCTTCTGCCAATCGGCGAACTGGAGCCATTCGTCGAGGACTTCGCGCAGCACCTGCACCGCCAGCTTGGCTCCGTCGTCGTGGTTGAGCACGTCGTCGAAGCCTTCGGCCCAGGTTTCGCTGCGGGCCGCGCGCTCCGCAATAAATTCGGCCACGGAGGGCAAATCGGAAAGGGTAAGGGAAAAAACGGTTGACATGAGGTTGAGGGGGTAAAAGCAAAACAGCCCCGCCGGTTGGGGCAGGGCTGTTTTGTGAATGAAACGATAGCGACGTTAGTTGCTGCGCGCCCGGCGGCCGCTGGTGGCGGGGGCCACCTCCTCAGCTGACTCGGCTTCCGCCTCAGCCGCCGGCAACGTCGGCACCACGTCAGGTGCCGTCGTTGCCGGGGCAATGCGCTCCAGCACGTGGGTTTTGCCCACCAGCTCGTCGGCCAGCGTGTCGTCGATTTTATCAAAGGGAATCGTATCGCCTTTGTAGAACAGGCCTTTGAGGCCTTCGGTGTTCACCAGTTTATACCGGGTCAGGGGCATTGCAGTAGTTGCTAGGTCCTAAAAATGAGTAAATGGCTCGTGTGCCCGGCCTACGACTTCAGCGGGATGGCTGCGGTGTAGTAGTACGGCACGTGGGTGAAGCCTTCCCCCGCAAACTTGAAGTCCGTACCGTTTTTATCGCCGCCCTTTTTGCCCGACTTATAGTCGTGGTCGAAGATGACGCCGCGGCGCTTGTCGCCGGCGATGCGCAGGTTGCCGTTGCTGTCGCGGCCAATCACCACGAAATCACCGTTCAGGGCCGACTGAATTACGGCATCGGTTTCGGCCGAGCCCCGGGGCACGTAGGTATTCACTTCGTGCTTGATGCTCTTGTTGCCCGCGTCGCCGCCGCTGCTGTGGTTCACCTCGCCGGTGTCCTGGGCGAATTCCCATGGCACGAAGCCGGCATCAGCTTTGGGCACGATGGCCGTGCTAATGGTCACCCCATCGGCACCAGGCGCGGGGAACGTCTCGATGTCGCGCCGGCGAATCACGTGCAGGTCCGTGAGGCCGCCCGGGTTGGGGCACTCGTCGAGGACGATGGCCTCAATGGGCACGATGGTGCAGCCCATCACGCTGATGCCGCTGCCCACCAGCCAGGTGAGGAAAACCGGGCCGTGGGGCACGTGTGCCGCCAGTTCGTGCGCCTGGCCGGGAAAATGGGTGACGGCCACCATCACGAGGGCCATCAGGAAGACGCCCATGCTGAGCGCCGAAAAGAGTTTTTTCATGGTTTATGAAGCGAAATTGAAAGCGGTGGATATTACCAGGGCTGAGATGCGGGCGTGAACTGAACCAGGTGCACCGGTGGCCACATGGCCACCGGTGCGCTTCGGCTTACTCGGCCGGCTCAGCGGTCGCAGCGGCGCGCAGGGCCACGCCCTTGGCCAGCGTGATGTCCGTGGTCCACACGTAGTCAGCAATGGCGAAGTCGGCCGAGGCCTCAAAGTCGGCCATGATTTTCACCACGCGCTCGGCTTTCTCCACCGTGAAGGCATCCTGCTTGTTCAGCTGGCCGGTGAGCCACACCAGGTTCTCCTGGGGGGTAATCATCATGCCGCCGGTGCTGGCCAAGCCAGGCTCAGCTACAATGCGGATGTTGGTACCGTCCAGCATCGTGTGCTCGAAGCCACCGGTGTTGTTGGTGTTGCCGCCGAACGTGTTGCGGTAGTCGCGGTTGTAGAACTTGGCAGCCGTGGGCTCGCAGAGCAGCACCAGGTTCGTGTTCACCAGGTGCGAAGGCACCAGGTCAGCCAGGCCTTCGAGCTGGTCGATGGCGTTGGACTGGGTCAGCGTAGCCGCGGCGAAGATGTTGCCGGCCGGGATGATGCCCGAGTCGGACATCAGCGGGATGATGCCGTCGAACACGCGGTTGGCTTTCGTCGAATCCTCGCGGTAAACGCCTTTGAACACGGCTTCGAGGTGGATTTCCTCCTTGCCCTTGTTGGCCAGCATGTCCATCACGTACTGCTGGAACGGCACGTCGTACACGTCGCCGCGCTTGCTCTTGGCAATGCGGCCCAGGTAGCCCTTCCACATGGCGGTGATTTGCTTGGGCGTCAACTTGAAGTCGATTTTGCAAGCACGCACCTTGCCGATGCGGTTTTTGAACTTGGCCGTGCCTTTCGGCGTGAACGTGTCCTTGTTGCCCGGCTGAATCACCGAGTCGATGTACATCTGGGTCAGCGCCTGCTCATCCTGCACGTCCACGAGCAGCTGCATGTACTGCAGGAAGCTCTGGTCGGTGATGAGAATCTGGCTGAGCAACGTATCGGCGTCACGCGTCGAGTACGATTGGAGGCGGGCGGGGAGGCCGCTAAAGTCAATTCCTGGCATGTAGTTATCCTGCTAAGGAGTTATTGATGAATGAATGAGGGGGGTTCTGAAGGGACTGATTAGTGAGCTTACTTGTCGCCCAGACGCTGTTTTGCGCGGGCCACGTGGCCAGCAGCGGCTACTTCGAAAGCAGCCTTGGGCTCCTCTTTGGAATCGAGGCTGTTGCTGTCGTCTTCGGTGCGGCCATCGGCAGCCATTTGGTTTTTCTTCCACTGCTCCAGCGTGGCCACCTTGTCGGTAGCGGTGGTCAACTCGCCCTGCACCTTGGTGATGGTGTCGTTGGCGGTGGTCAGGCTGGCGGTAGCGGTGTCGAGGGCCGTCTGGGCCGTTACGCGGGCCGCTTCTGCCTGCGTGGCACGGGTATCAGCCGCAGCCTTCTCGTTCTCCAGCAGCGCGATTTTGTCATCAGCGGCCTGCAGGTGAGATTCGGTAACGGCATCGGTATTGGACTTGAGCCCAAGCATGCCTAAGATGTGAGCGAATTTGCCTTCCATGCGGTATTAAAATTTGAGGTGAATGATGAAGCGGAATTGCCTGCCCACTCGCCCGATTGGGCCAGTTCAGCAGCTTTGTTGACGGCGTCCTGCAGGGAGCCAATGGCATCCACCAAGCCGAATTTCTTGGCGTCCGCGCCCCGGTAGACCTTGCCGGTGAACACGTCCTCTTTGGTGGTGAGCTTGCCGGCGCGGCCGCTTTCCACGGCCGCGATGAAGGTTTCGCCAATCTGGTCGAGGTCGGCCTGCACCACGGCGCGCACGGCGTCGCTGAGGGGCTCTACCGGGTTCATGCGGGCCTTGTCCACGGCCCGGGTCGAGCGCAGGATTTCCACCTTGTAGCCGTTCTTTTCCAGAAAGGCCTCCTGGTTGATGCTCATGCAGAGCACGCCCAGGGAGCCGGCGTACCCGGTCGAGGCCGAATTCAGGAAGATGTAGGCGCATTGCGAGGCAATCCAGTAGGCGGCCGACGCCACCAAGCCGTCGCCGTAGGCCACCACGGGCTTGCTGGAATTGCGGATGGCCATGGCAAACTCTTCGGTGCCGTCGACCTGGCCGCCGGGCGAGTCGATGTCGAGCACGATGGCCGACACTTCGGGGTCGCGGATGGCCGCATTCAGGTACGCCACCAGGTCCTTGGTGCCCAGTGAGCAGTAGCCGCCGCGCTTTTGGATGGTGCCCTGCACCGGAATCACGGCCACTTTCGAGCCGCTGGTGTTGGCGGAGCCCGGGCGGGCCGCGGCGCTAACGCCGACAGCGGTACCGGCCAGCAGCTGGGCGATGCCCGTGGCCAGGTTCAGGCCGTGGCCGGCGGGCTTGATGTCGAGGCCGGCGAGTTCGCCCGACTGCGTAATCCACATGCTGGGGTAGCCCTCGGCATCGGCGTGCGAATACTTCTGGGGCTTGGCCTCCAGGGCCGACAATGCCGGCAGGCCTTTGCCCAGGCGCATCATGATGCGCCCCTTGGCAACGCCGTAATACTTGGATTCGAGGGCCCAGCAAGAGCTGGTAAGCAGGTCGTACATAGGTGCACCGCTTTGGTGGCGGTCTACAATGTTCGCCTTTTGGCCCACCGGCGCATAGGACGCGAAAAGCCCCGCCGGGCGGGGCGGGGCTTCGTTCAGCGGGTGCCGAGCCAGAGGAGCAGGGCCAGGATGAGCAGCGGGCCGCAGAGGCGCTTAAGCCAGTCGAACCAGGTGGGGCGCATCGCTAATCGTACTTGCGAAATTCCGGGTCGTGCGCGGCGCGGTAGATGTGGAAGAGCGCGAGCTGAAACAGGTCGGCCAGCTGCTCGGCCAGCGCGTTGCCTTGCAGCATCATGGGTTCGGGCAGGGCGTCCACCTCCGCCGTGCTGAGCGTTTCCGTGGTGCCGTCGGGCCGCGTGCGCTGCCAGACCACCGCGAATGGGTCGCCGTCGCGCTCCTGGATGCTCTTATAAAACAGGATGTCACCGTTGCGCGGGTCGGTCAGGTCGGCCTGGTTGGCGTAGACAATGCAGTTGTTGTTGCCGAAAATGGGCACCGGCCGGGCAATGACCTTGCCCGGGTCCGCCGGCCCGGCCAGCGCGCCGGCCACCAGGTTCTGGCATTTGGCCTGCGTGTTGAGGATGACGCTCAACTCGTGCGTGACCGGGTCGATGATAAACCGGGCTTCCAGCAGGCGGGCGAGCTGGCCCAGCTGCTGGTCGCCAAAGTGGAGATTGGGCACGCGTAGTTCAACGGGGCCGGGGGTGTAGGGAGTGAGGGGCATAGCTCGGCGGGGTTAAGAAAGATTAAGAGCGTATTGATTGCTCAGCGTGGCGCGGAGCGCGGCAATGTCGAGCGGGGAGAGTGCGGCGCGGTAAACCAGGATTTCGGCCAGGTAGGCGTTTAGCCCGAAGCTGCCCGAGGCGGCTCGGCTGCCGATGTGCAGCGGGGCGTTTATGAGCAATTCATCGGAAGGGGGAATGCTAATGGCCGCCTGCGTAGCGGCGTCGTTCACATAGAGCATCACCGAGCCATCCCCACCACCGGCAGTCGCGTCATAGCGATAAACCAGCAGCGTGTCGTTAAGGATAGGTGCGGGCAGGGTGCGCTGCTGGTAGCTCGGTCCGGTGCGCACGGAAGCAGTTAGCCCGGCAATGCTATCGGTGAAGTCCGTCGCGACGGCGAATGCGTTGGGGGTATTGTTGAAGTTCTCCGTTTGCTCCAGCACGACGGTGGCCCCTTCCGCTGCCGCCCGGATAACGACCGCAACGGTCATTGCCTTGGTCGCGCTTAAATCCACCGCGTCCACCTTCAGGCCCTGCCCGCCGCTGAACTGCAGCGCGGCCTGGCCGCCAATGGCGGCGCTGACCAAGGCGGGCCGATAGCCGGACGCGGGGGCGTAGGCGACCAGGCCATTCACCGTATCGGTCCACTGGCTGACGAGGCCGCCGCTGGTGCTCACGCCCTGGTCGGCGCGCCAGTGGGCATAGAGGCCACCCAGGGGCAGCACGGCTTTAGCGGCTAATCCCGCAAAAAAGAACGCCTTGTTCATTCGGCGGGTTGGGTAATGTAGTATTGAATGAGGCCATCGACCCCCACCAGAAAGGAGTAGTAGTTGGTTTTCCCGGCGGCCCAGTTACCGGAGAGCTTCACGAACCCCGTACCCGGCACCGTGATTTCGCTGGCCCCCACGCCCAGAATCAACTGAAGACAGACATCGACCGCCGCCCCGGCGGCGCTCACGGTGTAGGTGCCCGTGGTGCGCAGGGGCCAGCGGCGCGCCGCGTCAAACGTAACGGCCGTGCCGGTGCCGATGGGCGGGACGGCCGCGATGCGCGCGTCCACATAAGCCAGCTCGGCCACCAGCGCGCCGAGCACCTGGCGCATGTCGGCCGGCGTAATATCGCCGGTGGTGTTGTCGGCGATGACCTGCGCGATGAGCAGGTACAGCGCGTCGATTTCTTGCGCCGTAGTTAAGGAGTTGGGCATCAGCTAAAGCCAAAGGAGAAGCCGGCCGACCAGGCCCGGCGGGCGGCGGGCGGCACGAATTCCTGTTCTAAGTAAAAGGGGGCCCGCACCGGCAGCACACCGGTGAAGGTGAAGTCCAGCGCGTTGCGGTCGCCCGGCCGCTTGCCGGTTTCCGTGCCGATGAGCAGCTTCAGCGGCCACTCGGGCATGCCGGCCAGCTTGGTGCGGCCGTTGCCGTCGAGGAAGGCCACCAGGTAGCGGCCGCCGGCCAGCCGGGCAATGGCCTCGCTCACGTCGGGCGCGTCGCCGGCGATGAGCAGCGGCAGCTTCACCTTGTAGAGCAGGCCCTGGGCGTCGTCCTCGGGGTCTTCGGTGTAGCTGGCCGACTCGGGCAGGAAATACAGGTCGGCGTAGTTCGCCGAATCGACCAGGCCCAGCGCCGCCGGCACCACGCTGGCCACCGGCGCGGCGTAGGTGCGCACGTTGGCCACCGGCCAGAGCCGCACGGCCAGCAGGCCGCCCACGTTGACGCCGCACGGCGGCGGGATGGAGAGCACCGGCAGCACTAGCGAATCGTCAGGGTGCTGGTGGCAAAGCCCAGGAGCACGCCCATCAGCTTTTCAAACGCTTCCACCGATTTATAAATCCGGACGTTGCTCGGCAGCTTGGCCAGGCCCACGAGCACGCAGGCATCGGTGTCGGCCGGCTTCGTGCCGCAGTGCATCCGCACGCCCCGCGTGGCCGGCACCTGCGCACCGACGAGCAGCGGCATGAGCTTGCGAAACTTCGGGCTCTGGTTGAGCAGCACCTGGTACGCGCCCGTGGGGATGGCCACCCCCACCCGCTCCAGGGTGTAGCAGAAAAATTTGCCGTTGATAAACAGCTCGCCGATGAGGCAGCCGTGGGCCGGCGCGTGGCGGACCAGTTCAAGTTCTCCGTGGTTCATAGCCCAAGAAGTCACATTGCGCCGCCGGGTAATAGGCCGGTAGCCACGGCGGGCGACCGGCCCCGAAGCGGGCAATTGCCACCCCATCGGCCGGCATCCTTGGCAACTACTCCCCCACTCCCGGCCGGCGCTTCCGGCCGGCTTGGGGAACAACTGGCAAATCCTGGGGAAGAACTGGCAAGTTTATTTTTTCAAAACCGACACCTTTTTTTCGCCCGTTCGTAAGCCTTTTCCGCCTTTTTAAACCCGCACCAATTCAGCCGTGGCCGGCTTGCGCAGCGGCACCGTCACGCTGAGCTTGCGCACCAGGTACTCCACCCCGTCCAGGTACAGCTTGCGGGTTAAGTCGAGCCGGGCCAGGTCCAGCGCCGAGAGGCGCAGCGGCTGCTTGTAGCTGGTGCCGGCCAGCTTGACCGGCAGCCAGGCGCGCAGCCACTGCGCGTAGGTGCCCGCCTCCCCGTTCAGGCGCGTGCTGTAGGTGCCGCTCGGGCTGCGGTGGCCGAGCTGCGGGCAGGGGCTCGCCCCGTCGCTGCCCGGCTGGAGGCCCCGGTAGAAGAACAGCCGCAGGGCGCTGCTGCGCGGCACCGTCGTCTGGTCGGCCCGGTAGGGGGCCTGCGCAATCGCCGGCAGTTCCACCGTCGTGAGCGGGTTGCCGGTGTACGCCGTCGGCCGCTCCACGGTGTAGCACTGGCGCTGGGCCTGCGCCTCCCCGCCCCCGTTCAGGTCCACCGCCGGCAGGCGCACGGCCAGGCGCTGCCACGTCAGCGTCACGCTAACCGCATCCAGGTAGCTGAGGGCGCAGCGGTAATACGTGTCCTCGTCCTGCACCAGGCGCACCTGCCCGTTCTGGGGGTTGTCGGTGAAGAAATCCGCCGTGGCCGGCAGGTCGGCGGCGGTGGCCACCGGGGCCAGCAGCCGGCTGGCCGCCGGCTGGTCGAGCGCGCCGGCCGTCAGCGCGTCGTCGCCGTCCACGCCGTCGGTCAGGCTTAGGCCCTGGGCCTCGTCCACCGTCACCTCCAGCCCGCCGGCCAGCCGGTCGGTGTAGTCGAGGGGGGCGGCCGCGACCTGGTCGCGCAGGTAGCCCGTGCGCATGAGTCCGGTGGCCGGGTCCTGGTAAAGCACGATGCCCCAGTCCTGGCGCAGGGCCGCCAGCAGCTCGGCCACCGTCAGCGCCGGCACCACGTCGGCCAGGCTGAAGCGCAGCACGTCGGCATCGCCCCGGTCCACCAGCAGCGCGTTGCCGGCCAGCACCAGCTCGCCGAGCTCGCCGGGCAGCAGCTGCGCCACGTCCACCGGCAGGCCGCTTTCCTCGCACAGGCACTGGAGCACGTAGCGCAGGCGCGGAAACGGGCACATCGCCGGCAGCGCGTTGAAGTCGTCCGGCAGCGTGTTGCCGGGCACCAGCACGGCCCCCGAGTTATAGGCAAAGGTGCCCCCCGTGGGGTAGACCAGCCACCGGTTCACCGCCCGCCGCGGGTAGGCGGTCGGGGCCGGGGCCACCTCGTCGGCGGCCGCGAATTCGTTGCGCAGCGGCGCAAACACGTAGGGGTAGGCATCCGGCTGGGCCACCACGGCGTTGGCGTGCAGCGTCAGGCCCGGGGCCTGCACCGCCGGCACGCCGGGGCTGCCGGGGCTCACCAGCACCCAGCGCGGCACCGCGCGCAACCCGCCGTAGGCAAACGAGGCCAGCGGGCGCTCGCTCAGCCCGGCCCCGCTCAGCCCGCCGGCCAGGCTCACCGAGTAGGCGGCCGCCGTGGCCGAGCGCACCCGCTGGCTCCCGGTGAGCAGCGGCAGCCCGTCTAGGCTTAGCTCGGCCGGCAGGAGCGCACCCGGGGCCGCGTCGGCGTCGGGCCGCTCGGGAAAGCCGTAGACCGGCCCGTTGGGCGGGGCCGGCACGGGCAGCGAGTAGGAAAAGATGCCGAGGATGGTTTCCTCATCGAAGAGCGGCGAGTTGTATTCCAGCTGGAGGCTGGCGGCGGGGCTGAGCCGGATGGGCCGGCCGGCGGAGGTGAGGCTGAGCATGGCTTAGGGCAGGTCGGCGGGGGCACCGGCCTCAAAGGCGTAATCGTATTCGAGCAGCAGGCCCCGTAGCGGGGCCTCGTCCGACTCGTAAGCGAGCGAGCGTTTGGTGGGGTCAAGCGGCAGCAGGCGGCCGTCTTTCCATTCCCAGATTTCGCGGCTCAACACCAACTCCTGGAGCCAGCGCAGCTGCGCGGCCGTCAGCCAGCCCGTGGCCAGCTTGAGCTTGCGGCTGCCGGTCACGTCGAAGGCCTGGCGCTCGGCCGCCGGCGACGCGGCCCCGGGCCGGGCCGGCAACTCGTAACGGTCGGGGGTGGCCTCCAGGGTGGCCTCGAACCGGCCTTCGGTGCGTAGCGTGTCGAAGCCGCCGAGCGCGTTGGTGAAGTGCAGGTAGCGGCTGCGCGGCGTGGCGACCACCATCGGGTAAGTGGCCAGCCCGCTCACGGCTTCGCCCAGCGCGTCGTAAATCCCGACGCTGACCGCGTCGGTGCCGGCGCGGGGCCGCACCGGGATGGCCAGCAGCCGGCCCCGGGCCCCCCGGCCGCCGGTCAGGGTCACGGTTTCCTCCTCCACCAGCGGCGCGCCGCTGGCAAAGCCGGTGCGCACGTAGGACCGGCGCACGGTCAGCACGGCCGGCTGGGCTTCGCAGAGCCAGAACAGCCACTCCGGCTGCGCGGGCGTGAGCGTTTTGCCGGCCGGCTGCCAGCTCAGAAACGGCGGCTGGCCAAACGCATCGAGGCGGTAGAAAAAGTAGTCCACGTCCCGCCGCTCCGGCGGCAGCCCGCCGCGCAGGGCCGTGCGCAGGGCGCTGGTGACAAAGGCAGCCGGCTGGCCACCCGGCAGCACGGTGGCCGTGCGCACGAAGTAGTTGGCCAGCGGCGCGGTGCACACCACCGTGGCCCCGGTGCTGCGCGGCGGCACCACCGCGCTCAGCAGCGGGGCCAGCAGCGTGTCGAGGCGAAAATCCACCCGCCCGGTGGCATCGGCCCGCTTCCGGGCGCGGAACACCCGGGCGAAGTCCTCGGCCCCGTGCCGGCTTTCGGCGTAAAGCTCCAGCACCACTTCCGCCCCCGCCGGCGCGGCCACCGGGTACCACAGCGGCTGGCGCACGAAGTCCACGCCCTGGGGCGCGCCGGCCGGCGCGGCCGGCGGCGGCGGCTCGGCCACGGTAAAGGAGGCCGAGCGCACGCAGTTGAGCAGGCCCGTGTCCACGGCCGCGAGCACGTGCCGGCCGGGGGCCAGGTTGTTGAAGTCCGGGCTGGGCTGTAGCGGGCCGCCGTCGAGCCGGTACTTGGTGGCCCCGTGGGCCCCGGTGCTGCCGGCCGTCACATTGGCCCCCGTGGCGGTGGGCGTGAGGGCGTAGGTGAGCGTGATGGCACAGCTGGGCGGCTGGGCAGGGGTGAAGCCGCAGCTCAGGCTGTCGGCCTCCGGCACCACCGCAAAGTCGCCGGCCCCGTCGTGCACGTAGCTCAGGCGCGTGGTGCCGGAGCACTTGTCGAAAAACTCGCCGGCGTAGCTGAAGTCCTGCGGCGGGTTGTTGTCCTGGAAGTCGTCGTAGCTGTTGGTGAGGAGGACAATGGTTTCGTTGGCCTCGTCAAAATAATACGCGGTTTCCGTGTAGACGGTGCCGAAGACCTGGTCGCGGCGGTCGCCGTAGGGCTGGGGATTGATGTAGCGAAGCAGTAGCTGAATCATGCGCCCGCCCCTCCTTCCGGCACCCATTGGGTGGCATCGTAGCGCACGGCCGGCGCGTACTGGCTCAATTCGAATTCGAGCCGCCAGCCGATTTCGTTGTCCACCGTGAGGGTGGCAATCGGCTCCAGCTCCTTCTCGTTGAGCGTAAACGCGAACTTGCGGGCCTTGCGGTCGCGCAGCAGGTAGCTGAGCACCTGCAGCGCGATGGCTTCGGACCGCGCCCAGCCCGCATCCTGGGCCTCATAATCGTCGCGGGGCACCTTCTGGAGCACCACGAAGGCGCAGCGGCGCTTGCCCAGCGGGGCCGTGCCGTCCTTTTCCTCGAAGCCCAGGGTGGGCGTTTCCAGCCACAGGCACGGGTAGGTGATGCCGCTGCGCGAGCCGCTGAGGATGCGCCCGGCCGCGCCGTGCACGAAGCTGCCGGCCAGGGCCACGTTCGCGGCCGCCAGCCGGCGGAAGTAGTCAATAAAGTCGGGGAGCTGCGCTGGTTCCATGAACCAAAGAAACGGTACCCCCTGACCCGCTTTTAGGACCCAACCGCGAAGTCCGAGCGCAGGGCCGCGCCGCCGTCCTGGTACATCAGGTTGAAGTGGCCGTTGGCCTTCATCACCTTGTCGCGGTAGTCGCGGTACACCTTGCGGGCCTCCTCCAAATCGTAGTCGGTGGGGTTGATTTCGTACATTTTGTAAAACGAGCGCAACGCGGCCCGCTCGTTTTGCGTGACGGCTACCTGCCCTTTTACGAACTGAATCATCTGCTGCTGAAAGAACTTGTTCAGCATCTCCCCGATTTGCTTGGACGACTCGGGCGTGAGCGAGTGGTGCCGCAGGGCCGTGGGCAGCACCAGCTTCAGCACGGGGCCAGTGGCGGCCACCGGCTTATCCAGCTGCCGGTAGGGCAGCTTCTCGGTTTTCATGCGCACGCTGCGGCCCATGAACGTATTCTGGTGAATGTTGATGGGCTCCGGCCCCAACTCTTTTAGCAGAAATTGCCGGACGTGCGCGTGAACGGGCAGGGCGTAAACGGTGGGCTTGCTCAAGGGAAAAGATTAGGAGTAGATTTTTAGCAAAGTTCAGCCAGTATAACCCTCAAAATTAGGACGAAAGTGCGCTCAAAGTAGCGCGCGCTTTGCTTACTTTCAACACCGTATTGGTTGAACACTGCGCCGCCGCCGCGATGTCCCGCACCGGCATGCCCTTCTCCAAAAACTTGACCACTTTCGGGTACTTGGCCAGCAGCTTGGCCACGTCCTGCACCGTGCCGGTGGGCCGGCCCTTCTGCGCGCCGGCGGCGAAGGCCACGGCCTGGCCGGACTTAATCCGGTGGCCCATGCGCTCGGTTTCCATCTCGTCCACTTCCATGAGCACGGTCATCACCAGGCGCGCCATCGGGTTCACCTTGCCGTCCGGCAGCAGGTAGCCCAGCTGGATGTTGAGGGCGAACACCGACACGCCCAGGTCGGCCAGCTCCTCGACCACAGCCCGCGTCTCCCGGGCCCGGCGGCCCAGGCGGCTGAGCTCGGTCACCAGCACCATCCGGATGCGGCCGGCCCGGGCCAGGCTCAGGAGTTGGTCGAGGTCCGGCCGCTTGGCCCGGCTGTTGCGCGAGCCGCTGAGCTTCTCGGCAATGGTGGCCACCACGACACAGCCGCTGCGGTCGGCGTGGCGCTGGGTGTCCACCAGCTGCCGGCCGAAGTCCTGCGCCTCCTTGCTCACCCGCGCGAACAGGGCCACGGGAATCGGGTCGGGTTGTCTCACTTTATCCATCTGGTTTTTGAGCAACAATTGGGAGGCGAAAAAAACAGCCCCGAAACGGCCAATTTCAGGGTGTTTTTCCGGACTACTTATTTTGAGACAAAATCAAGGTATCGCTCCAGGTTGAGCGATACCTGGTGCACTTTGCCTAACTCCACCCACGCACCGGTGGCCACCGGGTGCACATGGAGCATGATGGCCACTACCTCATCGGCCTTCATTCGGAATCGGCGCGGCCGCTCACGGGGCGGACCGATGGCATCGGCCTCGCGCTGCGCCACGCGGTACAGCCGCTTGCCCACCCGTTGCAGCGCGGGCAGCGCCAGGAATAGATTGCCCTCAATGGGCCGGGGCGTGGGAAGCTGGGAGCGCATGGCCACCCGGGCCAGTAAATCGCCAATCTGCCAGTAGAGCTGGCGGGGTTCGCCGTGCCCCAATTCGATGGTTTGGTCGAGGTGGGCCAGGCTCATGCCACCCATCCTTTCTGCGAGAGGAACCGGTGAATCTCCTCGTTGCGCTCCAAATCGATGATGAGGGCGCTGGCCACCAGCTGCGGCCCCCACTTGTCAATCATGCGCTTGAGCCCGTCGATGCCGTACTGGCGGGGGTTGCTCACCGGCCGGCTGAAGTACAGCTCGCGGGCGAAGAAGGTGCGCCCGGCCTGGCCGGGGCCGGAAATGAAGTAGACGATGGCCTTGGTGTGCGGCTGCTGCTGTTGCCAGCTGGCCGTGAGTCCGGTAGTCATGGGGCTTGAGATGCTCAGAAGTGAGAGATGAGGAAGAATCGGTTAGGCCACGGCGGGCCGGGCAAAGTGCTGGTAGAAGCGCTCCAGGGCCGGCAGGCCCAGCTTTTTCAGGCGTTCCTCGTGGTAGCGGTAGAGTTCGAGGGTTGTTTTCTGCTGCGCCCGCTTCGGGGCCGTGCCCTGGGCGTGCTGGCGCAGCTCGCGCCGGGCCCGGCGCAGCGCATCGGCCAGGGCGCGCTGGCCCCGGTGAGCCAGGTGGGTCGTGTACCAGGCCATCGTGCCGATAAAGCCCTTTTTATTGGCGGCATCGAAGTAGCCGGCCCCTTCGATGTGCTCGGCGTAGGGCAGCGGCGGGTACTTATGGGGGTTGCGGGTGAAGTAGGCGGCGGCCAGGCCCAGCCGCTCCAGGGCCTGCTCGTGGTATTTCTCCTGCTGGTGCAGGGGCCAGTCGGCCGGGAAGCCGCCGTACACGCCGAAGTAGATGGCATTGCACGCCAGGCGGCCCTGCTCCTCGGTAAATAATTGGTTCAACGGGGCATATAACTCGCGCTGGCTGGCCCACCAGAACTCTAATACCATGCTGCGCTGCCGCTGGGCCAGCCTCGTTTTCGGTCCCTGTGGCCCTGCCGGCGCACTTTTGGGCTCGCAAGCCGGTGACAGCGTCGCCGCGCCGCCCGCTTCCTTTTTCGGCGCTTGCGCGGCCTCCACCGGGTGGGCCGGCTGCCCCGTGTAGCCTGACGGTGTAGCCTGTTGGACTCCCGGTTCCGCCTGGGGCCGTTGCGCCACTAACTTATCCACCTTGCCGGTTTCTATTTCTGTAGCTTGAAGAAGTTCATGAACTCCCTTAGGCGGAAAGTTTGTCTCTTTCGGCGGCTGAAGCGCCGAAAAAGCGGCTTGTTCAAAACGCGGTTTTTGGGTCGATTTTGCGGCTTTTTCACCCGTTTCCCACAGAAAATCCGGGTTAATCCACACCAAGTAGTCGCGCTGGCGGCCCCGGAACTGCACCCGGGTCACGATGCCCGCCTGCTTCATCTCGCCCATGTGGTTGCGCACGGTGCGGCCGGCCACGCGCTTGCCGCGCACGTTGGTGCGGCACAGCGCCTCGCTGTTGGTGGACACCGGCGGCGGGGCCAGCGGCGCATCACTGGCGGCTTCAAGCAGCAGCGGCACGCCGCGCACCTCGGCCACGGTTTTGAGGGCCAGACGAATTAGGGCCCAGGCCGTCTTTTCCGCCCCGTCGGAGAGGATGCTGCCGCGCACGGCGTACGATTCCGTGCGGGCTGGCACCACGGTGCCATCCTTGAGGGTGCGGGCCTTGAGCGTACGGGTGCGCGTGGTTTTGGGTAGGGCCGCGCTGCGCCGGTCGATGAACTCGGACAGCGCCACGCGGGCTTTGGAAGGGCAATAGGGAATCGGCAACATTCTTGGGAACGTGCGGGGGAAAGGTGAGCGATATGGAAAATCAGTGGCGGCGCGCCGGGCAGGGGCTGTCATCCCTGCCCGCACGCACCGCCGGGTAGCTGTTCGGCTAGCCCAGTGCGCACCCGGCCAGCGTCGAGCTGGCATTCCGCTGGGGACGAAGATTTTCCACCCGATGAGGGTAAAAACCAGCGGGTCTTCGATAGACGACGGGGCTGCTGCCGCTGAAGGGCAGCGCGGAAGAACCATTGGTGGCGGGGCGCGGCCCCGGCGTGTCCCGGTGCGGTGCTTAGGCATTGTCGGGGCCGGGGGTGTGCAGGCTCAGCACGGCGGCCACGCCGCGCCGCCGGTTGTGGAGCGCCTCCAAATCGAAGCGCAGGCCGTTCTCGTTGCCGGCATCGGGCTGCCGCTCGCCCCGCTCGTACTGGCCCAGGAAGTGCTCGGCCAGCGCGATGGCCTCCAGCAGCTCCGTGTGCTCCACGCGCAGGGCCTGCCGGCGCAGCGGGTCGGGGGCGGGCAGCGCGTGCAGGGGCCGCAGCAGCACCGGGCGGCATAAGTTGTGGCTCAGGGCCAGGGCGAAGCCGGCCAGCCCTTGGTCGGCCGGATTCGAGGTGTAAACGGTAATGGGGGACATAAGCGGGAAAGGGAAATGGGTTAGGCGACTTTGCGCAGCGCCCGCTCGGAGGGCACGGCAGCGGGTTTGCGGCTTCTGGGCGCTTTGGCGGCCGGCTTCACGGCCTCGGGCTGGCCGCCGCCCAGCGAGGGCGTGAGCACGCCGATGCCCAGCCCGAAGGCCTCCACGTCGCCGCGCTTGAAGCGCAGGCGGCCGCTGTACCGGTGGGCCGGCAGGTAGACCTTGCGGCCGGTTTCGTTGAACTGGCCTTCCTCCACCCACTTCTCCACCGTGCGGCGGTCGAAGCGCGTGTAGGCGGCTACCTGCTCCACGCTGAGCAAGTCGTCCGAAGTGGGCGCGGGGGCGCGAGCCAGCAGGTCGAGCACGGCGTTGAGCTGGGCCTGAATGGCCTCCATGTCCTGACGGGTGGGCAAATCAAGCAGCATGGCTAGGGAGTGGTCAGGTGAGCGGGTTGAAGGGTGCCGGCCGTGAGGGCGGCCTGGCGGGCCTGGGCGTAGTACACGTTGCTGAGCAGCAGGAAGCGGGCCTCGCGCAGGCGGTTGATTTCGGCCTTGTGTACCAGGCCGTGGTGGGTGAGCAGCGGGTTATCGTGGCGGGCCAGCAGTTGGAAAATGCCGCCCGATTGGGGCGTGAAGGCATAGCTGGCCTCGTAAAGCAGGCCATCAGGTGCTCGCCAGCTGGCCGAGATGGCCGTGGGGGCTACCCCACCCTGCTCACTCACCAGAAAGCCCATGCGGCGCAGCCACTGCGCCAGCAGCACCGTGAGGTTGCGGGGGCCGGGCACCGGGGCCGGCGGGCCGTAGGGGGCACGCGCTTCCATCTCAGACCAAGGCCAACTGCTGCTGCTTACCGGCCACCCGCTCGTGGGGCGGCATGTCCTCCAGAAACAGGTACTGGTGCCGGCCCGTGAAGTGGGCCTTGAGCCAAGCCGTTAGCTGCTTGGCTTCGAGCAACGTGATGGGCATGCGGCCCTTGTTGGCCAGCAACTGGTTGAAGCGGGTGGGGCTCATGTCCCACGCGGCGAGTTGAGCGTCCGTGGGACGCACCAGGGCCAGGCCCATCTCGGCAAATATTTCCTGGAGGCGGTTCTTGGGTTCCATAAATAGTTTAGGAAAAGCCCGTGCTTTTTTAGGATTTTCGCCCGGTATTTTTCAGATTTACACCGGATTCTTACGCAATACTACCAAATTTGTGAGTAGGTTACAAATTTGTTGTAGCAAAAATGGAAGAAATTTCTCCAAATGCTCGGCCAAAAACTACAAACAGCTATAAAACAAGCTAATATCCCTATGAGCGAGGTAGCATCATATATGGGAGTTAGCGAAACCAATCTTTACAGATTGTTCAAAAAAGACAGCTTCGAAGTATCATATCTGCGCAAAGCCGCTGAGCTTCTCAAGCTGCCTATGTCCTTCTTTTTAGAGGAGCCAGGCGCTATAAACGCATCCCAAACCGGTAGCTTCAACCAAGCAGGCAACAACCTCAACCAAAAAGTTAAGGTGGGAAAAGGGGCTGATTCTATTCAAGAGATAGCCGCAGAGCTAGCCACTTGCAGGCGCGAACTGGCGCTCACACAAGCCCTCGTAGCAGCCAAAGACGAAACCATCACGCTGCTACGCGGCAGCTACAACCGTCCTAACTAGATGAAGAAAAGCTTATCTACCGCGCTACTTATCCTTTGCTTGGGACAGTCATGCTCCAGCGATAACGGAGCAGTTGACCTCGACGTCGATTTCCGCAAGGATGGCAATGCGCTAATCGTTGTAAACAACAATTCCTTTGATTATAAGGAAGTTGATGCTACCGTCAATGAGAGCTACCATTATAAAGCCCCTATCCTAAAGGCTAAGGATTCGGTTCGCATTCCGCTTAGTGAATTCACCACAGAGGAAGGCACGCGATACTCTGCTGCTACCAGCAAATTGATGTCAATGTCACTCTATGCCGAAACGCCTGACGGCAAGCCCGGCAAAGTGGAATTGAACCATAAGTAGCCCTATTCTTCTATACAGCAACTACAACAGGCCGAACCGAGCTTTTCAAATCCCACCCTCTTCCTTTCCTAATGCCCGCTACCTCTACCATCCCCCCAGTGCTCAAGGCGCTGCTGAAGCATTTTAAGACCAACTTGGCCGAGGTGAGCCGGAATACTGGTATCGCGCGGAAACGCTTAATGCACTTGGTCTTGACCGGGGAGTTCACCAAAACAGAGCTACGCCTCTTTGCGGATTGCCTGCAGCCGGAGTTCGCACGCTCCTTCATTGGCATTTCGCAAGCTGGCAACTTCAACATTGCCGGAAATGGTAACCGCCAGCGGGTTACTATCATCAACAAAATCACACACATCACCAATAACACTTTGGTGGTATTTCAGGCACCACCTACTACAGAGGAGCCAGAACCAAAGGCCTTGGTCAACTCGCCTCAGCGCTGGGAGGTGCAGCCGATGCAACCCGATGGTCAGGTACGCCAACTGGGGCAGCCGATGCAGCCAGGGGGCCAAGTGCACCAGATTGGGGCGGCTGTGGTGGCGCAGGAGCTGGGGCGGGCGGCGTAGACGACTGGCCGACTTGCATCAGCAACTGGAGATGGCCCAGGCGCTAATTGCCGCTAAGGATGAAATGCTCACGCTGCTACGCGGCAGCCACAACCGACTAAACTAGTTATGCCGGTACGCAAACATGACCCTAAGCAACTCAGAGAAGCTGGCTTAACTGAGAAAGAGTTGCACGCAATCACAGAGGACTTTAGCCAGAAAAGCACGGACTATGAGCAGACGTCACAGTATGTCACCAATATTCTGCTAAAGACGCCTGGGGTACACTCAGTCCGTTATCGGGTAAAGGACCCAACCCACTTAGCCGAAAAAATTCTTAGAAAGAAACTGCTTGATAAGGAGCGGATTCTTACTCTGGAAACCTATGAGCAAGAGATTACCGACTTGGCAGGCATCCGCATACTACATCTGTTCAAAAATGACTGGCAGCGTATCCACGAGTTCATCATGAACACTTGGGAACTCAAGGAGAAACCAACGGCGTACTACCGCAAAGGAGACCCAGAGGATTTTTTACAGATGTTTGAGGGATGCGATGTAAAGCCACATGATTACGGATATCGCTCAGTCCACTACATCATTGAGACATCCCCCACCAAGGCTAAACGCTATGTGGAACTACAGGTACGGACCATCTTCGAAGAAGGCTGGAGCGAAATAGACCACAAAATCCGCTACCCTAACTTTTCAGATAATCCACTAACAAATAACCTATTAATGATTCTTAACCGCCTCGCCGGCAGTGCAGACGAGATGAGCAATTTTGTGCAGCAGTTGAGTAATCATTTAACAGAATCTCAAGACAACTACATAAAACTTGACCGCAAGCGGGCGGAACTGCAAAGAATAATTGATAAGAAGTCAACCTCTAAAGAAGACAAATGGGTTCTACAGGGATTCGCAGATATGCTGTCGACTGCAACAGATGTTGAATTACCTGACCTTACAAAAGGGTCTGGCAGCATTTTTCTCAACCACCTCTTATTCACTAAAAGCTTTCTTCGTGGAAAAGTTAGAGTGTTGCAAGAAGGAGAAGCTAAAGGATTATCGGAACGCATGATTGCTTATATACAGCAAGAAGTTGGCGAGCCTAAGCCTGGTCATATACGGCTAATGGCTCCATTAACGTACGACGAAAGTGTCAGGCTTTATAACGCCGTTCTGGATGAATTCCCCGGTGCTCTCGGCAGTATATCTATAGTCGCAGGAAGAGAAGCAGTGGCCGCAGCTGCGAACGATTTCCTGACCAAAATTGACAGAGTTAAGAAGGCATGAGCAGCTTTTGATTGTTAGCTTTTTCTGCCGACCTTAGCAAAAACCTGTTGTACAGTACAATACAACGCTATTCCTACCCATTCGAATTTATATATTACCTGTGCTCCGTCCAGTTCTCCCAGTCAACGTTGTCACCCGAGAAGACTTAGGTTTTCGAAGTGCTAAAACAGACTACCACACCCACAGCCTACATCCCTACCCGGCCAAATTCATTCCTCAGATTGCTCACGAGCTTGTCACCAAATTCAGCCAGCCGGACTCGATGGTGGCCGATATCTTCGCCGGCAGTGGTACGACGAACCTGGAAGCAATGCGAATGGGCCGGCATTCCTATGCGCTTGATGTCAACCCAGTAGCCTCGCTCATCACCACAGCCAAAACAGCGATAGTGCAGCCAGAACTACTGGCAAGGACTATTCTGGAGATTTTCACAGCCGTAACGACCACCGCTCCAACGCATAACCTTCAGTCAGAGTTAATCCAACAACTACTGACGGGCAAGGACCAAGAGGCACTATTACATTGGTTCCCAGAGAATAACATTGTTGAGCTGGCACTAATCCTAGACCTGATAAACCAGATTGAGGAGCATGACCTGAAGGCATTGCTTCTGCTTATTTTTTCAAGCAGCCTAAAGCTTGCTTCAAACTGGCTGGATTGGAGTGTAAAGCCACAGCGCGACCGCCGGCCACAAGCACCCGAGAACCCAGAAGAAA
>JAQBNT010000177.1 GCA_028288445.1 Hymenobacter sp. | reverse complement strand
CCCGCCGTGACGGTGCCCAGGTTGTAGGTGTCTTCGATGGCGGCCACCACGGCCCCGCCCGCCCCGGCCAGGCGCAGGTAGCGCCATGCGCCGGTGCCGCCGGTGCCGTTCAGCACCAGGCTGGCCGTGGCCAGGCAGCCCGACGGGTTGGCGTTGCGATACACTTGCAGCACCTCAAAGCCCTGGGGGCTGCTGTAGCTGTTGCCGTCGGTGGTCACGACTACGGCCACGCTGCCCACCGGCGCGCCCAGCGGCACCACGGCCGTCAGGCTGGTGGCCGAGGTGTAGGTGACGCTTGCCGCCGCCACGCCGCCGAAGGTGACGGTGCTGGCGCTGGTGAAGCCGCTGCCGGTGATGACCACGGGCTGGCCCGGCAGCTCAGCGGTTGTGCTCAGGCCCTGCACCGCGGGCAGGGGCACAAGGGACGTATCGAGCACGCGGCCCAGCACGGCGCTGTTGCCGGTGGTGGGGCTGCCCAGGGTGGTACTGCCGAAGGTGGCCGTGCTGGTGAAATAGCCCCCGGCGTACACGTTCTGCCCCGCAATGGCCAGGGCGTTGCCGAAGTCCGTGTTCGCGCCGCCGCCCCGGATGGCGCCACCGTTGGTGGCCGTCAGGCCGGTGCCCGGGTCGGTGTACTTGGCCAGGAACAGGTCGTTGCCGCCCCCGGTGGCCAGGGCGGTGCCGGCGATGGTGGCCGCGCTGCCGCTGAAGGTGCCCGTGACGTACACGTTGGCCGTGGTGGTCGTGGTGCCGTTGCTGGCCACCGCGATACCCAGGCCCAGCTCGTCGTTGGTCCCCGTGCTGCGGAGGGCGCCCGCCGCCGTCAGGCTAGTGCCCGCGTCGGTGTACTTGGCCACGAACAGGTCGAAGCTGCCCGAATTGGCAAGGTTGCTGCCCGCAATGGCGAACGTGGTCGAAGCGTAGTAGCCCGTGACGTACACGCTCACCACGCCCCCGGCGGTGCCCACGGCAATGCCCGCGGCGTAGTCGTCAGAGGCGCTGCCGCTGCCGACCACGGCCCCGCCGCCGGTCAGGCCCGTGCCCGTGTCGGTGTAGCGGGCCACGAACACGTCGTTGGTGCCGGCGGGGCCGTTGTTTAAAGAGCCCGTGCCCGCGAAACTCGTGCCCGAGCCGGGCGTGAAGTTGCCGGTAACGTATACGGTGGCTTTGGTGCCGGTGGTGCGCGTGGCCACGCCGGTGCCGGCCTCGTCGCCGCTACCCCCGCCGCGCACGGCGCCCGCCGCCGTCAGGCCGCTGCCCGCGTCGGTATACTTGGCCACGAACATGTCGGTGCCGCTGCTGCCGGTAACCAGCAGCGACGAGCCCGCGATGACGCAGGGGTTGCTGGCGAAGAAGCCCGTGATGTACACGCTCACCACGCCCCCGGCGGTGCCCACGGCCAGGGCATTGGCCCGCTCGTTTTGGCTGCCGCCGTTGCTCAGCGCCTCGCCGGCCACCAGGCCGCTGCCCGTGTCGGTGTAGCGGGCCACGAACAAATCGGTGCCGCCCGCCCCCGCCAGCGCGGTGCCCGCGATGCGGGCCCCGCTGGCGCTGCCGAAGCTGCCGGTTACGTAGACGCTGGTGGTGCCCGCGCTGCTGTTCACGGCCAGGCCGGTGCCCTGGTCGGTACCGGTGCCGCCCTCGCGCACGGCGCTGGTGTAGGTGGCCGTGTTGGGGTTCCACTTGGCCACAAACACGTCGTAGCTGCCCGCGCTCACCAGGCGGGTGGAGCCAAAGAACACGGTGCCCGTGAAGTAGCCCGTCACGTACACGTTGCCGGCGTAGTCGGTGGCCTGGGCCTGGATGACGGAGGCCCCGGTCCCGGCCGGGCTGTCGTTGGCCTGCCAGGCCAGCGTGGTCGCGTCGAGCTGCCCCACCACGGCGGAGTTGGGCGGCGTCGCGTTGTCCACGTTGGTGCCCAGCAGCGCCCCGGTGGTGCCCACGCCGGCCCCCAGGTAGAGGGCGGTGCCGGCGGCGTTCAGGCCCAGGGCCTGGCCCGCGTCGGCCTGGAAGCCGCCCGCGCCCACCGCGCTGCCGCCCGTGCCGTCGAAGGCCGTGCCGGGGTCGGGGTAGCGGGCCACGAAGGCGTCGGTGTTGCCCTTGCCGGTGAGGGTGCTGCCCGCGATGACGACGGCGTTGCCGCTGCTCACCTGGGTGAACGAGCCGGTGACGTAGACCAGCGTGCCGCTGTTGCGGCCGCTCACGGCCACGGCCAGGCCCTGGTCGTCGCCGGCCCCGCCGCCGCCCACGGCCCCGCCGTTGGTGGTGGTGAGGCCGCTGGTGCCCGTGTCGGTGAACTTAGCCACAAAGACATCGGTGCCGCCGCGGCTGGTGAGGGTGCTGCCGGCGATGGTGGCCGTGCTGCTGGCGCTAAAAGAGCCGGTCACGAATATGTTGAACGTGTTGGTGGCGCTCAGGCCGGCCGCGATGCCCAGGCCCTGGTCGTTGCCGTTGCCCCCGCCGCGCACGGCCCCGCCGTTGGCCGGAAAATTGTTTCTACTGTCCACGTATCTGGCCACAAACACGTCGGTGTTGCCAAAAGGAGAGCTGAGGCCGGTGGTGCCCGCGAAGGTGGCGTTGGTGCTGGCGAAAGCCCCGGTCACGTATACCTGCACGGGGTCGTAGATGCTTTTGGTAATGCCCGCGATGGCCGTGCCCCGGTCGTCGCTGCTCCCGCCGCCGCTCACGGCCCCGTTGATGCTGCCCCCGTTGGTGATGCCCAGGCCGGCGCCGCCGGTTTCGCTGTAAGCCGCCATGAACATGTCGGTGCCGCCCGCCCCGGCCAGCGAGTTGCCCGCGATGACCGCGCCGGTCCCGCTGGTGAAGAAGCCCGTCACGTAGGGCCGCAAAAGCCCGTTGGGCATGGTGATGGCCAGGCCCTGGTCGGCCCCGGTGCCGCCACCGCTCAGCGCCCCGTTGGTGGCCGCCACCAGGCCGGAGCCGGCATCCTGGTAGGAAGTCACGAATATATCGGTGCCGCCCGCCCCGGCCAGCGCGGTGCCCGCGATGACGGCATTGGCACCGCTGGTGAAGTAGCCCGTGGTGTAGAGGTACGTCCGGTTCGGGGCCCGGAACAGGCAGATGCCCAGGCCCTGGTCGTCGCCGGTGCCGCCGCCGCTCACGGCGCTGGTGAAGGCCCCCGTCGCGGGGTCCCACTTGGCCACGAACATGTCGTTGCCGCCGGCGCTGGTGAGCACAGTGCTGCCGAAAGCCACTTTGCCGGTGAAGGTGCCCGTCAGGTACACGGCCCCGGACGTGGGGTCCACGGCGGTGCCCCGCGTAACGGAGGTGCCGTTGAGCGAGACGAGGGCGGGCGTGCTGGTGGCCGCGGCCCCGGCCCAGGCGGGGGCCTGCGCCCGCGCCGCCCGCCCGGCCAGCAGCAGCAGCAGCGCCAGCAGCAGGGCGAAGGGCCGCACGCGGCCGTGGTGCCCGGAGGCAGAGAAAAGATTAATCATAGAAGCAAGCGGTAAGGAGTTGGTGAAAAGAACGGGGGCGGCCGGGCCGGCATTGGCCAGCAGCAGCGGCCCGGCCCGCGTGGTCAGATAAGCAGGAAGCACCATGCGGGCAGTAGAAGCGCCATTTCCAGAAGCAAGGCGCAGGGCCACGCACAAGGCGCGGCTCCCGAAAAAGAGAAAGGAGTTAGGATTCGCTATGGCCCGGCCGGGGGGGCGCTTCAATGCCGCGCCAGGACCAGCGGGGGCAGGGGCCGCCCCGGTGGCGGGCCTCCCCGCGCCGGGCCGTTCGGGTGGGCTTCCGGCCGGCCCAGGGCCAGCAGCAGCAACAACGCGGCCAGGCGGCCCAGCAGCCAGCCGGCGCGGCGAACCGGTGCCCAGCACGTAGGCAAAGAAGGGAGAAGCGTCATAGAGGATAAGGGGGCCGGCAGCGGCAAAAGGCCAGAACCGGGGCACGGTTCCCAGGCAAAAAGACTCAGACCCGCCCATCGCCCGCAAAGGTCCGGCCTACCGCAACGCGGCGGTATCGCATAAACATGTGATTTATAGCCGGGCCTGCCTAGCCGCGCTGGCGCTTCAGGGTCTGGGCCAGCAGCTCGGCTTTGGAGTTCACCTGCAGCTTGCGGTACACGTTGCGGATGTGGCTGCGCACGGTGTCGATGCTCACGAAGTGGCGCTCGGCAATGAGCTTGTAGCTCAGCCCGTCCTCGATGCCGCGCACCACCTCCAGCTCGCGCGCCGTGAGGGGCTCGGCCAGCAGGTGTTCGAGGGGCAGGGCCGCTATCGGGGCCACCAGCTGCTGCTGAAAGGCCTGCACCACGAAGCGGGCCACGCCGGGGCTCATGGGCGAGCCGCCGGCCGCCACCTGCAGCAGGTGCTCCTTGAGCTGGGCCAGGGGCGTGTGCTTGAGCAGGTAGCCCACCGCGCCGGCCCGCAGCGCCTCAAACACGCGCTCGGCATCGGCGTACACGCTGAGCATGAGCACCTGGGCCTCGGGCAGCAGCTCCTGAATGAGGGGAATGCCTTCGATGCCGGTAAGGCCGGGCAGGCCGATATCGGAGAGGATGAGCTGGGGAGGGCCGGCGGCCGTGGGCAGCTCCTGCAAGAACGCCTCCACCGAGTCCACGATGAGCACGCAGCGGAACTCCGGCTGGGCGCAGAGGTAGTCGTGCAGGGTCTCGCGGATGGCGGCCTGGTCTTCGATGATGGCCAGGGCCAGGGGGAATTGCATGGCGCAAAGGTCCGGCGCATTCGCACGCGGCGCTATCGCATGAACGTGTGGTTTTTCAGGAAAGCCGGGCACGAAAAAGCCCCCGGCCGTTTGGCCGGGGGCTTCGCAGATATTTCGGAAACCAACGGGGTGGTTACCGCCGGGCTAGTTGCCGCCCCGGATAAAGGTCCAGTTGGTGCCATCGGAAATGGCGGTAACGGTTTTGGTCGAGCCGCTAGTACCCAGGCCGTAGGCCCCGCTGGCCGCCGTGGCCGACCCACCATCGAAGATGAGGCCGCCCGACGTGCCCACATAGGCGGTGTTGGACGAGCTGTTGTTGCGCAGGTAGTACACGCGGCCTACGCAGTTGGCGGCATTGGGCAGCAGGTAGTAGTCGGAGCCGTTGGTGGGGCTCAGGCCCAGGTAGCCGCCACCCGTGAGCGGGGTGCCGCTGTTGTTGCCGGCCAGGCCCATCACTACGCCCACGGCGTTGGTGCCGGCCACTTGCAGCGTGCTGGTGGGCGCGCTACTGGTGCCGATGCCCACGTTGCCCGTGCCCGTAACGGTCAGGTTGTTGCCGCCCGTGGCAATGGTGGTGGCCTGCGTGAGGGTGCCGCCCAGGGCCACGTCGGTGCCGGTGCGGGTGAGGCCGTTGCTGGCCGTGGTGGCATCGAGGCTGGCGGCGCTGGTGCTGCTCAGCGTGCCGTCGGCGGCGGCCGAAACCACGCCCGCCGCGAGGCTGCGCAGGCGGGTGCTGCCGGCCACGTCGAGGTTGGCGCCGGGGTTGGATACGCCCACGCCCACGTTACCGCCCGGGCTCACGTAGAATGTGCTGGAAGCCGCGCCCGTGGTGTAGCTCACCCCAAATTCCAGGTCGATATTGCCCCCGGCCGCGTTGCTGCCGAAGTACAGCGAACCGCCGGGGTAAACGTCGCTACCCGTGCTGTAATACATAATGCCGGTGGCCTGGGCCAGGGCAATGGTGTAAGTGCCCTGGCCCAGGACCAGGGGCGTGGTCAGGGCCACCGTGGCGGCCGTGCCCGCCACAAAGTTGATGGGTTGCGTGACGAGGGGCGTGCTGCCGTTGCCGCTGCCGCTGTACAGGGAGAAGGTGGTGCTGTACGTGGTGTTCGACCGCAGCCGAATGCTGGTGATGGTACCCGCCGTGGGCAGCGTGAATGACTGGCCCAGGCCAGCCGTGCCCGCCGTCACATTGCCCGTGGTGCCCGTGCCCAGGGTTTGGGCCGTGGTGCCGTTGGCAACGCGAAAGTCGCCGTTGGTTTCGAGCGTGGCCGAAGGCGTGGCCGTGCCCACGCCCACGTTGCCGCCGGTAAAGCTCAAAGCGTTGCCCGCCTGCAAAATGGTAACCGGCGTGCTGAGGTTGCCGCCCAGGGCAATATTCTGCCCCGTTTTGGTAAGGCCGTTGCTGGCCGTGACGGCCGCCGCGCCGCTGGTGGTGGCCAACTGCACCCAGCTGGGGGCCGCGCTGGTGCCAGCGTTGTAGTAGTAGCCGGGCGTGCCGCCGGTCTGAAACACGATGAGGCCGGTGGCCGGGCTCGTCACGTCGGTAGTGGCCACCACACGGGGCAGCAGCGCGCCCTTGGTGCCGCTCACCAGGTCAAGAATGGCCGAGGCATCGGGCGCGCCGGCCGCGCCGATGCGTACGCCCTGGGCCTGGGCCGCCAGGCTCCCGGCCGCCAGCAAAGCCGTCAGGGCCAGGCCCCGATAAAAATAAGCAGGAGTAAAAAGACTCTTCATCAAGAACGGCAACTAATAGGTGGGATACTATTGAAGGAAAACGACGGGCTACTCCACCACGCAGCGGCTGGTGAAGCGCGCCGTGGCCGTAGTGTAGCGCAGCAGGTAGCTGCCAATGGCGAGGCCGGCCAGGGGTACTTCGCCGGTGGCGCGGCCGTCCACGGCCAGGGTGCGCACGGTGCGGCCCAGCAGGTCGAGCACTTGCAGGGTGCCGGCTTCGGCCGGGCCGGTGTAGAGGTAGGTGGCGGCCCGGCCGGTGGCCACACGGGTGGGGTACACCGCAAAGCCCGCCGCCTGGGCCGCCAGGGCCACGGTGCGAATGGGCGAGTAGCTGAACTCGCCGCTCTGGTCGGTCTGGCGCAGGCGGTAGTAGAGCAGGGGCGCGCCGCCGGGCAGCTTCGCGTCGAGCAGGGCGTAGTCGTGGCGGGTGGCGCTGGTGCCCGCCCCGGCCACCGTGCCGATGGCGCTGAAGCTGCGCGCATCCAGGCTGCGTTCCACGGTGAAGCCGGCGTTGTTCAGCTCCGAAGCCGTGGTCCAGCTCAGGCGCACCGTGGCCGGGCCCTCGGCCTGCGCCGCAAAATCAACCAGCGTTACGGGCAGCGGGTTGGCCGCGTTGCTCACCGTAAAGCGGCTGAGCGACGTGGGGTTCATGCTGATGCTGCGGCTGTTGGCATTGGCCACGGGGCTGCGCACAGCCCAGGGCTGGCCGGGGGCGGCTTGCTGCCACACGCGGGCCTGGCTGAAATCGGTGAGGCCGTTGTCGTTGTCGGGCAGCCAGCTCAGGGTGAGCTGCACGGCGGCGCTGGGCTGCGTGGCCGGGGCCACGGTCCAGATGCGGTCGATGCCCTTGTAGGCGGTATTGGCGAAGTTCACGCCCCGGCTCACGTCATCCGTCAGCAGGCCCGCCGTGCGGGTGATGGCCACCGTGCCCAGGTTGTTGCTGGTGGGGTCGAGCACGGCCCCGTGGCCGAAGTCGACGGCCGCGCCGCTCACGGCGTTGCGCGTGATTTCGAGCTTGCCCAGCACGTAGCGGCCCGTGGCCTCACCGCTGACGCTGGCCCCGTTGGGCAGGCGCAGGGTGCTCACGGTGCTGCCGTTTTTGGTGGTGATGAGGCCGCTGGTCAGGCTGAGCAGGTTGCTTACCGTGAGGTCGCCGGCCAGGCGCAGGGTGTTGGCCCCGGCGGTGGGCTTGTTCAGCAGCAGCTGGTAGAGGGTGGCCCCGCCGGACGTGAGCAGCTGGTCGGCCGCGCCGCTGAAGGTGACGGCGCTGGTGCCGGGCACGATGGTGCCCGAGTTGGCGAAGTCGCCGCGCACTTCCAGCGCGCCGGAGCCCAGGTCGAGAGTGCCGCCGTTGGCGGTGGGACCGTCCACGCGCAGGGTGCCCGCGTTGGTGAGCGTGCCGCCGGCCTGGTTGCTGAGGCCGCCGGTGCCCACGTACACGGCCGTGCCGGGCTGCACCGTGATGGTAGCGCCGGCATTGGTCAGGTCCTGGCCGGCGGCGGGAACCGCCAGCAGCAGGGCCGCCACAAAGTAGAGTTTGGTCATTAAATTATTCCGTAATGAAACAGGGACGATTTTAAGGAGTACAAAAGTACAGTGCGACTCATGCCCGGCCGCCAACTAAAAAGCACCCATCCGGCCGCCGGGGCCAGATGGGTGCTTTTTGTCGGTGAAAGGCGTGGTGGCGGGTCGCCGGGGCTACTTCAGCCGCACCAGCGTGGCCCCAAAGCCGAACTTCTCCTTGCGGGCGTCCTCAAAGAACTTGATGTCCTTGTTGCGGCTCAGCTGGCGGTGGATTTCCTTGCGCAGCACCCCGTTGCCCATGCCGTGGATGAACACGATTTCGTGCATGTTGGTGGCCAGGGCGCGGCTCAGCGTGTCCTCAAACGCATCGAGCTGGAGGCGCAGAATGGCGGTGTTGCTCAGTTCCTCGTCTTTGTTGTCAGGGCGCAGGGCTTCGAGGTGCAGGTCCACTTCATGAGGCGGGGCCACTACCGGGCCAGTTGGGGCTGGCGTAGCGGCAGCCACCACGGCGGCGGGCTTAGCCGGCGCATCGCCGCTGAGCTGGGCCTTGAGGGCGGCAATATCCACGCCGGCCGGCTTGGCCGGGGCGGCGGGAGCCGGGGTGGGGGCTTCTTCGGCCAGCTTCTCGGGCGCGATGGCGGCGGCGGCTTTCTCGTCCAGCTGGAAGAGGTAAGCATCCTTGCCAATCACCGGCGCGGGGCGCTGGCTGCCATAGAAAGTGCTGGCCTTGAAGGCCTGGCGCTTGGTGAGCAACTCGTAGGCGGCATCACCATTTAGCTTGGTGGGCAGCAGCTGGAACACCACGGCGGGCCAGGCCTCAAAATCCTTCATGTGCAGGAAGGAGAGGGGCTTGGTGCTGGTTTTGGGGCTGAGCTTGTCGGCGGCCAGGGCGCGGTAGGGGCGGGCGGCGGTTTCCTCGCCGTAGGTAAAGAGCACGTCGGCCTCGGTGTTGTTGATGAGCGTGACGCCCAGCAGCTCCGGCGACTGGTGCACCAGGGCCAGAAACAGGCCTTTGGCGGCGGCTGGCTGCTTGGTGCCGGCTCCCGGCCCGCTGCTCCCAGCCGGCTTGGCCACGCCTTTGCCGCTGGATGCCACGGCGGCCAGGGCCTCCTGCAGCGAAGGCTGCACCGGCTTGGGCGCAGCCGGTGCCGACGCGCGCTTGCTGTTGTCCTTTTTGCTGGCGTTGGCGTTTCTGCCGGGCGTCTGGCCGGGGCCGTAGTCCACCGCGGCGCGGTCGAAGTTCTTGCCTTCTTCCTGGGCCACTACCACCACCTCGCGCCGCAGCACGGGAATGGTGAAATCGTTGTCAATGGCCACTTCCACCAGCTCGCTGTCGAGCAGGCGGGTGACAATTCCTTCTTCGGTGCCGGTCAAAAGCCGGACTCTATCTCCTACGTTCATAATATCACAGATTTACACCGGTAGGCGCTGTTGCCTGAATGAATAGAACAGCGGCCGGGACGGGGTGGGTTCGTCAAAAGTACGGGTAGATGGGCGGCGCGGATGGATATTCCGTTTTTGGCCCCCGGTGGGCCTACATATAGAGCCCGTGGAAGCCGAAACCGTTGCGTGGGTTGTACTCCAGCGCCGGGGCCGGCAGGTGAAAGATGCTGAGCGTGTAGAACACGCGCTTCAGCAGGACGCTGCGGGTGGGAATGCGGCGCAAATCCACGTCGAGCGAGAGGTAAAACTGGCGGTAGGGGCGCAGGCCCTGGGCGGCGTTGGTGCCGTCGTCGTTGTACACCATGTCCTGGCCGCCGTAGCCGACGGCGGGCTGTAGCCAGCGCGGCCAGCGGTTGCCGGGCTTGAGGAACGCGCCCACATCGGCGCACAGCCAGTAGGTCTGGCCGTTGTAGTCTTTGAGCAGGCGCTCGGGCACGTTGCTGCCCAGCACGTTGGGCCGCATGGCGGCGTAGCTGGTGAGGTGGAACGACCATTTGGGCATGATGCGCACGTCGTGCCAGGCCAGTTGCTGGGCCAGCAGCCCGGCCGAGCCCAGGAAGTTAGCCGCCAAGTCGGTGGCCGACGCGCCGTAGGCCGGGTCAAAGCCGTCGAGGATTTCAATCGGGCTCTGCACCACGAAGCCCACGAAGGAGCCGTACCAAATGGCCTTTTTCTCGCTCAGGCCGGCCCAGCGCAGCATGTCTACCGCGCCCCGGCTTTCCTGAAACGCGCCCCAGAAGTGGCCGCACTTGTCGAGCTGCTGCCATTCGGGCAGGTCGTTGAACCAGTGCAGCGAGGTGCGCTCGCCGGTGTACCAGGCCGTGGTGAGGCCGGTATAAATGACGCCGTAGCTGAGCGCCGTGCCGCCCACCAGCAGGCGCAGGCGGCGCTTGCGCCGCGCGGCCGAATCGATGGGAAAATTGTTGAGTGAGGAAATACGAACCGTGGGAACCTGCGGGGCGGCCGTACTGTCGGTACGAAGCGGGGCCTGGGCGCGGCCGGCCAGCGGCAGGGCCAGCCCAACACCCACCGCCAGTCCGGCCAACCGTCTGCGCCCAATCAAATCCAAAAACAATGAGACAAGCGCCATGCGGGCTATAAATAGTGCTCAAAGGTACGCCCCATAAAGCCGGCTGACGGCCCCCGTAGCGTATCTTGCGACTTGGTTTGCCAACAAAAACAATTAATTACAGGCTTGGCAAACGTTTCGACAAGCTCTCATTTCAATCACCCAAACCCGTTTCCCACCAGTCACTTCCTCATCATTTCGCATCCTAAAAATTCCCAATGCAAACATTTCGACGCCTGACAGCCCTGCTGTTAACCCTCGTGGCCTGGACCGCCCAGGCCCAGGTCACCACCTCGCCGGTATTTTTCACCGACACCACGCCCGTTACCATCACCTACGATGCCAGTCAGGGCAACGGGGCGCTGAATAACTTCACCGGCAACGTCTACATCTGGACCGGCACCGTGACCAACCTGAGCTCCAGCAACACCAACTGGCGCAACGTGCACAGCCCCACCTTCGGCGTGGCCGACCCTACGGCCCTGATGACCCGCGATGCCTCGAACCCGAACATCTACCGCATCACCTTCACGCCGCGAACTTATTATCCCATTCCGGCGGCCGAAACGCTGCAGCGCCTGGGTATGATTTTCAAGAATGCCGACGGCTCCGTGGTGGGCCGGGCCACGGGCGGCGGCGACATTTTCGTGGACGCTGCCTCGGCCGCCCTGTCGGCCCGCATCACCAGCCCCACGCCTAACGCCAGCGGCAACCCGCTGTTCGTGAACCTGGGCGCGCAAATCAGCGTGACGGGTACGGCCTCGGCCACCGCCAACCTGGCTTTTAGCCTCAACGGCACGCAGGTGGCCAGCCAGGCCAGCGCCACCACCCTCACCACTACTGTAACGGCCGCCAGCGGCCGCAACGTGGTGCGCTTCACGGCCGCCAGCGGCACTTCGACGGCGGTTGACTCGCTGATTTTTGTGGTGCGCCCCGCCGTGACCACGGCCGCGCTGCCCGCCGGGGCCAAGGACGGTGTCACGTACCTGAACGGCGGCACGTCGGTTATCCTCAACCTCACGGCTCCCAATAAGCAGTTTGCCTACGTTCTTGGCGAGTTCAACAACTGGCAGACCACCACCGCCGGCTACATGAACAAAACGCCCGACGGCAGCCGCTGGTGGGTGCAAATCAACGGCCTCACGCCCGGCCGCGAATACGCCTACCAGTACCTCGTAGACGGCAACCTGCGCGTGGCCGACCCCTACTGCGAGAAAATCCTGGACCCGAACGACGACCAGTACATTCCCGCCCGCACCTACCCCAATCTGAAGGCCTACCCCGCGGGCCTCACCACGGGCATCGTGTCGGTGCTGCAAACCAACCAGACGCCCTACGTATGGACGGCCACCAACTTCCAGCGCCCCAGCCGCACCAACCTAGTGGTGTACGAGCTGCTGATGCGCGACTTCACGGCCTTCCACGATTACCAGACCGTGCGCGACACGCTGAACTACCTCTCGCGCCTCGGCGTAAATGCCATTGAGCTGATGCCCATCAACGAGTTCGACGGCAACGACAACTGGGGCTACAGCCCCGATTTCTTCTTCGCGCCCGACAAATACTACGGCACCAAGCAGGCCTTCAAGCAGTTCATTGATGAGTGCCACCGCCGCGGCATCGCCGTGATTATGGACATGGTGCTCAACCACGCCACCGGCCAGAGCCCGATGGTGCAGCTCTACGGCAGCACGGCCGGCCCGTCGGCCGATAACCCCTGGTTCAACGTCACGGCTCCGCACCCTTATAGTGTCTACAACGACTTCAACCACGAAAGCGCCCTCACCAAGTATTTCTCGAAGCAGGTAATGTCGTTCTGGCTCCAGGAATACCACATTGACGGCTACCGCTTTGACCTGGCCGGCGGCTTCACGCAGCAGACCAGCAACGGCAACACCTATGGCAATTACGACCAGAGCCGCATCAACATCTGGATGGATTATTACCAGCACATGATTGGCGTTGATGCCAACCTGTACCCCATCCTGGAGCACTTCCCCGAAAACCGCGAAGCCAAAGCCCTGGCCGATGCCGGCTTCATGATATGGGGCAATGCCGTGAACAACTACAACGAGGCCACCATGGGCTACCTGCCCGGCTCCAACTTCAGCTACGGCTACTACGGCAGCACCGCCCAGGGCGGCCGCGGCTGGAACAGCCCCAACCTGGTGACCTACATGGAAAGCCACGACGAGGAGCGCCTGATGTACAAAAACCTCACCTTCGGCAACTCCAACGGCACCTACAGCACCCGCGACCTCAATACCGCCCTGGCCCGCATCGAGCTGGCCTCGGCCTTCTTCTTCACCGTGCCCGGCCCCAAAATGGTGTGGCAGTTTGGCGAGCTGGGCTACGACAAGTCCATCTTCATGTGCTCGAACGGCACCGTGCCCACGCCTTACCCCAACGACCAGTGCAAGCTGAGCGCCAAGCCGCCCGTGTGGAGCTACTACCAGGATGCCAACCGCCGCCAGCTCTACGAAGTGCAGCGCGCCCTTATCGCCCTCAAAAAGCAGGAGCCTGCCTTCGCCAACCCCACCAGCTACACCCAGCAGCTGGCCGGTGCCGCCAAGTCCATCCACGTCAGCAACGCCACCCAGAACGTCACCGTCATCGGCAACTTCGACGTGACCACCACCACCATTGACCCCGCCTTCCAGCGTACCGGCAAGTGGTACAACTACCTCTCCGGCGACAGCATCACCGTGACCAACGCCAACGCCCTCATCACGCTGGCTCCCGGTGCCTACGCCGTCTACACCACGCGCCGCCTCAAAAAGGCTACCCTGCTGGGCAGCAAAGCCAGCCGCACCGAGGCCCTGCGCCTCGCGGCCGTGCCCAACCCCAGCAGCAGCAGCGCCAGCCTCCGGTATGAGCTGGCTATGCCGGCCTCTGTCACGGTCACGGTGCACAACGTGCTCGGCGCTACCGTGCGTACCATCAGCAGCCGCGCCACGCAGGCCGCCGGCGCGCACGAGCTTACCCTGCCCGTGCAGGATTTGGCCAATGGCATTTATGTGGTGCGCCTCAGCACCGGCCAGTTGATGCAAACCACCCGTCTCGTAGTGCAGCACTAACGCTGCCCGTACAAGGCCACGAAAAAGGCCGCTTCCATCTGGAAGCGGCCTTTTTTTATGCGGAGGTTATTCAGGACGTCATGCCTCTAGCGCACCGGCAACTCGTCGTGGAACGCCACCAAATCATCGATAGGGGAGCGGATAATCTTGCCCACTTCCATGCCGTGGTTTTTGGCCACCTGCGTCAGCACATCGCGGAAATTGTAGCCCACCGAGCCCACGCAGTTGAACGTGTATTCCTGGAAGCGCGGGTAGTGCAGCACCAGGTTCTGGAAGAAGGTTTCGAAGCCTTCGAGCACGATTTCGCGGCAGTAGCTCACGTTGTTGTGGTCGTAGGCAAACTTGGCGAAATTGGCCAGATAGCGGTTGGGCAGCGGCTGGTTGTAGAGGCGGTCCAGGATGTCGTTGCGCGAGCCCAGCGAGTAGGTTTCCTTGAAAACCTCCTGCAAACCGTCGGGCAGCAGGCCGCGCAGGTAGTCGCGCAGCAGCCGCTTGCCGAAGTACGAGCCCGAACCCTCATCGCCCAGGAAATAGCCCAGCGAATCCACGTTGTAGATGATTTTCTCGCCGTCGTAGAGGCAGGAGTTGGTGCCCGTGCCCAGAATGGCCGCGAAGCCGGGCTTGTGGCCCAGCAGCGCCCGCGCGGCCGCCAGCAGGTCCTCGGTCACATGGGCCTTGGCTTTGGGAAACACTTGGCGCAGGGCGGCCGCAATCACCTCCGCCTTTTGCGCCGACGACACGCCCGCGCCGTAGAAATGCACGTCGGTCACTTCTTCGCGGGGCAGCGTGCTGGGCAGGTTCTGGTTGAGCGAGGCCACGATGGCCGCCGTATCCATGAAATCGGGGTTGTAGCCCTCCGTGTTAAAGTACACGCGGTTGTGCGCGTCATCGAGCTGGCACCAGCTGCACTTGGTTGAGCCGCCGTCGGCAATCAAAATCATATAAAGGAAGTTAGTTTAGGAGGGAC
>JAQBNT010000134.1 GCA_028288445.1 Hymenobacter sp. | reverse complement strand
CGGAGCAGTGGCAGCCGGGGCCGGAGTAGCCGCGCCGCTACCGCCTTCGATGCGCGCAATCACCGCGCCGATGCTGATGGTCTCGCCTTCCTTCACGGCGTGACGCAGGGTGCCAGCGGCTTCGGCGGGCAGCTCAAACGTGGCTTTGTCCGATTCCAGCTCGGCGATAACCTCGTCGCGGCCCACCTGGGCACCGTCCTCTTTCAGCCATTTGGCCACCGTCACTTCCGTGATGGATTCGCCTACGGTGGGGATTTTCATTTCCACCGAGCCACCGCCGGCGGCGGGAGCAGCAGCCGGAGCGGCCGTTGCCGCGCCACCTTCCGGCGTTCCGCCGTAGCCGGCCTGGTCGCTGGCGGCGGGGTTTTCCTCGCCTTTGTTGATGGGGTCGGCAGCGGGGGCGCTGGCGGCGGCCGGGGCGGGCGCAGCGGCGGCCGGAGCCGGAGCAGCACCCGCAGCAGCACCATCCAAATCAGCAATCACGGTGCCGATGCCGATGGTTTCGCCCTCGGCCACGCGGATTTTCAGGATGCCATCGGCTTCGGCGGGCAGCTCAAACGTGGCTTTGTCCGATTCGAGCTCGGCAATCACCTCGTCGCGCTTCACGGCCTCGCCGTCTTTCTTGAGCCACTTGGCAATGGTGACTTCGGTGATGGATTCGCCAACGGCGGGAATTTTGATTTCGAGGGCCATAAACTAGGGTGGCGTGGGAAAGTGTAGTTTCTTCTGATGTTGATTGAAATAAGCAGCGCGCAGGGCTGGCACGGCAAGCGACAGCTTGCCGCATAGGCTATTCCTCCTTCTTGGCTACTTCTACCGTGGCTTTGATGTTGGCATCGGCCACAGCTTCTTTGGGCTTGTCGAAGGCGCGGGCCACAAGGTCTTTTTGCTCCTTAACGTGGATTTTGTTGTAGCCGGTGGCCGGCGAGGCCGAGGGCTTGCGCGAAATCACGTCCTCCAACTCGCGGCGCATGTAGCGAAGCATGAAGTTCCAGTAGCCCATGTTTTCGGGCTCTTCCTGCACCCAATACAGCTTGGCTTTGGGGTACTTGGCCAGCTCCGCGTCAAGCTGCTTCTTGGGAAAGGGGTGCAACTGCTCCATGCGCACGATAGCTACATCTTTGCGGTCGGAAGCGCGTTGCTCGTCCAGCAGGTCGTAATACACCTTGCCCGAGCACAGCAGCACGCGCTTCACCTTTTTGGCTTCGGCAAAGTCATCGCCCAGCACCTCGCGGAAGCGGCCGCTGGTGAACTCCTCCACCGGCGACACGCACAGCGGGTGGCGCAGCATCGATTTCGGCGACATCACCACCAGCGGCTTGCGGAAGCTCCAGGTGAGCTGGCGGCGCAGGGCGTGGAAGAAGTTGGCCGGCGTGGTGATGTTGGTCACCACGATATTGTTCTCGGCCGCCAGCTGCAGAAACCGCTCGGGGCGGGCGTTGGAGTGCTCCGGGCCCTGGCCTTCGTAGCCGTGGGGCAGCTGCATCACAAGGCCGTTCATGCGCTGCCACTTGCTCTCGGAGCTCACCACAAACTGGTCAATCATGGTCTGGGCACCGTTGGCGAAATCGCCGAACTGGGCTTCCCAAATCACCAGGGCCGTGGGATTGGCCATGCCGTAGCCAAATTCAAAGCCCAGCACCGCGTACTCGCTCAGCAGCGAGTTGTAGATGCTCAGCTTCTCATTCTCGCCTTCCATGAAGTTGAGTGAGTTGTACGGCGCCGAAGTTTCGGCATCGTGCAGCACCGCGTGGCGGTGCGAGAACGTGCCGCGCTGCACGTCCTGGCCGCTCACGCGCACAATGTGCTTCTCGCTCAGCAGCGAACCGTAAGCCAGCAATTCGCCGGCAGCCCAGTTAAGGGTGCGGGTTTCGTAGAACATCTTGCGGCGCTCCTTCAGCAGGTTATCAATCTGCTTGATGGGCTTGAAGCCGTCGGGAATCGTGGTCAGGGCCTTGGCCACTTTCTCCACCGTTTCGGCCGAAATACCGGTTTCGGGCGACTGCTCAAAGTCCTCGGGCGTAGAGCGGCGCAGGCTGCGCCATTCGTTTTCGAGGGCCTGATACTTATAAGGAAGCGGCGCCTGCTTCACCAAATCAAGGCGGGCCTGCAGGGTTTCGCGGAACTCCTTGTCCATCTGAGCGGCCAGCTCGGCATCTACGTCGCCGCGCTCCACCAGCATGGTGTTGTACACCTCGCGCGGGTTCTGGTGCTTCGAAATCAGGTTGTAGAGCGTGGGTTGGGTGAACTTGGGCTCGTCCGACTCGTTGTGGCCGTGGCGGCGGTAGCACACCATATCAATAAAGATGTCGGCGTGGAACTGCTGGCGGTATTCAGTGGCCAGCTGCACGGCAAACACCACCGCTTCGGGGTCGTCACCGTTCACGTGCACTACCGGCGCATCAATGATTTTAGCCAAATCCGTCGAATAAATCGACGAGCGGGCATCTTCAAAGTCAGTGGTGAAACCAACTTGGTTGTTAATCACGAAGTGAATGGTGCCCCCCGTTTTGTAGCCTTCCAGCAACGACATCTGGGTCAGCTCGTAGCCAATCCCTTGGCCGGCCAGCGCCGCATCGCCGTGGATGAGGATGGGCAGAATCTGGTGGTAGTCGCCGCCGTACTGGTGCTCGATTTTGGCCCGCACGAAGCCTTCCACCACCGGGTTCACCGCCTCAAGGTGCGAGGGGTTGGGGGCCAGTTTCAGGTTGACTTTCTGGCCGGTGCTGGTTTCCACCTCCGAGCTGTAGCCCATGTGGTACTTCACGTCGCCGTCGCCCATGGTCAGGTCGGGCACGGCCGTGCCTTCGAACTCGCTGAAAATCTGCTCGTAGGTCTTACCCATGATGTTGGCCAGCACGTTGAGACGGCCGCGGTGGGCCATGCCAATCATCACCTCCTTCACGCCCAGTTCCGCACCCTTGCCGATGATGGCATCCAGCGCGGGAATGGTCGTTTCGCCGCCTTCGAGCGAAAAGCGCTTCTGTCCCAAGAACTTGGTATGTAAGAAGTTTTCGAACACAACAGCCTCGTTCAGCTTCTTCAGAATGCGCTTTTTGTACTCCACGCCGGGGTTGAAAGCCAGCGAGTCGCGCTCCACTTTCTCGCGGAACCAGTCCAGCACCTGCGGGTCGCGGATGTACATATACTCGAAGCCGATGGCGCCGGTATAAATCTTCTCCAGCGCCGCCACGATGTCGCGCAGCTTGGCCTGGCCGCCGAGACCCAGCACTTCGCCGTTGCGGAACACGGTGTCCAAATCGGCTTCGCCCAGACCAAAATCAGCGAGGTCGAGGCGGGGCTTGCGGTCCTTGCGCTCGCGCACCGGGTTGGTCTTGGCGCGGAGGTGGCCGCGGCTGCGGTAGGCGTGGATGAGGTTGCGCACGCCCGTTTCCTTGTCGGAGGAAACTTCACCGCTGCTCAGTTCCCCGGGGGCATTGTTGGTTGAGGCAGAAGTGTTGAGTACGCCGTAATCGTCGGCCTGGGGGGCAGCAGGGGCAGTTTTAGCCGCTCCGTTAGTAGCGGCGGGCACTACGGGGGCACCTTCGGGGAACTGCTGCGAGAAGTCAAACCCTTCAAAAAACTTGCGCCAGCCGAAATCAACCGATTCCGGGTTCTGCTTGTACGCCTGATACAGGGTTTCGATGGCCACCGCGTCGGCGTTGGCGATGTAGGAATAAGAGTCCATTGGGAATTCAGCTTAGGTAAGGCCGCGTAAAAGTAAGCACCTTATTAAACAGGCAAAAACCTGTATGCGGGTATGCAAATTTTACTGATAATCAGAGCAATATTTTCACTCCTACGTGTCTTGTGTAGTGACTTGACTGGTCAATTTATCGAAAAAACGGCAGGATGGTGGGCTTTATTTCTACGCAAGCTGGCCCAACGTGGCCCACCGACCCGACATCGCGGTTAGTAAAAACCAGATTTTGCAGCTAGCTGAATGGGCAGAATTAATATAAAGTTTTTTCTATATAACACCCTCACGCGCCGTCAGGCTATTTCCGAATTGGACATTTAGATTTATCAGAACTTATCTACTAATCAAACCGTTAATAACCTCCTGCCCAGTTTTCAAGCCCGGGCAGGGCCTATACCGCCGGGCATTTTGGCGGGCGTACGAATATTATTTGGATGAACAATGTTAAGCTATTAGCCGATCTATTTCTTGCTGCTGCGGCCCTGACTACGCCGCTTTTTCATAGCGCACCCGCCGCCGAAGCCAAAGGACTCAAGGAGTTCCTGATACCGCACCGAACGATGCTGCGGCACGTAACCAAGGCCAAAAAGATGGCCTTCCACGCCCTCACTTATACGGTGACGGCCACCGCCTACCAAGCGGTGCCTGGCCAAACGGACAGCGAGCCGTTTATCACGGCTGATAATTCTCGCATCAAACCGCATTACGGGAGCAAAAAGCGCTGGATGGCCCTGTCGCGCGACTTGCTGAAGCCTTGGGGCGGCCCCTTTAATTTTGGCGACAAAGTGCGCGTGCGCGGCATCTCCTCCAAACTCGACGGCGTGTATACCGTTCATGATACCATGAACCGCCGCCACCACCACTGCATGGACGTGCTGACCCACCCCAGTGAAAAATACGATATTTTTCAGAAGGGCGTGAAGATTCAGCCACTTGCAATGCTGTAGAAACGATTATAGCTATTCTATAAAGGCACAAAAAAGCCGCGCCCTTGTCAGGTGCGGCTTTTTTGTTTTTGACTATTCCGCCGAAAGCCTTATTTCGGCAAAGCCATTTTGAAGATGCGGAAAGGCTGGCGGGGCTGGCCCACGCCCTTGTTCCAAGTAGGCGTTTTGTGGATGGCGGAGTTGGCCACGTACAGGTTGCCATCGGCGGCGAAGCTGTAGGTATCGGGCCATTGCAGGCGGGAGTCCTTGGCCACGGTTTCGATTTTGCCAGCGGGCGTGCGGCGCAACAGGGCGCTTTGCTCGAAGGACGTGAGGTAGACGTTGTTGGCGGCGTCAATTTCGAGGCCGTCGGAGGCGGGGATTTCGCCTACGGTTTCAACTTGCTGGGCCAGTTGGACTTCGCTCAGGGCCGCATCGCGCAGGGCGGCGGTTTTGATGCGGTAGAGGGTGTGGCCGGTGAGCGGGCAGTAGTATAGGTAGCTATTGTCAGTACTCAGGGCGATGCCGTCGACGTTGAACTGGGCAGGTTTGCCCTGCGCGTCAATCATTGGGTGGCCTTCGGCTTTTACTACCAAGCCTTTTACGGCTTTGGTGGACGGATGATTGGCCAGCAGGCGACGCGATTTCAGCGTTTTCAGGTCGGTGACGACCAGTGCGCCGGTGCCCGATTCGGTGAGGTAAGCGTAATTGTTTTGCAGGTCAATGCGCACGTCGTTGAGATAGGACTTGCGCGGCGCGACATCGGCCGGGAAGGGAATGGTGAGCAGGACCTGGCCGGTTTTGGGGTCCGTTTTTACTAGTTTGGGGCCGCCGGGCACGGTAAATTTCAGGCCGGGCGCGGCGGGGTCGAGAATCCAGACCATGCCGGATTTGTCGGCAAACACGGTTTGGGGGCAAATCCAATGCTTGAGGGGTTCCGATTTTACGGAGTCGTTCCACATGCACCAGCTGGCGTTGGGGTACGGCGTGAGGGTGTTGTTGGGGCCGACTTTGGCGATGGGATAGACGGGGTTGTAGTCCCAGCGCGGAAAGCAGGCGAACATTTCACCGCCGGGAGCCACGGCCACGCCCACCATTTGCGGGTCGGTGAACTCGGCTACCACTTGCAGGGGCGAGTTGGCGGCCGTATCGGCGCTGGTGCTGGTTGAATCGGCAGCGGGGCCGGTGGCGGCCGTTTCGGTTTTGCCGGTGGGCGACGAGCAGCCAGCGAGCAATACGCCGGCGGCAGCATTGAGGAATAGAAGTCGGGAAAACGACATGTTTAGCGGTGTTAAGACGGACGGGAAACGCGCAAAAAGAAACCCCAGCCGGCAGGGCTGGGGTTTCTCATACGGCCGGCTGGCGCGCACGTTGAAGCAAATCAGAGTAAGCTCGCCCGTGGCAACGGCTGGCTTATTGACGCGCAGCCGAATCGGTGACAGGGGAGGTTTCACTCTCTGCCGAATCACGCACAGCAGCGGCCTTCGCTGCCATTTCCGAACGAGAAGGAAGTGCCGGCGCGGGATGCGCGGGGGCCACGCGTACGGTTTCGGGGGCAGCTACGGTATTGGGCAGCGGCGCGGCCTGGGGGCCGGTTTCGATGGGGGCGGTCAGCGAGTCGGCGGCCGTTTGGCTGGTGCTGGAAATGTGCTCCGACGCCGGCCGGTTCAGATTCAGATACAGGACCACCGCCAGAAACGCTAGTACGCCACCGATAGAGAAAATCAGGGCCAGCGGGTTGCGGGCCGGCTCTTCGGCCAGGGGCGGAAACTCGTCGCGGGTTCGCCAGGCGGGTTCTGGTTCGGGCATTGGCTCGGGGCCAGCCGTGAAGTACACGGGCTCGGGCTCAAGCGCGGGCAACTCTTCAGCAAGCGGCAAAAATGGCTCTGTGGCCACGGGCGGGCGGTCGAACACGGCTGGCGTGGGCGGCACTACTGGTTCGGGGGCGATGGGTTCTGGAGCGGCAGGAGTGATTGGGGCCGTGGGCGGAGCGGGCGCGGTGAACACGAGCCGCTGTTTCAGGGCTTCGAACTCGGCGGGCGTGATGGCCCCGGCATCCAGCATTTCCTTGAGCTGACGGAGGGTATCGAGGGGCGAATTGGGGTTGTCCATGACCAGAGTACGGCCGGCGGCGGGGCTAGTTTTTGCGGTCGAGGGCCGAGAGGCGGTCGCGGCGACGTTGCAGGCGCAGGCGGCTTTCGTCGAGCAGCTTGTTGTTTTTGGTTTGCGAGGCCGAATCGGTGCGCGATTGCAGCAGGTTTTCGGCGTTCTTTTTCTTCAATTCCTCAATGCGGGCCAGGTTGGCAGTAGTATTGGTTTTAAGGGCGGCCTGCTCCTTTTCGAGGCGGTCTTTTTCCTTTTCCGTGGCTTTGAGCTTCTTCTCGGCTTCGGCAATCATGTCGCGGTAGGCCTTGAGGCGGGCGGCACCGGCAAAGTTCTGAGCCACGGCGCGCAGGGCATCGTACTCGGCTTTGGTGCTGGCAGGGTCGAAAAACGTGTTGTCATCGAACCCACCAAAAATAGCCACTTCGGCCACCGAATCCGACGGCGCTATGATGGTGGCGTAGAGGTCCACGAGCTTGCCCGAAATGGTACTGGCGGGGGTTTGGCGAGCCACCAGCACGTCGCTTTTGCCCATGCCCAGCATGCCGCCGGTCTTGAACTTCACGTTGTAGCTGCTCTTCATCCAGTCCTGAAAAAACTCGCGCACATCGGTGGCCTTGCCGTCGACCTGCACTTTGAGGGCCGCACGAGGCTTTTTGTTGTAGTTCACGTCGCCGGGGCGCACGTCGTAGAGCTGGGCCGAGGCCGGGGCGGCAGCAAACAGGGCGGCCAGAATCAGCAGCAGGAAGTAAATTTTAGACATAATGCAGAATAGGTAAAAACGGCAGTTAGCGCAACTCGTGGCGGTCGAAGGCGGCCTGCAAATCATCGCGCATGGCCTGAAAACGGGCAATGGCGGCGGCTAGAAACTCGTCGTCGAGCAACTCGCGGACCTCGGCATCGGAGCCGGTGAGCAGGTCGAGCTCGGCCACTTTGTAGGTCTGCTCCAGGTTGCCCTGCTCCAGTTTCAGCAGAAACTTGCCGTTCCAGGCTAGGAGCGTGATTTTGACGGCGGGATGGGGGATGTCGGCGACGTGGCGCATAGGAATGAAAAATGGCCGGAACCGGGCACGAAGATAGTAGCCCCGATGGCGTTCGGCGAAGCCCTGCCCCCGGGCCGGTGGCCCTCCGGCGGGCACCAGAAGCCAAAACAGCCGGCCGGCGGTTCCATGGGCGTGGAACTGCCGGCCGGCGGTCCGGTCCGAATCGGCTTCGGTCAGCCTCTCTCCTTCAATCCCTAAAAGTCAAGCACGAGCGAAATGCGCAGCACCGCTTGGTCGGAATCGCCGCTGACTTCCACCGCCGAGGTTTTGAATTTGATGGGAATGGGCAGTTGGTTGTACTCTTCGGGCACGGTGATGTCGATGAGGGCACCGGAACCGCTCAGGGCCTGGTTGATGAAGCCCTTGCACATGCCTGCCAGGCCTTCGGAGGCCGTCTGGATGGCTTGCTCGATGACCGTTGCCCCCGGCTGTAAAATTTGGCGCAGCAGCCACGGCAGGTCGTCGCCCAGCAGCTTCACGGGCGTGAAGTGAAACTCCTCGATGGCCTCGGGGCGGCACACAATGCGGTTGCCCTTGGCCTCGAGCAGCAGCCGTACCCGCACCCGGGCCTCGGGCACGTTGGCCACGGCAAAGCCGTTGCCCTGCACGTTCGACAGGCGCATGGGCAGCTCCACCAGCAGGTGCTGGGCGTCGCGCACGGTCACGCGCTCGGGGCGGCCCAGCCAGCAGTCGGCGCGGTAGCCGTCGCCCGTGTAGTGCTGGCTCACGGGGAAGCCGTACTGGTCCCAGAGCTCCTGCAGCGCGATGGCCACCTGCGCCGTCACTTCGGCGGGGTTGCGCAGCGCAATGGAGTCGGCCGGGCCCGGGCCGCCCTGGGGCTTTTCGGCGGAGGTCAGCCGGGCCTTCAGCACCAGCGTGGACTGCGGCACGCGCAAGGGGTCGAGCTGCACGTAGTATTTCCGGCCGCTGAACTCGACCTGACGGGGCAGGTGCACTTCCTTCATCTGCTGGGCTTTCAGCAGCTTGCGGTCGATGAAATACTGCACCGCATCCAGGTCGTCGGGGCTGACGGAGCTTTGCACCTGCAGGCTGTGAATGCTGGCCTGCAACGAGTATTCGCCGGGGCGGGCGGGGTTGGTGGAAGGCAGCGAAGTGAGCTCGCCCTGCACCAGAATGGCGTAGGTGTTGTCGAAAAACGTTTCGCCGTGCTCCTGGAGCTGCAACGACACGGCCGGCAGCAGCACTTCCAGCTTCGTGCCGTTCATAGCGCCGTTGCGCGCAATCAGCTGGGTGAGCTTTTCGACCTGGGGCGGCTGCTGCAGCGTGCAGCGGTAGCTGGCCCCTCCCACCGTGCCCGATGACTCAAACGCCGACTGAATTTTGTCAAACAGGCGCTGGATGGTGGTATTCAAACCGGCCTGGCCGGCCAACAGGTACAAAGTAGGCATATAAAACAGGGAAAAGGGTTAGGATAAAAACTCGCGGGCCATGCTGCTGGCGGCCATTTCCACGGCCTGCCGGATGCCGGGCTGCTGGCTGGCAAACTGGCTGCGCAGCTTCTCGAGCACCAGGTGGCGCAGCGACGACTCTTTGCGGGGCGGGAAATTGATGAGCTCCTGGGCCGCGTAGAAATTATTGCCCTCGTCGTCGTCGGGGTCAATTTCCAGCATGCGGTATTCGGGCAGCGTGCCGTTGGGGCGCAGCAGCGTGATGGTGAGGTCGGCTTCCTGCGGCGGCACGAAGTCGAGCGCCGTGACGCTCAGGCTCAGTTCGGCCCCATCGGCGGGCGGGAAGTCGAAAGCAACGGCCAGGCTCACTTCCAGCGGGTTGAGGGTGGCCAGAAACCGGCCGGCAGCTTCCACCGGCTCGCGGCCCTGCATGGGCTGCGCGCACCGGAATGCCCCCGTGACCCTGATGCCGGGAAAGTCGGCGATGCCGGCCAGGCTCAGCGGGCCGGCCACCATGTCTTCGTTGGAAAAATCGATGCCCGGGCGGGCGGGCACCACCGGCCCGGCAAATTCCAGGCGTAGCTGGGCGGTGTAGAGGCGGCCGTTTTTTTCCACCACCGGCACGTCCTTGGGCATCAGGCTCTCGAAGCCGGTGAGCTGCAAATCGGTTAGGGTGAGTTGGGCATTGCCGAACCGGTTTTTGTCCAGCTCCTTTTTGAGCAGGGGTAGCTTGGCCCCGGCATCCAGGTCGCGCATGGCGGGCAGGGCGGGGCTGTGGGCCTGCAACAGGCGGCCGAGGAAGAACGGACTGGCGGAGTTACCAAAAGAGCGGTGCACGTGCTTGATACAGGCTTCGACGATGGAGGAAGGCCGGCTGGCGGCCGGCGCGGCGGGGTGGTTGGGCATGGGCAGGCGTTAGCTTTCGGAGTGAAGTTTGGCCAGCACCTGCTCGTAGTTGAGGCCGATGTACTGGCTGGAGTCGTTTTGCGCCGTCACAAACAGCTTGTTGATTTTTTTCACGTCGTCGGTGCTCACACCCTCGGGGTGCGCCCGGCTGCGCTTGAGCACGGTTTGTTTCAGGCTGAGCAGCGCGGCCACCAGCTCTTCCTGCTCCTCGGCATTGCCCAGGGGCTCGCCGCCGCGGGCCAGGCCCACCAGGCGGTTGAGCCAGCGGGTGGTGTCGTCGCCCTGCACATCGGCGGCCACCTGCGCGTCGTGGGTGAGCAGGTAGTAGAGGGGCTGCTCGGCCTCGTAGTAGAGGCCCAGGTAGTCGCGGCCCCGAACGGTGGTTTCCAGGTCGCCGCGCAGCTTGTAGAGCCATGCTATCATCTGGTTATCGAGGGGGCGCACCACGAGCTGGTCGTTGGCCGGGGGCGGGGCGGCAAAATCTGCCGGGGGCGCGGCACTGGCCCGCCGGGCCTGGAACCGGGCCGGCGCGGCCATCGGCACAAAGGGTGCGTCGGCGTGCAGCAGGGCCAGGCGCTTCGCCGGGCAGCCGGCCATGTCGGCAAAGTAGCCGAACCACTCGCGCAGGGTGCGCGTCAGGTCCTCCACGCCGTGCACCAAGCCCGTGCGCACGGCTTCGAGGTATTCCGCCACGCTTTTGAACACCTCGCCGAAGATGTCGCGCACCTTGTCGCGGATGGTGGCCAGCACCAGGGCGGGCAGGTCGCGCAGGGGCAGGCCGTCGGTGCTCAGCTGGCCGCTCCACTTCCGCTCCACCCCGTTCCAGGTGAAGGAAAACGAGAACGCGGCTTCGAGCTTTTCGGTGGTGAGCACCAGCGTGAAGCTCGCGGCTACCCGGGCCTTGAGGGTGATTTTACCGAGCAGGCCCAGGTCGAGGTCATCGACGTGGAATTCGACACGGCCGGTTGCGTTCAGGCCCTTGGCGGCTTTGCCCAGGCTGCCCTTCAGCGCCAGCTGGCCGCCGATGCTGCTGGTGGTCAGGCTCGTTTCCAGGTCTAGTTCCAGGCCGTCGGGCGTCAGCTTCACATCGGTGGCCACCGACAGGCCGAGCAGGTCGAGGCTGCCGCGCAGCAGGAAGTGCGCCGTGGGGCACAGCTTGTGATTGGGCTGGTCGTAGGTTGAGATGGACAGGTAGGGTTTCGAATCGGGCTTGCCCTTTTCGCCAATCAGCCGGAAAAACACTTGGTTGGTGCCCGGCAGGCGCAGCTCCAGCGGCTTCATTTCCGAGAACACCGACAGGCCTTTGCCGCGCGAAAACTGCACCGCCAGCTGCTCGCGCAGCCCAAACACGTGCAGCGTGCCCGACACCCGAAACCCCTCCTTAAAATGCACCTCGCCGATGTCGGTATCCTGCGGCACGATGTAGAGCTGGGGGTTCAGCTCGGCCAGCAGGCGGGAGCCGGCGCGGTGCACGCGGTACACGTCGTGGGTGCTGCGCAGGGTGATGAACCACACCTCGCCGGCCCGGGCGCGGCTCACCAGCACGGCATCGTCGCCGGTGGGCAAGGCCAGCTTGGCGGCCGTGGCGGCAGCCCGCAGCGCCGGCCCGCAGGTGCCGGCATCGAGCTCCAGCAGCAGGGCCGGGCTGGGTTCGGCAGCCAGCACCAGCTCGCGGGTGCCGCTCAGCTGCAGCTCTTCCAGCACGGCCTTCACCGCCGGGCTGATGTCGGTAGCGGGGTCTTTGCCGGCCAGCAGGCGCAGCACATCGAGCGGGCTGATGGTGCTGATGCCGGCCACCAGGGCGCTCTGGGCGGGGTTGCCGCCGTTGAAATACACGGCACCCAGCAAATCGAGCTGGCCCAGCTCCAGCTGCCCGTACAGCCCCACAATGGGCACGGCATCGTAGCCACAGCCCAGGGCCACGGCGGCTCCGTTCAGGTTCAGGCCCGGCACCTGGAACATGTCGCGCAGCGGGTTGCGCAGCGTGGCCGCCCCGTCGATGCCCGTGGCTCCGGCCCGGATTTCGCCCGTCAGCCGCAGCTGGCTGGCTCCCAGCACCAGCGCCGCCGGGGCATCGAGCGGAATGGCGAAGGTGGTGGCCAGGCCCACGGCCGCGCCGCCTTCGTGCAGCCGCACCCGCACGGCGGCCTCCTCCAGCCGGAAGCCTTTTAGTGGCCCGAGGCCCTCAAATGGGCCTTTCACGGCCGCATCCAGCGCGAAGGTGAGCGGCTCGTAGCCAATGGTGAGCAGGGCCGTGAGCGCCCCGCTGCCCAGCACCAGCAGCTGGCCCAGGCGCTCCAGCTCCGGGTTGCCGCCGATGCGTAGGCTGGCGTAGGCTGTCAGGCCCTTGGGCACTTTGCTCAGCACGGGCCAGGGCCGGGCGGCCGGCGTTGGGGCCGGGTAGCCGGGAAAATCGGCGGTGGAGGGCAGCGCCAGGGAGCCCATTTCCAGCGTTGAGAAAACCAGCACCGCTTCGTGCAGCACGAAGCCATCGAACACGTCCAGCCCGGGGTCCAGGTTCGACAGCCGCCAGTCGGCCGGCAGGGCCCAGCCGGCCAGCACGCCCCAGCCGGCCTCGCCTTTGCGCACCTGCAGCGTGAGCTGGCCCCAGGCGCGCAACTGCGTGAGCAGGGCAAAGGTGTAATCGGACCCGTTTTTCTCGAAATACAGGCTGGTGGCGGGCAAGGTGGCGCGAAGGGCGACGGGCAGGCTGGTACCGGGCAGCAGGGCCTGCACCACGGCATTCAGCTCGATTTCCCGCAGCTGGGCAGCCACTTTCAGGGCACCGGGCAGGGCCCAGCTCACGCCCACCTGTGCCACGCCAAACAGGTCGGCCGCGCCGGCCAGCCGGAACGTCGTTTTACCGTCGGCACGCTGCACCTCAGCCGTCAGGCCCAGCACTTTCACTTCCAGCTCGCCCACCCGGAATGCCCACGGGGCCAGGGCTGCTTCCAGCTCGAAGCTGCCGTGCTTGGCCGAAAGGTTGTGCAAGGCCAGCTTGCTCACGGCAATGTCCGGGGTATCGGCCGGGGCCGCGCCCAACTGCCGGGCCAGCGCGGTGAGGCTGATGCGGCTGTTTTTCTGCAAGCCGCCGCTGAACAGCCAGTCGTCGGTGGTTTTCTCCGCTTTCAGCGCCACGGCCACGCCGCATAAGTCTACCAACCCACTCAGCTGCCCGGTCACCTCCCAGTCCGGGTCGTTTTTGCGGGCGTTCACCTTTAGTTCGACGTCGCTAATCTGCAACACGCCGGGTATCAGCGCCCACTCGGTGGGGCACGCGAGGTGCAATTTGGCCTGCGTCACTTTTTGCTGATACACGAACGACAGTTCCCGCAGCTGAAGCTCCACGCCCGCCGGGAAATGCGCCGGCAGGGCCAGCAGGGCCGTGGGCGGCAGCCCGGGCACCCGCCCCAGGTGGCTGAGGTCGGGCAGGGTGAGCGCGGCGGCGGCGCGCACCGTCAGCTTGCCCTTGGCGGTGGCCTGCACGCCCACGGCCAGGTGCAGGTGCTCCGTAATGGCCAGCCGGCCCTCTACCGAAAAGCCGGGGCGCATTTTCGCGCCGTCGCGCACCAGCTCGAAGGCCAGAAATGAGCCGGGCAGCAGCTGCACCAGGTCGGAGCCCAGCGCCCACGCATCGAGAATGCCCAGCCGGAAGCCCACGTACTCCACCTGGGCGGGCGAGGCCCGCGCCTCCACGCGCAGCTCTTCCAGGTACAGCTGGGGCAGGCCCAGGAGGCTGGCCGGCAGGTAGTCCTGGGGTGCGGCCCCCAATAGCAGCTCCGCGAGGTCGGCCAGGCCGTGGCTGAGCGGCGAGCGGCTCTGCACGTTCAGCGAGGCGGGCTGGGCGGCTTGCAGCGGCACCTGCAGAAACACCCGCAGCGTAGTGCGGCCCAGGGTCAGGTCGCCGCTCCAGCCCAGCACCACTTCCTCAATGGCCGCGCCCAGGGCCACGCGCCGGAACTCCAGGCTGGTGTTGGCAAGGCGCAGGGTAGGCAGGCCGGGCAGCGGCAGGGCATGGCTGGCGGGCTGGCTCGATATGGCCGCTAGGTGGCGGGCGGTATCCACTTCCACCCGCAGGCCCGGAAACGCCGCGTCGAGCGGGGCCATAGGCAGCACCGGCAGGCTGGCCGGCAGCAGCCCGACCAGCTGGAGCACGCCCGCCGAAACCTGGCCCCCGCTGTAGCGCAGCACGGCGGCGGCCTCGCCGGTGCGCTGCCGGCCGATGCGCAGCTGCACGGGCCCCGTGCCCAGGCCGTGCAGCTGCCCTTGCCCGTCCAGCACCACGGTTTCCGGGTCGGCATCGTGCCGCACTTCCGTGGCAGTCAGCTCCAGCACGGGCGCTTTCAGCAGGCCGAACAGCTCTTCCCAGAACGGGTAGCGTAGCGACTGGGCCGTGAGGCGCACCGGCTGGCCCAGCGGGCACTGGCTGCGCAACTCAAAAAAGATGGTATCCAGAAGCTCACTCATGAGGCAGCCACGAAAGAAGATGTTGGTAGAAAAGTCCGGCTACGGCTCGATGTGGCACCGGAACTGCTGAATGTGGGGGGTGGGCACATTGCCCACGTTCTGCAGTGTCACCGATTGGCTATCGCGCGGGAAGTAGAGAACCGAGAACCGGCTTTGTTTGGCAGGCAGGTAGGTTACCGGGGGCATGGCGCCCACAATGGGATTGGGCACCGCGTCAACCAGGTCATCCTTGCTCAGCACCAACTTATAGTCGTTGGCCTGGGCCGAGTAATCGAATCGGGTGGAGTCCATGAACACGCTGGGCGTGCCGCGTCTCACCCGGCCCGCTTGCAGCTGGTTGCAGAAATACACGCCGCGCACCGCCGATGGGGGCGCTATCCGGGCACCCTGCGTAAAATCCATTTTGGGCAGAAAAGTGCCGTTGATATCGTGCCTGGAAGCGTTTCCGCCGCCAATGACAAAAGCCGCCGCCGGGGCCAGGGTATTAAGAAACGTCTCGTTGTTGCTATTGATGGAGCCGTGGTGGTTGACTTTCATGGCGCACACGTGCCCGCGGTAAGCCTGGTTGAGACGCGGGTCGGTGGGGCCCGGCGTTTGATAGGGACTCACCGCCGTGGCATACCAGTTGGCGTTGTGGCTGAGCATCGCCGCCAGGGGAGTTTCCGCGTCGCCATAGCCGGCTCCGGTGGTAGCATCGGCCCCCAGGTCACCCCCCGTATAGTAGCGGAAAGGGCCGCATTCCAGCAGCCACACCATGGAGTCGTCGTTGGCGCTGTTTGCTGCGCCATGGCGCGTAGCACCGGCATCGTAAGTCAGAAAGCCAACGGCCGCCGCCAGCCGCATCCGCACCGGAAATCGCAGGTCGCCGTCGCCCACTATGGTACCCAGCGAAAGGGTAATATTCCTGGCCGCGTTGCTGAGAAGAAACGGGGATTTCAGCTGTTCCCCTTTTGCCGAGTGAAAGTTTGCGGTGGGCTGCACCAGCTTGAACGCAGTCACCTGCGGTTTTTGACAGTTGCGCGCCAGCGACTTCAGGCTGCCGGGAATTTCTTTTTTAGCCGTTAACAACTGAGGAATGGCGTTTGCCGGTGCGCTAGCCCACTTCATTCCCTTCCTGCCTTCGTCGAGAATATATTCGTTGACTTCCTGAAACCGGGCCCAGTTCTCCCATTCTTCCAGCGTTGGGTTTATCACCACGGTGCCATTTCGATTCCTCGCAGATACATTCCGCTTAAACCCACCCAGCACTATAATTGTATCGGCCTGAATTTTAAACTCTTTCTTCTGCGAGAGAGCCTGGTTCATCCCCGCGTAATGGTCGGAATGAAAATGCGAGATGAGGATGTAGGTAAACCGAAACGAATCAGTGCCGACTACCGCCCGGACCAACCGGTTAAAGTCGGCAGACTTCTCGCCCCCGTCAATCAGCACGCTTCGCACAATAGCACCGGCTCCGTTCTTAAGCAGCATTACCGTGATGTCGCCGGTGCCGGTATTAAGGTGATGGATTTCCAGCCTGGTACCCTCCTGAGCGTGGGCCGGCCGGCCACTGCCCCAGCAAACACAGGCGATGAGCAAGCCCCGGAGGGCTTGTCGCAGGGTCATTTTCCAGCCGGGCCGGAGCAGGCAATGGTTCATGCGCAAGGTAGACGAACAGGTGAAAGCGCAACGTCCCCAAAGCGGGGCCGCCCAGGCTGCCTGCACGGGTGCAAAGCACGAGCCGCGCCGCCGCCGCAAGCAAGCCCGCCAATACCCTCAATTGAGGTACAAACTTGCCCAGCCGGCTACCCGGCCCAGCCCCCCGAAGCCGGGCTTCCGCCTCTCTCCCCACAGCCCCCGTTGCGAAGGTCGCCGCCGAGGCTATGGCAACCCAACATCCGCCCCCGGCCTGCGTAAAAAACCCGGTGGCCCGGCACCACGGGCCGTGTTCTTTCAACTTTTATTTCACTACAGTCATGCCTCAGGGAGATAAATCGAAGTACACCGACAAACAAAAGCGCCAGGCCGAACACATCGAAGAAGGCTACGAGCAGAAAGGCGTTTCGGAGAAAGAAGCCGAGGCCCGCGCCTGGGCCACGGTGAACAAAAACGATGGCGGCGGAAAAAAAACCGGCGGCTCAGGCCGTAAAAAGGCCGATATTTGACTTCTTGGTCCGTTCCGACGACACCAAGTGGCTGTCACCTCACAAAAGAAAAGCCTCCTGCAAACGATTGCAGGAGGTTTTTCTTTGAAATTGCGGTTGGCTACAATGGCTTTTGGGCCACCATTTTTACCAGCCGCAACTGCTGCTTGGTGAAGTCGGCGGTGCCAATGGGCTCTTCATAGCGCACGATTTTGAGGCCAGCGGCGGTATATAATTTTGGCAATTCGTTGGTTTTGAAAAACACACGGTAGTCGCCGCCCACCACTTGCAGCTTCTCGGTGGCATCCATGTGGAAGGCTTCGAGCACGACCAGGCCGCCGGGTTTCAGGGCACGCATGATGCGGGCGGCGTAGTCGCGGCCGCCGGCGTAGCTGAGCACGATGAGGTCCCATTTATTGATGCCCCAGTCGTATTTGGACATATCGGCTACTTCGGTAGTGATTTTTACGCCCAGCTTGGCGGCACGGTTCTGGGCGTAGGCCAGGGCTTTTTCGGCCACGTCGGCCCCCGTCACCTGCCAGCCCTGCTGGGCCAGGTAAATGGCGTTGCGGCCCTCGCCCATGTCGGCGTCGAGGGCGGTGCCGGGCTTGAGGTTTTTCACGGTTTCGACCAGCAGGGCGTTGGGCTGCTCGTTGAGCACCTTGGCCCGCATCAGCGAATCAGTGAGCAGGTAGTTCCAGCGGACGCGGGTGCGTTCGGCCAACTCGCGGTTGTAGGCGGCCTGCTGGGCGGGCGTGGGGTTGGCGGGCAGCACCGGGTCGGGGCCGAGGCCGGGAACGGGCGGCAGGCTGCGCTTGGCGGGTGCGGCACTGGCGGGCTGCTGGGCGTGGGCGGAAGTGGCAATCAGGAGCAGGGCCACGGCCAGTAACAGGCCGGCCGGCAGGAGCCGACGCAGGGAGGTTGGTTTCATAGCGCGTTCAGGGCAAGTGGATTACTATAAACGTACTCATTAAATAGCGTATAACATATATTAACCCAGCGAGTCCACTCGCGCGCCATGTGCCGGCAGTCCGTAATTTTCGGGCATGAACAAGCTCTTTCTTGGCGCGCTGGCTTTGCTCCCACTCGCGGCAGCCGCCCAAACCCCTCCCCCATCCTCCGTCCTCACCCCCGAAAAACTCTGGCAGTTGGGCCGGCTGGGCGAAATGCAGGTGTCGCCCGATGGCAAGACGGTGGCCTACACCGTGACCAAATACAACCTGGCCGAAAACAAGGGCAACGCCGACATCTGGACCGTGCCCGTGGCCGGTGGGCAGCCGAAGAAAATCACCGACACGCCCGGCTCGGAAAACACCCTGAACTGGCGGCCCGATGGCAAGCTGACCTTCATTTCGGGCGAAAGCGGCACCGACCAGCTCTACGTAATGAGCGCCGACGGCACGGGCAAAGCCAAGCTCAGCGACTTCCCCGACCAAGGCCTGAGCAACCTCAAATACGCGCCGAAGGCCAACTTCATCCTCTACACGCAGGACGTGAAATCGAGCCCGACCACGCTCGACATGTTCCCGGACCTGCCCAAGGCCGACGCCAAAATCATCGACGACCTGAACTACCGCCACTGGAACGTGTGGGACGACCACCTCGCCAGCCACGTTTTCTTCCAGCCGATTGCGGCCGATGGTAAGCCCGAAGGCTACGGCAAGGACCTGATGCCCGGCGAAAAATTTGACTCGCCGCTAATGCCCGACGGCGGCAGCGAGCAGTTGGCCTTCTCGCCCGATGGCTACCGCATTGCCTACACCAGCCGCAAGTTCACCGGCCGCGCCGAGGCCGAAAGCACCAATTCGGACATCTACCTCTACAACATCCACAACCAGCAAACCGTGAACCTGAGCGAGGGCCTGGGCGGCTACGATACCGAGCCCGCTTTCTCGCCCGACGGCAAGCAGGTGGCCTGGCTGAGCATGGCCACGCCCGGCTTCGAGAGCGACCGCAACGGCATTGTGGTGTATGACTTCGCCAGCAAAAAGCGCGTCGACATCCTACTAAAGTCCTTTATGGAGGGGCTGGATAAACGGTTGGGCCAGTTTGATGCTGCTCAGTTGAGCGCGGCTAATATTCGTTGGAGTTCCGATGGCAAGACGCTCTATTTCCTGAGTGTGCTCATTGGCGCAGAACGGTTGTTCGAAGTGCCGGCCACAGGTGGCAAAATTCGTCAAATCACGGATATTAAGCAGAATTACAACGCGTTTGAGCTGGTGGGCAAGGGCCAGGCCGTGGCCAACCGCACCACCCTTTCAGCCTTTGCCGATATTGTGCGGCTCGACTTGAAAACGGGCAAGGAAACACCGCTCACCGCCATCAATCAGCAGGAGCTGGCCGGCATCAAATTCGGCAAGGTGGAGGACCGGCGCGTGACCACCACCGACAACAAGCAGATGCAGGTGTACGTGATTTACCCGCCCGATTTCGACCCCGCTAGGAAGTACCCCACGCTGCTCTACTGCCAGGGCGGGCCGCAGTCGCCCATCACCCAGAGCCAGAGCTACCGCTGGAATTTCCAGCTGATGGCGGCCAACGGCTACATCATTGTGGCGCCCAACCGGCGCGGGCTGCCGGGCTTCGGCCGCGAGTGGAACGACGCCATTTCGGGTGACTGGGGCGGCCAGCCGATTAAGGATTACCTCTCGGCGATTGATGCTGTGAGCAAGGAGCCGTTCGTAGACAAGAACCGGCGCGGCTGCGTGGGGGCCAGCTATGGCGGCTACTCAGTGTATTACCTGGCCGGCCACCACGAGGGCCGCTTTAAGACCTTTATCGCCCACGACGGCCTCTACAACCTCACCAGCTGGTACCCCAGCACCGAGGAAATGTTCTTCGCCAAGCACGACATGGGCGGCGCGCCCTGGGATGCCACGCCCAACAAATCCTACCAGGAATTCAACCCTCAGATGTTCGCCAAAAACTGGGACACGCCCATCCTGGTCATCCAGGGCGGCAAGGATTTCCGGGTGCCCGAGGGCCAGGCGATGGAGGCGTTTGGTACGGCGCAGCTACGCGGCATTCCGAGCCGGTTTCTGTATTTGCCCAACGAAGGGCATTGGGTGATGAAGCCGCAGAACTCGGTGCTCTGGCAGCGGGTGTTTTTTGAGTGGCTGGGCCGCACACTGAAGCCCGACGGCACGGTCGCGAAGTAGCCTTGGCGAATCAGTACCAGAAAGCCCGTTCGGTCGCCCGGATGGGCTTTTTGACGTAGCTCAGTGACGTTTCAAACGGCTTGGATGGTCCGACGACTTTTATTTATTTTGCGAACTAGATAGCCTTCAGCGGCATGACGCCGCGGTTGCCATTGTGGCGACCGGATTCAGCCGTTTATATGCGAGAAACAGCTACCTTAGACGACGGCTATTTTTCTGAAAAACAATTATTTAGGATTCATCCTATAGCTACCTGTGGTATACCGGGTTTTTCAGTATATGGGCGCTTTTTTGCTCTACTGTCAAACGGGCCTACGTCATTATAAATAACAACAACTTGCCTTCTGGGCCAGTGCAACAACTTCCATGAAGGAAAGCGAAAAGCGTTACCGCCGGCTGATTGAAGCCAGCCAGGATTTATTGGTTACCGTTGACCTGACGGGCAACATTATTGACACCAACGAGGCGGCGGTCAAGATTACGGGCGTGGACCGCGATATACTGATGGGCTCCAATTTCTTCGCGTATTTCACGGAGCCGGCCGTGGTGGCGCAGGTGTACCAGCAGGTGCTGACCACCGGGGCCGTGACCAACGTGCCCTGCACGCTGCGGCATGCCAACGGTACGCCCACAGAGGTGCTGTTTGACGGCACGGTGAACAAGGACGACCACGGCCAGGTGCTGGGCGGTGTGCTGGTGGCCCGCGAAGTGGCCGAAAAAAACTGGGCCACCGAGCTGGGCATCGCCAACAAGGAACTGGCTTTTCAGCACAACGAGAAGGAAAAGCGGGCCGATGAACTGAGCATTGCCAACGAAGAGTTGGCGTTTCAGAACGACGAGAAGGAAAAGCGGGCGGCCGAGTTGAGCATCGCCAATGAGGAATTGGCCTTCCAAAATGACGAGAAGGAAAAGCGGGCCGCCGAGTTGGTGATTGCCAACAAGGAACTGGCTTTCCAGAACGATGAAAAGGAGAAACGCGCCCAGGAACTGGGCGTGGCCAACACCGAATTGGCTTTTCAGAACGACGAAAAGGAGAAGCGCGCCGCCGAACTCAGCATTGCCAATGAGGAGTTGGCTTTTCAGAATGACGAGAAGGAAAAACGCGCTCAGGAGCTGAGCGTGGCCAACGAAGAGTTAGCGTTTCAAAACAATGAAAAGGAAAAGCGGGCGCAGGAACTGAGCATCGCCAATACCGAGCTGGCCTTCCAGAATGATGAAAAGGAAAAGCGCGCTCAGGAATTGAGCGTGGCCAATACCGAGCTGGCTTTCCAGAATGATGAAAAGGAAAAACGGGCGGCCGAGCTGGGCATCGCCAACATCGAGCTGGCTTTTCAGAATGACGAGAAAGAGAAGCGGGCGCAGGAGCTAGGCGTGGCCAATACCGAACTGGCTTTTCAGAACGACGAAAAGGAAAAGCGCGCCCAGGAACTCAGTATTGCTAACACGGAGCTGGCGTTCCAGAACGACGAGAAGGAAAAACGCGCTCAGGAGCTGAGCATTGCGAATACCGAGCTGGCCTTCCAAAATGATGAAAAGGAGAAGCGGGCCCAGGAACTCAGTATTGCTAATATTGAGCTGGCGTTCCAAAATGACGAGAAGGAAAAGCGG
>JAQBNT010000121.1 GCA_028288445.1 Hymenobacter sp. | reverse complement strand
TATATAAAATATTAATTTGTTGAAAAAACCAAAATATCTCTTGGCTCAGAGCAGTTGTGCCAAGACAGAATTAATTAAAATGGTTGTGTAACGTATTTGGCGGGTACCCTACAAAAACCGCGCTTTCAGGGCCGGCGTCGGCAGCATGCAGCTTTCCTGCCGGCCAAACCAGCGGTAGCGGTGCCGGGCCACGAAACGGTAAATTGCATCGCGCCAGGTGGCGGGCAGCACCCGGCCCAGAGCCGCCACCCGCCACCCGCCACCCAGTCCCTCGGCAATGCGCAGCACGGCGGCCGAATGCGAATACAGCCGCCCGCAGCTGAGCAGCAGCACCGATTCGGGGTCGGCCGCGACGGCGGCCGGCGCGAGGCCGTGGGCCAGCAGCAAGGTCCGGCCCGCCTCGCTTTGCAGGGCCGCGAAGCGGAACCGGCCTACCGGGTCGTGGCGAATGACGAACTGCACGAAGCCGTTGCAGAGGTTGCACACGCCGTCGAACAGGATGGTATCGGGAGCAGAATCGGACATGACCTAAGAGCGGGGCGTGGATAATGTGGGCAGCATATGGGGGCTAACGCACCGCGCGGCGCGGGGTTGGGCCCAGTGCACACGGCCGCTGCACGCGCCGGATTTTATCCGTATTTACCCACTTCGAAATACGGATTTATTCGCTGGTTATGGGTTTGAACCGGCCCGTATACCAGTCAAATCAATTCCTCAACCACTATGTTCACCAAAACAATTAGCCGTTCATTCGCGGCGCTGATTCTGGGCACGACCCTGCTCGGTGCCTGCCAAAGCAAAAGCTCCACCGACGAAACCGGTAACTCGGCCGGCGGTACCAGCACCGAAACCAGCACCAGCACGCAATCCAGTATGAGCACCGACTCGTCCGGCACGAATTCGGGCAGCATGGGCACCGGCACCACCAGCGGCACCGCCGATGGCTCGGGCGGTGGCATGAACTCCGGCGCGGGCGGGGTCACGGGGGGCACCACGGGCAGCAGCACCAACTCCAATAGCGGCACCACCACGGGCGGTAGCACCAGCGGCAACGGCTCCACCACCGGCAGCGGCACCACGGGGGGCAGCACCAGCGGCGGCACCACCGGCGGGCAATAATCTGGCCGCCGGGCGCGTAATGCCGGCCCCGGCCGGTAAATAAGCGTATGCGGTGATAAACGCCCGAACGGGTTACTTCGCAAGGCGAAAAGGCGGGTCACGCGTGGCTGCCTTTTCGCCTTGATTTTTTTAGGCCGGCCGTTGCCGGATTTTCGTTTATGGAGAAAGAATATGCCGGCTTCTGGGGCGTGCTGCGCCGGCCGTTTGTGCTCGATTTGCGGGCTCTGGCGCTGCTGCGCATGGCCACGGCGGCCGTGGTGCTGCTCGATTTGGCTATTCGCAGCACCGACCTGGAGGCGCACTACGCCAACCTGGGCGTGCTGCCGCTGGCCGCCCTGCAAGAGCACGGGTGGTCGGCCTACCAGTTTTCACTGCACGCGGCCAGTGGGCTGTGGCAGGCGCAGGCGGGGCTGTTCGTGCTGGCAGCAGGGCTGGCGGGGGCGCTGCTGCTGGGCTACCACACGCGGCTGGCCACCGTGGCTTCGTGGGTGTTGCTGGTGTCGGTGCAGAATCGCAACCCGTTCATCGGGCAGGGGGGCGATGATTTGCTGCGGATGCTGCTGTTCTGGGGCATGTTTCTACCCTGGGGCCGGGTGTGGAGCCGGGACGCGCGCGACCGGCCGGCCCCCGCACGGCTCGACTATTTCAGCGCCGCCACGGTGGCCTACGTGGTGCAAATCGCGCTGCTGTACTGGTGCACCGCCCTGCTCAAAAACGGTCCCGAATGGACCCAGGCCGGCACCGCGCTCTACTACGCCTTCAGCCTCGACCAGCTGCTGCTGCCCGGCGGCCGCCTGCTCTACCCGCACCCCGACCTGCTCCGCGGCCTCACCTTCGCCACGTATTATATGGAGCTGCTGCTACCCTTCGCGCTGTTTTTGCCGGTGGGGGTGAAGTGGTGGCGGCTGCTGGTGGTGGGCGTGCTGTTCGGCTTTCATCTCGGCATCAGCCTCACGCTGTATGTGGGCCTGTTTTTCCTGATAAACATGGCCTCGTTGTTGGGCCTGCTGCCGTCCAGCGTGCTCGACTGGCTCACGGGCCGGGCAGCTCCGCACGCGGCGCGGGCCGCCGGCTGGCGCACCCGGCTGCCGGCCTGGCAGCTGCCGTGGCGGCTGCGCCTGGAGCGCACCCGCGAGCCCTCGGCCGGCAGCCGGCGGCTGGCGCGCCGCGTGCGCGAAACCTTCGTGGCCGTGGTGCTGGCCTACGTGTGCTGGTGGAACCTCGATGACGTGGCCGTGCTGCGCCCCACTGGCAGCCTAATGGTGGCCCCGGCGCGCTGGTTCGGGCTGCTGTTTCGGGTCGACCAGCACTGGGGCATGTTTGCGCCCGTGGTGTTCAAGGATGACGGGTGGTACATTTTTGATGGCACCACCGCCGACAATCGCCACCTCGACCTGAACCGGGCCGGCGTGCCCGTCGTCCACACCAAGCCGGTGGCGGTAGTGGCGCTGTTCAAAAACGACCGGTGGCGCAAGTATTCCGAGAATTACCTCTTCGTGAACAACGCCTGGATGCGGCCCTACTACTGCAACTACTTGCTGCGCATCTGGCACGAAAACCCAGCCCACGCCCCGCTCACGCACCTTTCCATCGTGTACATGAAGGAAGTTTCGCTGCCTGATTATAAGATGGCCAAGCCGGTGCGCGAGGTGCTGTGCGAGTGCGAGCCGGAGCTGTCGCCCGCTCAGTCTAACTCAAAAGTGGTTGACGAATAAGTATTTATCCGGATAAAAATCCGAATAAATCGCGCCGCTGGCTCCCGTATAACCAAGGGGCCTTTCACAGGCAGTGCTCATTCTCTCACTTTTCCTTATTCCTATGAAAAGCAAATCGTTTTCAATCCTGACCGGCGGCCTGCTCTGCGCGTCGCTCAGCCTCTTCAGTGCCTGCACGGCCTCGGAAAATACGGGTACCTCGGGCTCTACCAGTGGCAGCACCACAGATGGTACTACCAGCGGCAGCACGTCGGGCAGCACCAGCGGTAGCAGCACCAGCGGCACTACTTCGGGTAGTACCAGCGGCAGCACTACTACAGGCACGACGACTAGTGGTACCACCACTAGCGGGACCACATCGGGTACCACGTCGGGCAGCACCACAGGTTCGACAACCTGATTAATTGTTGAAAGATTGTATGTTAAAAAGCCGTATTCGGAAGAATACGGCTTTTTGCATTTCGGAGAATTCCGCTTTTACGCCCACTGCTTCAGGTACTGAAACACCTCCGGGTGCGTGAGCAGGCCGCCGTGGTGCTGCTGGCTGAACACGGCCGTGCGCACCCTGGCCCCGGCAGGCATCGCAGCTTCATCGCCGAAGGTGGCGTGGCCGCGGGCGCTGCCGTGGCCCACCAGCCCATCGCCAAAATACTCGCGCAGAGCCGACGGCCGGGTGGCGCGCAGCCAAGAGCCCATCAGGATGTGGTACTGCACGCCGGGCAGCGGCGGCACGGGCGTGCGCGGCGGCATGAGGTCGTTGGCGTGGGCATCCTGCCAGTCTTCATCCACCAGAATGGAGTAGCGCAGGTCCTTGATGCCGTTGCTGCGCTGGTTGAGGGCTTTGCTCAGAAAGCGCGTGGGAAACAGGTTGATGCGCTCCAGCAGCCGGGCCGTGAAGTGCGAGTTCTGCTCCAGCCACGAGCCATCGTTGGGCGTGCCGATGAGGAAGATGGCGCGCAGGTGGGCCAGCCAAGGGGAGTTAGGAGTCAAGAGTGAAGAGTTAAGCGTTGATTCTGTTGCATCAACGCTTAACTCTTCACTCTTGACTCCTAACTGGCCATAATACCCGGCCGAGCGGATAATGAGCCCGCCCATGCTGTGGCCCACCAGCACCAGCTCGCCGATGGCGTCGGGGTAGGTTTCGACCAGTTCGGTGAGCAGGCGGTTGAGCTCGCGGCCGTTTTCGGAGAGGTGCAGGCCGGAATTGAAGCGCAGGTAGAGGGCGCGGCTGTGGGTTTCTTCGGCCAGGCGGGGGCCGTAGCGGCGGCTGCCGGCCGGGTCCTGGAAGCCGGTTTGCCAGATGAGCTCGTCGCCCATCAGGCCGTGGATGTACACCACAGTTTTCTGGTGCGGCTCGGTGAGGCGCAGGTCGGCCACGGGCACGTCCTGCCCGCCGCGCCGGAAACTCATCCGAATGGCGCGCGGGTCGAAGCGGGCCGCCAGCTGGTCGCCGAGGGCCCCGTTGAGCACGGGCAGGAAAAAATGCTGGTGCGCCTGGCCGGCCCGCACCACGTAGCTGGCCCCGCGCACGGGGAGCAGGGCGGCCCGCCCCACGGCCCCCAGGGCGCGGCGAAAGCGGGAAGGCGGCTTGGGGTCAGAATCGGACATGAACGGGCGGGAAATGGGCAGTATTGCCCGAAAGTAGCGCCGCCGCCGGTATTGCGTTGGCCTTCCGCCCGAAATCAACGTACTTTGCACCACCAATCCCAAGTACTACTTCATGAAGCTTTCCACTCGTCCCGCCCTGGCCCTGTTGCTGGGCACCGCCCTGGCGGCCTCGCTCTCGTCCTGTGACTACCGCTGGAGCCCCGGCCAAAACCCGCAATTCAAACACGGTTTCACCAACGCCCCCGGCTGGCACAAATCGGACGTGGACCGCGACAGCATCAACAATCAGCAGCGCGTAGAGCCTGCCACGGGCACCGGCTCGGCCGCAGCCATCAAAAACGGCACCGTAAAGGAGAAGCTGGATTCGGCCCCGGCCGGTGCCAGCGCCACCTCGCCACAGGACGCCAGTGGCCGGATGGCCCCGGCCGACCAGGCCCAGGCTAAAAAATAGCGTTTATCAGCATTCGTGCTAAAAAGCCCGCTGCCGCATAAGCAGCGGGCTTTTTGCGTTCGGCCCAAGCGCAACGGTAGCTTGTGGGTAAGCGCTACGGTAGCAAAAGAAGGCCAACCCTGGAGCCGGCGGAGGCCGTAAAACCGGAGCCATGCCGCTTGGCGGGCTCCGGTTTTACACCCTTTCTGTCCCTTACCGTTATGCTTTCCAACGATGCCACCCGGGCCAGCACGCCCGCCTTCACTGCCGTAGTGCCCGGCCTGAGCGTGCTGCGCGACGTATTTGTGAACCTGTATTACGCCTTCCCGCAGGACCACCCGCAGGGCCCCTGGGTGCTCATCGATGCGGGCCTGCCCGGCTCGGCCGGTAAGATTAAAAAACAGGCCGAAGCGCTGTTTGGCGATGTGCCGCCCGCAGCCATTGTCCTCACGCACGGCCATTTCGACCATGTGGGCGCCCTGCACGGCTTGCTTGATGCTTGGCCCAATGTGCCCGTATACGCCCACCCACTGGAATTGCCTTACCTCACGGGCCGCTCCAGTTACCCCGCGCCCGACCCCACTGTGGGCGGCGGCTTGATGGCCTATCTGTCGTTCACCTACCCCAAGCACCCGTATGATTTTGGCTCGCGCATAGAAGCCCTGCCCGCCGATGGGACCGTGCCCGGCCTGCCCGGCTGGCGCTGGGTGCATACGCCGGGACACACGTTTGGGCACGTTTCCTTTTTCCGGGAGCACGACAAAGTGCTGGTAGCCGGCGATGCGTTCACCACCGTCTTTGCCGAATCCGGCCTCAATACGTTTACGCAAAAGCAGGAAGTGCACGGCCCGCCCGCCTATTTCACTCCCGATTGGGACGCCGCCCGCGCCTCGGTCGAGCTGCTCTCGCGCATGGAGCCCGAGGTGGCGGCCACCGGCCACGGCATCCCCATGTACGGCGAAACCCTGCGCCGTCAACTGGCCGATTTTGCCGCACGGTTTGATGCCGTGGCCCGGCCCAAAATTGGCCGCTATGCCCAGCAGCCCGCCACGGCCGATGGCAGCGGTGTCACCTCGGTGCCCCCGCCCGTGGTGAAGCCGTGGCTTAAGGTAGCCGCAGTAGCAGGCCTGGTCTTCGGGGCCGTAGCACTGGCCAGCGCTGGCCGAAAGAAAGGAAAAGGCAAGTCCAACTCCTAGCAAAAGAACTTCAAAAGCCCGGCAGAACAGGGGTAGTACCGTGTCGGCAATACCGCCGCGGGCGACCAGCGGTATTCCGATTCTGAAAGCCGCAAAATAGAGACGCAGTATCCCTAGCATCTAAGAGTTGCCAGAGAAGCTGTTTGATAGTTCTGCTCTCAAGCGTTTGTCATCCTGAGCGTAGCGAAGGATGACAGTTTTTTCGCGTTTAGCCAGCCAGAAACCTACTCCGGCACCGGCAACTGCCCCACGCGGGCGTAGCCGAAGCGCACGGGCGGCTGCACGGCGTGGTAACCATCGAGGCCCGAAATGGTGGCCGTGCCCAGGGCCACGAGGTCGAGGGTGCCGTCGGGGCGCAGGGCTTCGGCGCGCAGATAAACGTGCTCCACGGTTCCCACCAGCAGCACGGTGCCGTTGCTGATGTGGTGCTCCTCCAGCAGCCGCAGGCCGATGCTTAAGGCGCTTTCGGCCACGTAGGGCGCGGGGAAGTCGTCGCGGTATTCGGCCGTGAAGCCGCATTCCTTGAACTCCGAAACCGAGTCCGGGAAGTTGGCCGAGGTATAGTGAGCCTGGGCGGCCAGAGCCTCGGGTACGTGATTGAGGGTGTAGCAGCCGCTGCTTTTGAGGTTGGCGTAGGTGTGGCGCGGCACGGTGGTGGGGCGGGTGACGATGCCCAGCAGGGCCGGGTCGGAGCCCAGGTGCAGGGCCGAACTGAACACGGCCAAGTTGGTTGCGCCATCGGCCGAAGCCGTGCCCACGAGGTTGGCGGACTTGAAGCCCGGCAAGCCGTTGACGAGGTTGAGGCGATAGATTTTATCGAAGCCGGCGATGTCGGCGGCGGTGAGGTGGCGCATGGACGCTTCGCTTAATGAGGAATGAGCAATTAAGCAGGCACTACCGGAATTGTTCATTCTTAATTCCTCATTCTCCATTAAGCGAAGCGTCTTACCGCTCCAGCTTGAAGCCGGGCTCCCGGGCGGGCGGGGCGGTGCGGTTGGCCACGGCCCAGCCGGTGAGGTACATCCACTGCGTCATGCGCGTGAGCTTGGCGTAGTTGATGCGGCGGGCGTCGTCGCGCGGTGTGTGGTAGTCCACGTGCAGCAGCGAGGTGTACATGATGGCCGGGATGCCCAGGCGGGCGTAGGGCAGGTGGTCGGAGCGGAAATACCAGCCTTCGGGGTGCGTGGGCTTGTCCCATTCGGTATCGAGCTTGAATTTGGGGCCGGCCTGGTTGGCCGCCAGCGCGGTTTTCACGAGGTCGGAGGAGTTCATGTGCGGCGGAATCGAGCCCAGTAGGGCGGCGCTGTCGGCCACGTTCCGGCCCATCATCTCCGCGTTCAGCACGGCCACAATGCTGGATTGCGGCACCGTGGGGTGGGCCGAAAAATAGGTTGAGCCAATGAGCCCGCGCTCTTCCGAGCCCTGGTAAACGAACAGCGCCGAGCGCCGGCCAGGCTGCTGCCTGAAGGCGCGCATGATGGCCAGCAGCGCCGCGCAGCCGGTGGCGTTGTCATCGGCCCCGTTATAAATCGAGTCGCCGGCCACGGGAGCGCGCACGCCGTCGTGGTCCTGGTGGGTGCTGAAGAGGACGTACTCCTTTTTCAATTGCGCGTCGGTGCCGGGCATCTTGGCCACGATATTGACGGAAGGGTACTGGAAGCTCTCCACCTTCAACTCGGTGCTGAACTGCTGGCCGGCCTGCTGCACCCAGCTGGCGGCGCTGGCGGGCAGCCACACCACGGGCGGCGTGCTCACCACTTTGGTGCTGGCCGCGCCCGGCAGGCTGTAGCGCCCGCGCTCATAAATGTGGCTCCAATGGTCATAAAGGGCCTGCGAGGCCGCGTCTGACACAAACACCACCGCCACCGCGCCGGCCTTCACCAGCTCGCCCGCCTGCCCGCTGAACTTGCCAAACACGTAGCGCCGGTAGCTGATGCCGTCCGTTGGTGTGCCCGCAATCTGCACGGCCACGGCCTTGCCTTTCACGTCGACTTTGGCCAATTCCGCCGCCGAGCCGGTGCCCACGTACACCAGCGGGGCCATGAGGGTGGCATTGGTGGGGGCCGTCACCACGCCGTCTTCGTTCAGCTTAATTTCATGGGTGCCAATGCGTAGCGTGCTGCTCTTGCTCAGGCGCGTACGTTGGAGGTTAAACCATTGGAAGTAGGTGCCGTCGTCGCCGGCCGGCAGCATGCCCGTGGCCCGAATCTGGTCGGCGAGCCACACGGAGGCTTTCAGCTCATCGAGCGTGCCGCCCTCGCGGCCCCGGAAATGGTCGTCGGCCAGCGCAAACAGGTCGCGCTTGATGTCCGATTCGCGGATGGCGCTTTCGGCGTTGGTGGGTTTGGGGGCGGGCTTTTTCTGGGCTGAGGCGGTTAGTGGGGCGGCTATGCTGAGCCCGGCTAATAGCAGGTGGGCAGCGGCGCGAAAAGGTTTTTTCATGTGGGTTAAAGCAAGGATAATCTGCTTTGTTTGAACGGCGTAGGAGTGGGGACAAGCCCTGCCGGGTACGGCCCCGCCCCTACATCGTTCAATGCTCCGGCGTATTTAGCCCCAGATACTGGTCGAGCCACTCCAGCCACAGGCGGTTCCACTCGGCACCGCGCACGGGGTCGGAGGGGACATGGGCCGCGATGGGGAAGGCCACGAAGCGCACCGGCACCTGGTTGTCTTTCAGGGCGTGGTAGAGTTTGTAGGAATTGGCGATGGGCACCCGGAAGTCGCCCACATTGTGCAGAATGAGGGTGGGCGTGCGCCAGCGCGTGGCCCGCGAAAGGGGCGACTGCGCCTGATAGTGCGCCAGGTTTTCGGCGTTCAGCCAGGGCGAGGGGCCGTAGTGCCCGGCATTGGCAATGTTGTTGTCGCTCAGGTTGTAGCTGTCCAGCAAATCAATTACCGAGGCCGCCGCCACCGCGCAGCGCCAGCGGCGCGACTCGCCCATCAGCCACGCCGTCATAAAGCCGCCGTACGAAGCCCCCGATAGCGCAATCCGGCTCGTATCGACCCAGCCTCGCTTCTCCAATTCGGCAATGCCCACCAGCACGTCGCGTCCCGGCCCGGCCCCCGCATCATCCCGAATGGCCCGCTGAAAGGCGTAGCCCAAATTGTCGCTGCCCCGGTAGTTAGGCTGAAAAACCACGTAGCCGTGCGCCGCCACGGCTTGCCCCAGGCCATAAAACGCCGTCCGCGAGGCATTCGACGGCCCGCCGTGCATCATCAGCACCAGCGGGTATTTTTTGGCGGGGTCGAAATCGGGCGGGTAGGTGAGGATGCCATCGGGGCGTAGGTTATCGGACTGCCACTCCACGGCTTCCATGCGGCCCAGGGCCAGGGCGGCGGTTTCGTGGTTGAAATCGGTGAGGCGGCGCGGGGCGGCGGTGGGTGAAACCAGGTAGTAGAGCTCGGCCGGGCGACCCGGCTCGTTGGCCGTGAGGGCCAGGGCATTGCGGCGGCCAATTGCCATTTCTACCCAGTAGCTGCCATTGGGCGACACCGCGCCCAGCGGCAGCTTGCGGCTGCGGCCGTTCAGCTCCTGCTGCCAGATGGAAACCGTGGCCCCGTCGTTGCCGCCCACAAACAGGCTTTTGCTATCGGGGCTCCAGATGGCCCGTTGCAGGTTGCGGTCGAGCGCGCGACAGAGGTGGCGCACGGGGCCGCCGGCAGCGGGCACCACATCGAATTCCAGCGACTCAAAATAGGGCGGCTCCCGGGGTGTCTGGTAGCTTAGCCAGCGGCCGTCGGGCGAGAAGGCGGGCAAATCAACGCGGTGCGGGGTGCCGGGCAGCTCGCGCACCGTGCCGGTAGCCACATCCAAGGTGTACACGGCGGTTTCCTGGTCGCCGGTTTGGGCGCTGGGGCGCAGCACGCAGGCCAGCGTGCGGCCGTCGGGAGCCCAGGCGAAGGGAGCCGAGGAGTCGTCGGGCAAGCTTAGCGGGCCGCTGGTTAGGCGACGGGCGGGCTGCCCATCGGTGGCCGAAACCAGCCACAGGTGGTCGGGCGCGGGCGGGGCCGTGAGGGTCACGCTGCCATTGCCCACCTCAAAACTGTCGTTGCCCCGGGCTATTTCGGCCGCGTTGGCCGGCGCATCGGCGGCCGAGTAGGCGAGGGCCGTGCCGTCAGGATTCCAGCTGTAAAGCTGCACGTTGCTGCCGGCCGTAGTGAGCTGACGGGCTTCGCCGGAGGCCGGATTCTGCACGAAAAGCTGGGTGTGCGCGTCCTTGCCCGTGCCGGTGCGCGCCAGGAAGGCCACCCGGTCGCCGGTGGGCGACCAGCGCGGCTGCTTCACAGTGGGCCGGTCGGCCACTAGTACGCGCTGCCGGCTGGTGGCTACGTCTACCAGCACCACTTCGGCATCGTGGCGGTTGGTGGCGAGGTTGGGCCGCGATACCACAACCAGAATGCTTTCGCCATCGGGGGAAAGCTGCGGGTCGCTCACGTTCACCAGCCGGCTGATGTCGGCCAGCTCGAAGCGGCGCTGGGCGTGGCTAAGGCCGGGCTGGAGTAGCAACCAAAGAAGCCCAAGCATCGGAAGCATTTTGAGCAGAAGGCTTTTCATGGACGCAGTAGATTGAATAAAAAACGTCATGCTGAGCGCAGTCGAAGCATCTCTACTGCAATAGTAAATCTTGCCGATTAGATTACTTATTGCGGTAGAGATGCTTCGACTGCGCTCAGCATGACGGTCCGTTTTTTCCTTGCTCCTTACTGTACTGCGTTGCGCGGGTCGGGGTGGGGCTTCATATCATAGTCGTGGGGCGGGGTGGCCCCGGCCAGGTTCTGTATAAAGTAGTCCCAGCGGCGGCGCATCATGTAGGGCGAATAAGCGCCGTAGCCGTGCTGGGCGTTCGGGAACACCACCAGGTCGTAGCTCTTGTTGGCTCGGCTGAGGGCCTCTACCACCAGCCAGGTATTGTAGGGCGGTACGTTGTTGTCCATCAGGCCGTGGGCCAGCATGAGCTTGCCTTTCAGGTTTTTGGCGAGGGCGGCATTGGCTTGGTTGTCGTAGCTCGTGGTGCCGTCGGCGTTGGTCTTCATTAGACCGATGTAGCGCTCGGCCCAGTCGTCCTCGTAGTTGCGGTTTTCGTGGTTGCCCGATTCGGCGATGCCGACTTTGAAGAAATCCGGGTAGCGGAACATGGCCGCCGCCGTGGCGTAGCCGCCGCCCGAGTGCCCCCAGATGCCGGCACGGCTCAGGTCGATGTACGGGTACTTCTGCGCCAACTGGCGCATGCCGGTCACCTGGTCCGAGAGGGTGTTTTCGGCCATGTTGCCGTAGCAGGCATCGTGGTAGCTCTTGGAACGCAGGGGATTGCAGCTGCCTTCGATGACGACTACCACGAAGCCCAGTTCGGCCAGGGCCTGATTGTCGTTCCGCGCTGAGGCAAACGACCAGCTGCCCACGCCGCCGCCCTGCGGCCCGGGGTAGATGTAGTTGATAATCGGGTACTTCTTGTTCGGGTCCAGATTGGTGGGTGTGAACATCAGGCCGTACAGGTCAATCTGGCCATCCTGGGCTTTCACCGTGATGGGCGTGGGAGCCTTCCAGCCGGTAGCCGTGAGGCGGGAAATATCGGTTTTCTCCAGTGTCGAAATCAGCTTGCCATCGGCCCCGCGCAATACCGTCACGCCGGGCTTATCGGGCTGCGAATAGGTATCAACGAAATACCGACCTGAAGGAGAAAGCATTACCTGATGGTTGCCGGTTTCAGGTGTGAGCAGCGTGAGGTTTTTGCCATCCAGCCCGATGCGGTAGAGGTGCGTGAAGTAGGGGTTGCCGGCCTCGCGGCCGTCGGCCAAAAAGTAAAGCTGGCGTTTCTGCTCGTCCACTTTCAGCAGCTTCGTTACCACGAAGTTGCCCTTGGTAATCTGGTTTTTGACCTTGCCGGTGCCGGCATCATACAGGTAAAGCTGGCCCCAGTTGTCGCGCTCCGAATACCAGATAAATTCCTTGCTCCTGGGCAGGTAGCGCCAGTTGATGGCTTCCTGGCCCGATTCATATTGTGTGGCCACGGTTTCGGAAAACACGTCGCGCACCGCGCCGGTCGCGGCATCGGCCACGCGGATTTTCTCCTCCTTGTGGTCGCGCGAAGTCGACACAAACGCCAGCTCGCGGCCATCGGCGCTCCAGTCCACGTCGTCGAAGGTGCCGCTGCTCGAAATATCGTCCGAGAGCGAGCCCCGGTGCGGGTCGGGAGCCATCTGGAAGCGCACCACTTTCGGGCTGCCCACTTCCACAATCACCCGCTCGATGGTGGCAATGTCCTTATCGCCGGGCAGCGGGTATTTCCACGATTTGAGGGTGGGATGGCCCACGTTGGTGGTCACCAGATACATGTCCCCCGCATTGCGCTGGTCCTGCCGGAAGGTGGCAATTTTGCGCGAGTCGGGCGACCAGCGCAGCACCGGCTTGTCGCTGGTGGTCCAGCCAGCGTTGTCGGTGGCGTAGCCGTAGTCTTTGGCGCCGTCGGTGGTGAGCTGGGTAGTCTGATTGGTTTTCGTGTCGCGCACCCATAGGTTGTAATCCTTGATGTAGGCGGCGAGCTTGCCGTCGGGCGATGCAATCTCGTTCTCGGCGTTGGGGCTCGGCTTGGCGGCGGGCGTGGTATCGGGGCTTAGCTGCCCGCTGGCCACATCGTACTTCCAGCTTTTACCGCTCGCAGCGAAGGAAATGGTCTTTTCATCGGGCGAAAACGTGAGCGTGCGGAAAGGCAGCCGGCTGGCCTCGTAGGTTTTGCCGCTGGCCGTGGAAAGCGCGGCGGCCAGTTTGGCCTGGTCAAAAGCAGCGGTGCGGGTTTTGCGGGCGGGGTCCACGAGGATGAATTCGCTGCCCTGCGCCGTGAGCACGCGGTACCAGAACCGGTCATTACTCAGCCAGTTGGGCTGGCCGGCGCTGTGGTCCACCAGCGCCTGGGTGTTGTAGCTCAGGAAGCGTTCGGCGCGGGCGTAGTCTTCGGCCGTGCGGGTGGGCAGCTGCTGGGCTGAAGCTGCTGCTGAAACGAAAAAGGTCGCGGCCGTGAGCAGGGCCGGTACGTACTTGAGCATAGGCTTGGGAAGGAGCAGGCTAAGAGTTTGGATGAATGATTAAGCGCGAAAGGTCGGCGTTTGGCCCGGGACGGTTGCTTTGGGTTCAGCTAATGCCAACTGTAGTGAATTAAAGTCGTTCCCGGATTAGGTGTAGGGTGCGGGGGCAAGCCCCGCACCCTACATGGCAAAAAGAAAGCCCCGATAACGGGGCTTTCCTGGAATTAACATTTGCCAACGAATGGCTATTTGCCCCTCGCCGCTGCCGGCTTGGCTTTGCCAACCGGCTTTTTGGCCGGAGCCGCAGTGCCGGTTTTGGCCGCCGCCAGCGGGAAGTTGCGCTGTCTCATCAGCGCATCAATTTTCGGGTCGCGGCCGCGGAAGGCGCGGTAGCCAGCGGCCGGGTCCACGGTGTTGCCCACGGTGAAGACGTTCTTGCGCAGGCGGGCGGCGACGGTCTTGTCGTACGGCCCGCCGGCCTCGGTGAAGGCGCTGAAGGCATCGGCCGCCAGCACTACCGACCACAGGTAAGAGTAGTAGCCCGCCGAGTAGCCATCGGAAGAGAAAACGTGCGAGAACTGCGGCGTGCGGTGGCGCATTACCAGTTCGGAGGGCATGCCCATGCCGGTCAGGGTTTCGCGCTCAAACTTGTCAGGGTCAATTTTTTGCGCGCCGGCCAGGTGCAGCTTCATATCAATAAGCGCGCTGGCCAGAAACTCGGTGGTAGCAAAGCCTTCGTTGAAGGAACTGGCCTTGTTGATGCGGTCCACGAGTACCTTCGGGATGGGCTGGCCGGTCTGGTAGTGCAGGGCGAATTTGTTGAGCACTTCGGGCGTGGCCAGCCAGTTTTCGAGCAGCTGCGAGGGGAACTCCACATAGTCGCGTACTACGTTGGTGCCCGAAAGCGAGGGGTACGTCACGTTGCTCGACAACCCGTGCAGCGCGTGGCCGAACTCGTGAAACAGCGTCGTGGCGTCGGTCCAGGAAATGAGCACGGGCTCACCGTCCTTGCCTTTCACGAAGTTTGAATTGTTCGATACAATGGTTGTCACCGGCTTGTCCAGGCGCTCCTGGTTGCGGTAGGCATTCATCCACGCGCCCGAGTTTTTGCCGGGCCGGGCGTAGGGGTCAAAATACCAGAGGCCCACTTGCTTGCCGGTGGTTTTGTCGTTCACCTGCCACACCTTCACGTCGGGGTGGTACACGGGCACATCGGTCACGGGCACGAAGCTGAAATTGAACAGCTCGCCGGCCACCCAGAACATGCCTTCGCGCATTTTATCCAGCTGCAAATACTGCTTCACCTCGTTCTGGTCGAGGTCGTAGCGGGCCTTGCGCACTTTTTCGGCGTAGTAGCGGTAGTCCCAGGGCTCTATTTTGAAGTTGGCGGGCACGCCTTCTTTTTTGGCCACGGCCAGCATGTCGGCCACTTCCTCGTGCACGCGGGCTACGCCGGGCTTCCACACCTGCTCCATCAGCTGCATGGCGGCTTCCGGGGTTTTGGCCATGGTGTTGTCGAGGCGCAGGTGCGCGTGGGTGGCGTAGCCCAGCAGCTTGGCGCGCTCGGCCCGCAGCTGCAAAATCTGGGTGATGAGGGCATTGTTGTCGTGCGCGCCGCCGTTGTCACCCCGGTTCGTGAACATGCGCCAGGCCTTCTCGCGCAGCCCGCGCTGGTCCGAGTACGTCAGGAACGGGTCGATGCTGGAGCGGGTGTTGGTGATGACGCCCGCCGCCGCAATCTTGCGGGTGCCGGCCGTGGTTTTGGCCGCGTCGCGCAGCGAGGCCGGCAGCCCGCCCAGGTCCTTATCGGTTTTCAGCACCAGTACCGAGTCGGCCTCATCGGCCAATACGTTCTGCGAAAAGTTGGTGAACAGTCCGGCCAGCTTCTGGTTGATGGCCGACACGCGGGCCTTGGCCGTTGCGTCCAGCTTTGCGCCCGCCCGTACAAACTGCTTGTAGTCAACTTCCACCAGCCGCTGCTGCTCGGTGGTCAGCTTTTTGGTAGCCGGCGCGTTGTACACCGCCTCAATGCGCTTAAACAGGGCCGGGTTCTGGGAAATCTGGTCGTAGAACGCGGCCAGCTTGGGGGCCATTTCAGTTTCCACGGCGCTGAAGGCGGCATCGTTCAGGGTGCCACTCCAGATGTCGTAGATGGCCGAAACGCGCGTCAGCGTTTGCCCGCTGCGTTCCATCGCCGCAATGGTGTTTTCGAACGTCGGGGCCGCCGGGTTGGTGGCAATTGCGTTGATTTCGGCCAAATTCTCAGCCATCGCCGCCTCCAGCGCAGGCTTGAAATCAGCCACCCGAACCTTATCAAAAGCGGGCACGCCGCCGTGGGCACCACCCCAGGGCTGGAGCAGCGGCGACTGGTCGGCACGGGTCGTAGCCGATGCAGCGGGAGCGGAAGATTGAGCCATGCCAGGGATGGGAAGTAGGGTGAAGGCCAGGCCGAGCGTGGCCAGAAAACCGGTCAGCCGCTGGTGGGAATTGGAAGTGGGCATTGGAATGAGATTCGGAGAATACGAAAGAAGGAGCAAGGTAGTAATTGAAGCC
>JAQBNT010000106.1 GCA_028288445.1 Hymenobacter sp. | reverse complement strand
GGCCCCAGGGCCTTACTCGGAACCCGAGGAGGCCTCTGGGGCGGGAAAAGGCCTGATAATATGCGGAAAGCTGCCTACATTACCCGCACTTTTCATCCCCAAACCCCCAATTGCTTATGGCACTAGATGCTACCCCCGCTGCCAACCCGTCGCCGTCGGCTTCCGACAACGCGCCGACTTACACCCCCAGTCTGCCTTTCGGCCAGCTTGAGCTGGCCACTTTGGCCGTGAACGCCGGCAAAGCCTGGCAGGCTTCCGAGCTTGGCGACCTGCTCTGGAAAACCAAAGCGGCCTTTCTGCCCCAGGCCGAAACCTACCTGGCCAGCCTCGAAACCGCCGACGCGGCCGGCGACAACCGCAGCCCCCAGGCCCGCCGCCTGCGCGAACTGGATAAGGCCATCGACAAAGGCGTGACGCTGGTGAAAGGCTACCTGGCCGAAGACCACGAGGACGACGCCGACGAAGCCTACTACGACGAGTTCGGCATCAAGGCCGAGGGCAAAAACCAGCGCCTGCCCGGTGCCCGCCCCGCCCGCGCCAAGGCCCTGGCCAAGCTGGTGAAGGCCATCAAGGCCCACGGCTACGACGACCGCAAGTACGGCAAGGCCTTCTGGACGCCCATTGCCAGCGAATACGCCGAGCTGGTAGAAAAGCGCACCCAAACCGAAGGCAACGCCTCGGGCGAAACCGGCAAGAAAAACGTGCAGGAAAAGCCCCTGCGCAAGGTGCTCAAGGCCCTCATCAGCCTCATCAAGGCCCACTACCCCGACACCTACAAGAGCGTGCTGCGCGAGTTCGGGTTCCAGAAGGAAGGCTACTAAGCGCCGGCTTGCTGCCTGTGTCGCCAGCCGCTCCCGGTTTCGGGGGCGGCTGGTTTGGTGTTGGGGCCGTGGGGGCCAGCGGGCTTAGCTTTACCGCACGATAAGAACTGACTAAATCATCAGCGCAATGGCCGTTTCGGAAGCCGCATTGAGGGAAAACTACCGCCGGCTCTCCGACGAGAAGCTGATGCGCATTGCTTCGGAAGATGCCATCAAGCTTCGGTCCGAAGCGTTGGCGTTGCTGAAAGAAGAATTGGCTGCACGCGGCTTGGCCGAAACCGCTGAAAAGACCATCGCGGCGCAGTTCAGCGTTGTGAGTGAAGAAGGCGTTGCGGAGTATTGCGCGCTACTGCAAACGCAGCCGTGCCCCATCTGCCGTTCTTCTAGCCAACGGCTCAACGCAACGATGACGAGCAAGGTGATAAGCTTCTTGGTGATGACTACGTGGAAAAAGCAATTTGCCATTGCCTGCCCTCCTTGCCTGGACAAACTCAACCGCGACGCTAGCACCACCTCGGCGCTGCTGGGGTGGTGGGGTTTTCCGTGGGGCATCATCCGAACGGTTCAGGCCCTCGTTGCCAATGGCAAAATGGCCAGGAACAACCACGCGCCTTATCCCAACGACCTGTTGAAGGCGTTTGTGGTGGGTAATATCGGCCGAATTGAAGCCATAAGAGCCAATGCCACGGACTTGCAGGCCCTGATTAAAGCCACGCATTTATGCTAAGCCAAGAAACCATTGCCTCGTTCAGCCGCCTTCGCCCCGGGGCAGCCGGGGTGGGGTTGGGGGCAGCAGGTACCTTTGGGTTTTCCACCTTTCAGCTCCTCCCCCATGCGCACGTTTCTGCTGAGTGCCGTTTTCACGGCGATGCTTTCCTTGCCGGCCTCTGCCACTCCGCCGAGCGTGGTGCTGGTGCAAATGCACAGCCGCAACAGCACCATCACCATTACACGCGGCCCCCGAAATACGCGGACCATTGAACTCGACGCGCCGCATGCCGTCAAGAACTACGATGCCGCTGCCGAAAAGCTGCTGGCTGTCTTCAGCGAGCTGTATGCCGACGGCTACGAGCTAAAAAACAGCACGGTGAGTGACATTACAGCCAATGCAGCGAGCGAAACGGTCACGTATGTTTTTGTAAAGCCATAGCGTTGCCAGGCGCGCAGGGGTGCCAGTGAGAAACTCCAGCTTCGCCAGCCGCTGCCGCCCCGGGGGCGGCCGGGGTGGTTTTTGACGCGGCTACTACCTTTAAGCTTTCCACCTTTCAACTCCCCACCATGCGCACGTTCCTGCTGAGTGCCGTCTTCACGGCGATGATTTCCCTGACGGCTTTCGCCACCCCGCCGAGCGTGGTGGTGGTGCGGTCTGATGAGCATACCATCGTCATCACCCGCGGCGCTGGCAAAACAGAAATTATCAAAGCCAAATCAGTGCTCGACCCGAATAAAAATGCCGACCTCGAACAGTTCCAACGGGTACTCGCCGGGCTTTACGAGGAGGGCTACACCATTCAGAGCGCCACCGTAACCACTGCTGGGCTAGTGGGCGGCAACAATACAGTGACCTATATCCTCGCCAAGCCCTGACCTGGGCAAGCGGGAACCGAAGCGTTGCCCGCCGCGCCCGGAACGGGCGCGGCGGGTTTGGTTTTGGGGCCGTGGCGTACTTTGGCCACCGGCCCACTTGCCCACGCCGTGCCCATGCAGCCCACGCCCCCCAAACCGTCGCCCGCCCTGCTGGCCCTGGCCAATGCCGTGCCGAGCGTGCTGTGGTCGGCGCTGGCCCTGGTGCCCATCAGCGTGTACTGCTACCAGCACATGGCGCGGCCGTGGCTATACGGCGGGCTGGCCGGCAGCATGCTGGCTTTCGGCGTGCCCAGGGCGTGGCTCGGCTACTGGCAGCTGAGCCGCCGGGCGGCCCCGTACCGGCAGCTGGGCGTAGCCCTGGCGGGCCGCCTCACGCAAAACGGCGACGTTGTGAACCGGCTCATCCGGCACCGGTACCCGGCCTACCGGCACGTCCGGTCGCGGGCCGGGCTGGCCGCGCTGCTGCGCCAGACCTATTATCAGGAGCGGTTTCACCTCGGGCTGTTCCTGTTTTTCCTGTTCGCCGGCGGGTACGCGGTAGGGCAGGGGCAGGCGGGGTGGGCCGGGCTGATTACGCTCGCCAACGTGGGGTATAACCTGTATCCGATGTGGCTCCAGCAGTACGTGCGCGTCCGGCTGGCTGCTCAGGGTTCTTAGCCGCTTTCGGGGGCCGGGCGGGGTTGCATTTGGTCAATGGGCAACGATATTCCGCACGAATCAAAAATAAATTAATATTTATTTTTAGCTATACCAAATGGGTGGTGACGCTACTGCTTACCGACAGGAAAAGGGCGGCTACCCGGAGCTGATGCTTTCACCCGGCGCGCCCGCGCCCCTAACGTCTTACAGCCATGCTCGTCGACGAAATCGCCTCCCCCATCACCATGGACCTGCGCGGCAGGCTCATCGAACCCCACCACCCCGACTACGACGCCAGCCGCCGGGTGCACAACGCCATGATTGACAAACGGCCCGCCGCCATCGCCTACTGCGCCGACGATGCCGACGTGATAACCGCCGTGAACTACGCCCGCGAGCACCACCTGCTGGTGGCGGTGCGGGGCGGCGGCCACAGCGGGGCCGGCCTCGGCCTCTGCGATGACGGCCTGGTAATCGACCTCTCGCAGCTAAAGGGCATCCACGTCGACCCCGTGGACAAAACCGTGCGCGTGGAAGGCGGCTGCCACCTCGGCGACCTCGACCACGTCACGCACGCCTTCGGCGTAATGGTGCCGAGCGGCATCATCTCGACCACCGGCGTGGGCGGCATCACGCTGGGCGGGGGCCTGGGGCACTTCACGCGCCGCTGCGGCCTCTCGATTGACAACCTGCTGGAAGCCGACGTGGTGCTGGCCGACGGCAGCATGGTGCGGGCCTCGGCCACCGAGCACCCCGACCTGTTCTGGGCCCTGCGCGGCGGCGGCGGCAACTTCGGCATCGTCACCTCGTTTCTGTTCCGCTCGCACCCCATCAGCACCGTGTACGCCGGCCCCATGCTCTGGGAGCTGAACGACGCCAAGCCCGTGATGCAGTGGTACCGCACCTTCATCAAAGACGCGCCCGAGGAGCTGGGCGGCTTTTTTGCCTTCCTCACCGTGCCGGCCGGCCCGCCCTTTCCCGAGCACCTGCACGGCAAAAAGATGTGCGGCATCGTGTGGAACTACAGCGGCCCGGCCGAGATGGCGGAGCAGGTTTTCGCACCCATCCGCAAGGCCTGGCCGCCGGCCCTCGACCTGCTGGGCACCCTGCCGGTGCCGGCCCTGCAAAGCATGTTCGACGGCCTGACGCCCCCCAACATTCACTATTACTGGAAGGCCGACTTCATCAACGAGCTGTCCGACGAGGCCATCGACATTCACCTGCACTTCGCCCAGATGCTGCCCAGCCCGCTTTCCACCATGCATATGTACCCCATCAACGGGGCAGCCGCCCGTGTGGCCCCCGATGCCACCGCCTGGGCCTACCGCAACGCCACCTGGTCCATGGTCATCCTCGGGGCCGAAACCGAACCTACCCGGGCGGCGGTTATCACGCGCTGGGCCAGGGAATATTGGGAGGCCCTGCACCATTACTCGGCCGGCGGCGCCTATGTCAATTTCATGATGGAAGAAGGCGCCGACCGCGTGAAGGCCACCTACGGCGCGCACTACGACCGACTGGTGGCCATCAAAACCATTTACGACCCGCACAACCTGTTTCGGGTCAACCAGAACATCCCGCCCGCCGGCCCCCACATGAATGGGGAGTAAGGCGCGGCGCGTCATTTTTGAATACGCTTTGGGTCCGGCTGGGGTATTTGGGGCAATGAGGAAGGTGGGTATCTTTGGATTTCCCCTTTCCCGTCCCTTGCCCCATGCGTACCCTGCTGCTGAGTGCCGTTTTCATGCTAATGATGTCCCGGGTGGCCGTTGGGGCACCGCCCAGCCTGGTGCTGGTGCAATACCACTACACCACCAACAGCCTGACCGTAACGCGCGGCCCGGGCCAAACCCAAACCATCGAGCTGGCCCCGCTGGATATCAGGAAGAGGTTTGAGGCCAATGCCGAGCAGTTCTACACGCTGTTTGCCGGGCTCTACGGCGAAGGCTACACGCTGCAAAATTCCTCCGAAATCGGCTCGGCTAGCTCCAATACTCTCACGGTCAACTACGTTTTTGTGAAGCCCTGACCAATTGGCCCTACTGCGGCGTGGCAGGCTGGAGGTCCAGCCAGCGCCGGGCATCCGTATCGGTATCGAACGAGCGGTACACCAGCGGCATTCCCTGGATGCTGGTGGTGACGAAGGCCGTAGCCAGGCGCACCAGCACGTTGGGCGACACCACCACGGCCCCGTGGCGGTAGCCGGCCTGCACCGCCCGGGGCAGCCACTCGTGGGCAATCCAGCGCTGCTCGTCGGGCGTGAAGGGAATCATGTGCTGCTGGTTGACCAGGATGCGGCTCCAGCCGCGGTGTTGCAGTGCCCGCAGCATGTTCTCGAAAATAGCCCGCGTAGATTCCGAATTGCGCTTTTGGCTGCTCCAGTTGGTGCGCAGGAAACCGGCGGGGGCCGTCAGCACTTCGCCCGCGCTATTTTCAAAATACAGGCTGGGCAACGGGGACGGCATTGCGACAAAGGTAAGGCCGACGCGCCCCCGGATGGCGCGCGGGCCGCTATTCCTTCATCACGCGCTGGGTTTTCTGGTAGCCCTGGCCGCGCAGCGTCACCACGTAGATGCCCGGCGCGAGGTGGGCCGTGTAGCCGTTGAGCTGGCTGCCCAGCATGGCCGGCGTGCCATGCAGCGAAAGCAGGCGAATACCGCCCTGGGGCAGGGCAAAATCCAGGGTGAGCGCGCCGGCGCTGGCCGGCACATCGGCCAGGCTGAACGCCTGCGGCCCGGCCGCCGGCCCCGGGTACACAAACAGCCGGTTGGTCCGCCCAGACCCCGCGTTGCGAATGCCCGCAAAATTCACCCCAATCAGCACCGGGTCGTGGTCGGAGCAGCGGAAGGGCGTGGTGATGTCGGTGGCTTCGCCGGCCTGGTCGTATTCGAGCACGGGCGGCTCGGCCGAGTTGATGTGCCACTTCTGCACGTCCACGAAACCCACCAGATTGGGCGTCACCACGGCGTGGTCGAGCGAGCCGGTGAGGCCCTTGAACACGTAGGATGCGCTGGTGGGTGGCGTGGCCGGCACCAGCCCGGCGGCCCGCAGAATGTCGATGGGGTCTTCCTCGTAGTTGGCGTTGTAGTCGCCGGCGCTCACGATGCGCGTGGCCCCGGCCGGCATCACGGTTTTGGTGATGAACTCGACCAGGGCGCGGGCCTGCGCTTTGCGGCGGGCGTTGGAGCCGCCCTGGCCGTCGTTCTGGTCGGCATCGGCCCCGCTGCCGCTGCCCTTGCTCTTGAAGTGGTTCACGACAAAGCCCAGCGTATCGGGCCGCTCCTTGCGCCGGGTGATGAACACCTGCGCCAGCGGCGGCCGCTCAAACACGCCCGCCACGGTGGCCACCATGGGCGGCCCCAGCGGCGCTACCACGCTCGGCTTATAGATAATGGCGCAGTGAATGAGGTCGGTGTTATTGGTCTGGCGGTCGGCGTTGCCATCGTTCACGAAGATGTAGGTGCCCGCGCCCACGGCCTTGTTCAGGCCATCCACCAGGTCCTGAATGGCCGCCGTGGACCCGTTGCCGTCGTTCTCAATCTCGGTCAGGCCCACGATGTCGGCGTTCATCTGGGCCAGGGCCAGGATGATTTTGGTGCGCTGGCGCTGGAAATCGGCCGGGGTTTTGGCCCCGCGCGGGGTGGGGAAACCGCCGCCCGCCCCGTCGCCGTTGAAGTAGTTGAGCACGTTGAAGCTGGCCAGCTTCAAATCGAGCGGCCCGAAGGCAGGCGGCGTGAGCGGCCGCGCCACGTTAATCACGGGCGCGTCGGCCCCGGCCAGCGGTTGCAGGCGCCAGTGCCCGTAGCTGTAGGCCATAATGCCGCCGATGTTGCTCAGGGTACTGCCCACCCGCACAGTGTGGAAGCGGGCATCGAGATAGGGCGTAGGCGTGGGGTTGGTGGCCGAGCTGCCATCGTCGAGCACCAGGCTGCGGCTGTCGTTGGCGGCCTGGTAGGCCAGCACGGCGGCCAGGTTGCTGGTGCCGCTGCTGTTGGTGCCGGTGGCGGGGTTGTCGTTGGGGTCGATGAACTGCGTGGACTGGTAAGTCAGGCCCTCGGCCGAAACCGTGAGTTCGCCGCGCTGCTTCAGGTAGTAGTTGTCCGTCACGGTGAGGGGCGAGGCAAACTGCACCCGCATGCCTTCGTAGCGCTCCGCTTTGTCAGCCGCAAATTCGCTGTTGGTGATGCGCACGAAATCCGGCAGCGCATTGCCCGAGGAAACCACGACGAAAGCCGGCTCCGTCATCACGGCTTGGCCGAAAGAGGGGGCCGCATCGTCCTCGCGCACCGCGCCGGTCACGCGCACCTTATCGCCCACCTTCACGTTGGGGTCGGCCTGAATTACAAAAATGGCATCGGAAGTAGCCGGGTTGCCATCAGCCGTGGCCTTGTCATCCTGAATGTAGAAGCCGGCCGGTTTCAGGTTGTCATAGATGCCCGTCACAATCCCCTCCACGGTGTAGTTGCCGGCCTTGGCCGTCGCGCCCGTACCCTGAATCGAGCCAATGGAAGTAGCGCTAACCGTGTGCGTTACCAGTAAGATAGCCGTGGCAAGGAGTAGTTTGGAGTGCATAGCGCGGGGCGAAAAGAGCGGGGGCGGGGGTGGTAAAGATATTCGGAAGGCTTGAACTTTAACAATTATTCAATTTTAACTAAATAAAGTGCCGGTTATTGAATTCCTAGGTTGGGTGCTCACGCCCGAAATTGCCGCCGCCAATCCGCCCGTCGGCCATTCGTGCCGTATAATGCAGCCTATGATTCCGCTCATCACCCAAACCCCGCACCTCCAGATTCTCGCCGCCAGCCGCGCGCTGCTCACGGCCGAGCTGCACAAGCCCCAGTATTTCCCCGTGCTCCTTGGCGCGGCCCTGCCCGCCGACTGGCCCCCCGCCCTGCACGACCGCCCGGCCCAGGAGCAGTTCCTGGAGCAGCTCACCGCCGGCGGGCGCGACGCCGCCGGCTGGTACGCCTGGTACGCCCTGCGCAAAGCCGACGACACCGCGCCCCGTACCCTGGTGGGCGCGGGCGGCTTCCTGGGCCGGCCAACTGCCGACGGCACCGCCGAAATCACCTACTCCATCGCGGCCGACTGGCGCGGGCAGGGCCTCGGCACCGAGCTGGTGGCCGGCCTGGTGCAGCAAGCCGCCGATACCGGTCTGGTACGCCAGCTCATCGCCCACCCGCCCGCCGATGATGCCGCCGCCCAGCAGGTGCTGCTGCGCAACGGCTTCGTGGTCGGTGTCAGCAGTACCGATGGCCGCCCGCGCTTCGAGCGTGCCGTGGAGCCCACGACCAACGCGGCCTAGCTGGCACGGAAGCTGCCAGTAGGCGGTTATCTTTCCGCCCCCAATCTTCGCTTCCTCCGCTTATTAAGAATGAAAAATCCCCTCCTGAAAACTGCCCTGCTCATGCTGGGCGTAGCTGCCCTAGGCTTCGGTGCCCGCGCCCAAACCGCGCCCACCACCGAAACCTGGACCAAGAAAAAAGCCGAAAAGTGGTTTAAGAAACGCGAGTGGGCCAATGGCCTGAAGCTGAACGTGCAGGAGTCGATTGATAAGGTCGAATTTGCGAAGCAGTACCACGCCAACAAGGCGGTTTGGGACAAGGCTTTCGCCTACTTCCGCGATACCAACCTCGAACAGCTCACGCCCGGCAAATACCCGGTGGATGGTGAAAACGTGACGGCCGCCGTGACCGAAAACCCCACCAAGGAGTACGACAAAACCAACTGGGAGTCGCACCGCAAGTACATCGATATGCAGTACGTGGTGCAGGGTGCCGAAAAAATCGGCGTAGTGCCGATAGACAAAGCCACCGTTATCAAGCCCTACGACGAGGCCCGCGACGTGGCCAACTACAGCGCCGAGGGCAAGCTCTACGAAGCCAAGCCGGGCACCATCTACATCTTTTTTCCGCAGGATGTGCACCGGCCCAACATCAAAGCCGACGGCGTGGAGAAGGATAAAAAGCTGGTGCTGAAAGTCCGGGTGGCTTCGTAGGCAGCTAATTCGGGGCAGCCGCCGTAGAAGGTCCGCAAACGCAGTTTCCTTCTTCACTCTAATCCGCTGAGCTATGTCCCGTCTCCTGTTTCTCGTTTTTCTATTTGTCTCGGCTGGGCTGGCGCAACCCGCGCTGGCCCAGACCGATGGCCTGCCGCCCCGGCCCACGCCGTTTAAGTTCGTGAACGACGAGGCCCAGCTCATGCAGCCGGCCGATGCCAAGAAGCTGGATGCCGGCCTGCGCCGTTACGCCGACAACACTGGCACCCAGGTAGTAGTCGTGACCGTGCCCACGCTGGGCGGCCGCGACGTGGCCGACTACGGCCGCGCCCTTGGCACCGCCTGGGGTGTGGGCCAGCGCGATAAAAACAACGGCGTAGTGGTGCTGGTAGGGGCTAAGGAGCACAAGGTTACCATCCAGCCCGGCAACGGCTTGGCTAATGTCATCACGCCGGAAGTCACCAGCCGCGTTATTAATGAAATGACGCCCAGCTTCAAGCAGGGCAACTATTTCGCCGGCCTGCGCACGGGTTTGAACACGTTGATGGTAACGGCTAACCCCAGCTCGGCCCCCAAGAAAGACCAGACGGCTAACGCCGCTGCCCCGGGTGTGGCGGGCAGCAGCGCAGCTACCGAAAACCCCTCTTCCAACCTCTCGCAGGATAATCAGTACCCCGCCACCACTTCCGAGCCGGTGAACCCGGTGCCGGCAGCGGAGCCCGCTTCGCCGGGCTTGGGTATGGGCACGCTGCTCATCGGCGCGCTGGTTATTGGCGGCATTCTGTGGTTTGTAATCCGGATGTTCAAAGGCCGTAGCGCAGCCAACAACGGCGCGGCCAATAACCCGAACGGCACTCCCAATTTCCTGCCCAACCGGCCCGGCGGCCCCACTGGCGGCTACGGCCAGGGCCAGGCCCCTGGCAACTACGGTCCCGGCTACGGGCAGGCCCCAAACCAGAGCGGCGGCATGGGCGTGGGAGGAATGCTGGCCACGGGCGCAGCAGCGGCGGCCGGCGCTTACCTCGGCAACCGCATGGCCTCGGGGCACGATACCTCGGGCCAGAACCTGTCGAACGACGGCAACAATAACGGTAACTTCAACACTGGCGCGGGCGCAGCCGGAGCAGCGGGCACGGGCGCGGCCAGCGACTACTTCTCCGGCCGCGACGGCGGCACGGCCGACAACTCGGCCCCCGATTATTTCTCCGACGACAACACGGCGGCCGACAACAAATCCGACTACTTCTCGTCCGACGACAATAACTCGTCCTACGACGATACTTCCTCCAACGACACCGGCGGTGGCGGCTTCGATAGCGGCAATGATAACAGCGGCTCGTGGTAGCGTAACCCGTTATATCAGAGTCTTTAAAAAGCTCCCGTGCCGGTTGGTTCGGGAGCTTTTGGCTTTAAGCAAGCCACGAATATGGCCAGCCGGCCGTAAGTTGCCGCTATGTCTTTACCCCATACGCCCCCCTCGGTAGTGCCCGTGCTGGAAACCAGCCGCCTGCGCCTGCGCGGCTTCCGCGCCGATGACTTCGATGCCTGGTTTGCTATGAGCCGGCAGCTCGCCTACCACCGCTACTTTACCCCCGAGCCTATGCCCGCCGAGGAAGTCTGGAAGCTGGTGCTGCGCAGCGCCGGCCACTGGCTGATAACGGGCTACGGCTTCTGGGCAGTGGAGGAGAAGGAGAGCGGCCGGTTTGTAGGGGCTGTTGGGTTTCTGCACCTGAAGCGTGCCATTGACCCGCCGCTCGGCGATGCGCCGGAAATCGGCTGGGTGCTGGACCCCGCCGTGCACGGCAGGGGCTACGCTTCGGAGGCCGTGGAGGCCGTATTGGCCTGGGGCGAAAGCCATTTTGGCCCGGTGCGCACCGTGTGCATCATCCACCCCGAAAACGAGCCTTCACTGCGCCTGGCGGCCAAATTCGGCTACCACCAATATGCCCGCGCCACCTACCACGACCAGCCCATCGTGCTGCTGGAGCGGCCCGGCGCGGCATAAGTGTTTCTGTCAACTTCTTCCTCATTCCCACCATGGCCCCACGTCCCTACATCCTTGCCGAAACCACCTGGAAAACCGTTCAGGAAGCCAACTACGAAGTGGTGATACTGCCCTGGGGTGCCACCGAGGCCCACAACTACCACCTGCCATATGCCACCGACAACATCCAGTCGGACTACGTGGCCGCCGAGGCCGCCCGCAAGGCCTGGGACCAAGGCGCGAAGGTGGTAGTGCTGCCGTGCATCCCGTTCGGGGTGAATACGGGCCAGCTTGATATTACCTTAGATATGAACCTGAACCCCAGTACCCAACTGGCCATTCTGGGCGATATCGTGCACACGCTGGCCCGGCAGGGCATCCCGAAACTGGTAATTCTGAACGGCCACGGCGGCAACGACTTCCGCCAGATTCTGCGGGAACTGCAAGCCGATTTCCCAAACGTGTTCCTGAGCACCCTTAACTGGTTCAAGGCCGCCGACCGCAACCAGTATTTCTCAGCCCCCGGCGACCATGCCGATGAGCTGGAAACCAGCGTGATGCTGCACCTTACGCCCGATTTGGTGAGTCCATTGTCCGAAGCCGGCGACGGCGCGGCCAAGCAGTTCCGCATCGCGGCGCTACGCCAGGGCTGGGCCTGGGCGCAGCGCGAGTGGAGTCAGGTTTCGGCCGATACCGGCGTGGGCAACCCCGCCGCCGCCACGGCCGAAAAAGGCGCAGCCTTCCTTGAAGTCGTAACCACCAACATTGCCCAATTCCTGGTGGAGCTGGCTGCCGCCGACCCGCAGGATTTGTACGAATAAGAACCCCGGACCGCCTCCGCCGGTTAGGAACCGGGCGAAACCAGTTGCCCGGCCCGTTTTCCTTGCCCAATGCCCGACCAATTCGACAGCGTAATATTTGACCTCGACGGCACCCTTTGGGATGCTTCAGCAGCCATCACCAAAGCTTTCCAGGCCGCCAAAAGCAGCGTCGATTACATCGACAACGACGTGACCCTGGCCCAGGTGCAAGCCGTGACCGGCCAGCCCTACACCGTGGTCTACGAGCGCCTGTTCCCCAACCTGCCCGCCGAAAAGCTGGAAGAATACCGCGCCCTCTGCGCCCGCCACGAGCTGGCCGCCGCCGTGGAGCACGGCGGCACCCTCTACCCCGGCCTCGAAATCACGCTGCGCTATTTGCTGAACCAGGGCTACCGGCTATTCATCGTGAGCAACTGTCAGCGGGGCTATGTGGAAGGCTTTTTCAAGCACAGCGGGCTGGCGCGCTACTTTGAAGGCCACCAATGCTTCGGCACCAAGCTGCTGCCGAAATCGGAAAACATCCGCGAAATCATGTCCGAATACGACCTGCAAGCGCCCGTGTACGTGGGCGATACGCCCGGCGACCTGGCCGCCAGCGAGGCCGCTGGCGTGCCGTTCATCTTCGCCACCTACGGCTTCGGCCAGTTGAGCGAAGCCGAAGCGCCGTTGCGCATCAACCGCCTCGGCGATTTAGAACGGCTGCTTTAGGCTGGTCAGATTTGCAGGCGTCGGGGGGCTTGCGTAGTTTGGGTGCATGAATTTCCCGGCAATTCCTCGCATCACCATTCATCCGGCTATTTGTGAAGGGCAGCCCACCGTGCGGGGGCTGCGTTACCCTGTATGGCAAGTGCTTGAATGGATGGCGTCTGGAGGTACTACTGACGAAATTCAGGCCAAACACCCAGCGCTGGAGCCGGAGGATTTTCGCGCTTGCCTGGCCTTTGCCGCCGGCCGCCTCAAGCCGCTGGGCCACGTTGTTGAAGCACCGCAGGACGAAAAATCGGAGCTGTGGCTGCTGGGGCGGCAGGGCCAGTGGCTGGCCGAACAGGAGTTTCTGAAGCAGCTGTGGGAGCGCAATTCGGCCAGTAATCCGGCGTAACGCAGCTGCGGAAAGAGGGAATTCAGTCGCTATCCAAATAGGCGCTTGTCATTCCGACGCAGGAGGAATCTGATGCTGGTTCTTGGACGGTTTTATCCAGATTCCTCCTGCGTCGGAATGACGAGACCCCGCGCTAATGCCGAGCTATTTTGTGTAGCTTTGGCCGCCTCTTCTGCCGCCGGCCATGTACCAGGAATTAGCTTCGACCGCCTTTTTGCACGTGGCCTACCGGCCGGATTCCTGTCTGCTGATTGGCCGCTGGCTGTATTCCATCACCGAGGAGCAACTGCACGAGGGCTACGAAACCATGCGCCTGGCCGCACTGGAGCACAACTGCTCGCACTGGCTGATGGATGCCCGCCGCCGTATCGACCGTCGCCGCAACGGTCCCGAATGGGTCGTGACCACTTTCCTGCCCAACGTGCAGCGCGAAATGGGCGGCCGCCTATGCGTGGCCTTCCTCGTGTTGCCCAACCACCTGCGCGAGCTGGAAGAGGAAGTTGGCCTGCCCCTCGGCTCGCCCAACGCCACCGACCCGTTTCAGTACGCCCGTTTCATCGACGAAGGCACGGCCAACGTTTGGCTGGACCAGCAACGCCGCCAGGACAGCAAGTAGCAGCGCGTTTGTCCTTCCGACGAAGGAGGAATCTGAGTAACCCGTCTATTGTTTTTACTCAGATTCCTCCTTCGTCGGAAGGACAAACGACATCGGAATGACAAACTGCTTCTCACCGCTGACTTTCCAGGGTGGAAATGGGTGTCGCTTCTTCCACGTTCGAGGTATTGGGGAAGGCTAGCAGGTGCGTTACGCGGGGCGCATCGGGGCCGGAGTGAAGGCGGCGCACGGCGGCTTCCACCACCTGGTCTTCGCGGGTGAAGCGGTGGTGCTGTCGCTGGTGCTCGCCCCAGGTGGCGAGATAGAAAAATTCGGAAATGCGCGTGGGGTCGTTCACATCAGCAAACACGCCGGCCCGCAACGCGCCGTCGCGCAAGCGCAGACGCTTGAGCTGCTCGGCCGCCGCGTGGAAAGCGGCCCAGTTGGCAGGCTCGACGTGGTACTCAATGGTGACGAGCACGGGGCCGTCGTCGGGGTCGATGGTGCCACTGCCCACGGTGTGGGGCCGGTCGTTGGCGGGGTCCAGGTTCAGGCCTTCGGCCGAGCGCATGGGGAAGGGCAGGGCCAGCAGGGTGCTGGCCAGCATCCAGCCGGCGGCGGCCAGTAGCGAGATTTCCAGCGTGAGGTGGTCGGCCAGCTCGCCCCAAACCAAGCTGCCCACTGACAAGCCTGCCTGAAACACCAGCATGTACACGCTAATCACCCGGGCTTGCACCCAGCGGGGTACGCTCAGCTGCACGGTGGTGCTGAAACTGGTCATCACCAGCAGCCAGGCAATGCCCGACACGAACATCACGGCGTACAAAATGTAAATCTGATTGACCAGCGCCAGCGCCACGTTGGTGCCCACGAAGGCCAGCACGCCCAGCAGCACGCGCTGGTTGAAATTGAGCCGCGAGCCCGCCCGGCCCATGATTACGGCCCCCGTCACGGCTCCTGCGCCCAGCCACGACAGCATCACGCCGTAGTGGCCCGAGCTCAGGTGAAGCCGCCGTGCCACCACCACCGACACGAGGCCCCACATGGCCGCCGCCCCAAACGAGAACGCGAACGTGCGCACCAACACCCCATAAATAGCCGGCGAATACTGCACGTAACGCATCCCGGCCCGCAGCGCGCCGATGAAGTTTTCGGCCGGCCCGCTGGTCACGGTGGGCTGGCGCTTCCAGAAATATACCACCGCCCAGGTGCCCAGAAACGACACCCCATTCAGCAAAAACACCCAGCCCGACGAGTAATACGCAATAATGGCCCCGCCAATGGCTGGCCCAATGGCTCGCGCAATGTTGTTGCTCACTCCATTCAGCGTAATGGCCGACCCCAGCGCCGGGCGCGGCACCAACTCCGTAGCAATCGACTGCCAGATGGGCGCATTCAACGCCGCGCCCATGCCCAGCAAAAACGTGAAACCCAGCACCCCGTAGGCCGAAATGCCGTTGTTCAACGTGAGCACGCCCAGCGCGGTAGCCACCACGGCCATAAAGCCTTGCGTGAGCAGCAGCAGCCGGCGGCGGTCCACCAAATCGGCCATCACGCCGGCCGGCATACTCAATAAAAAGGCCGGCAGCGAGGTGGCCGTCTGCATCAGTGCCACTAGCAGGGCCGAGGTGGTGAGGGTGGTCACGAGCCACACGCCAGCCACGTTCTGCATCCAGGTGCCCACGTTGCTCACCAGCCCCGCAATCCAGATGGCCCGGAACAGGGCGAACATGAACGGGGTCCAGAGCGTGACGGGGGCGGGGGGAGCAGCAGGGGCAGCAGTGGTTTCAGGCATCAGGCAGCGGCAGGGTTTCGCCATTGATAACAGCGAAACAGCACAAATGGCTTCCTACGGCTTTCGACGGGAAAAGGAGAGATACCGCCCGTCATGCAGAGCGCAGCGAAGCATCTTTATCGCAAGAGTAAATCTGATTACTTTCGAGGTAAAGATGCTTCGCTGCGCTCTGCATGACGGTCTTTTGGCTTCTGGTTTCTACCGCCGCCGCTGCGACGACTCGCGCACCAGCAGCTTGGGCTTGAGCACGATGGGCTTGGGCGGGCCCACGCGGTTGGGGCCGCTTTTCAGCATCTTTTGTAGCAGCTGCACCGCCGTTTTGCCCATTTGCTCGCAGCGCTGGTCCACGCTGCTGAGCATGGGCTCGGTGAGGGAGGTGAACATCTCGTTGCTGAACCCCACGATGGCCACGTCCTCGGGCACGCGCAGGCGCTGGGCTTTCACCACTTGCAGGGCGCCCACTGCGGCCAGGTCGTTGCTCGAAAACACGGCATCCGGGCGCTGGGGCAGCTTCAGGAGTTGGCGCATGGCCTGCGCGCCGCTCTTCTGGTTCATGTCGAAGCAGGCAATCAGGTCCTCGTCGATGGGCAGGCCGTGGGCGGTGAGGGCGTCGCGGTAGCCCTGGTGCCGGTTTTTGTGAATGCTCAGGTGCAGCGGGCCGGTGAAGTGCGCGATGCGCGTGCAGCCCTGCTCGATGAGGTGCGTCACCACCTGATACGCGCCCTGGTAGTCGTCAATCACCACGGCGCTGATGTTGCTGCCCTGGAAATCCTCCACCATGCGGTCGAAAAACACCAGCGGAATGTTCTGCTGGCGTACGGCCTCAAAATGCTCAAAGCTCTGCGTGGTGTTGGCCAACGATACCAGAATGCCTTCCACCTGCGAGTTCATCAGCAGGTCGATGTTCTTCTGCTCCTGACGGGCATCTTCGTTCGATTGGCAAATCATCACGTTGAAGCCCAGCTTGGCAGCTTCGGTGGCAATGCCGTTCACCACCAGCGGGAAAAAGTGGCCGGTGATGTGCGGCACCAGCACCCCCAGCGTGTTGCTGCGGCCCCGGCGCAGGGCGGCGGCCAGCTGGTTGGGCTGGTAGTGCAGTTCCTCGGCCAGCTTGCGCACGCGGGCCTTGGTGGCCTCACTCACGTCGTCGTGGTCGCTGAGGGCGCGGGAAATGGTGGAAGGCGAGAGGCCCAGCGTTTTAGCCAGGTCGGTAATGGAAGCGCGGCGATTGGCCATCTGGTCGTTGTAGCGAAGTGAGAAAATACCCGCGCGCCGGCCGGTGCGACCAGCGGCTACAGGTTCTGACCCGGCCGGCAACGAGGACCCGATGGCCCAGCCGTAACGCGGCGCGGGGTGCTGACAATTAACCGAAAGTAGGGGGCCACTCGTTCGTCAAGTGGTGGCTTTCGGGCATAGATGGGAATTCTGCCGCAATCTACTAGCCGAAATCGAAACCGGAAGTTTAGCGGGTGCTAAAGGGTGGCCTTATCGCGTAAATCTGCCGTGCCAGTGGCTCTTTTTGCTGAATCCGAACAGTTTATTCAACCACCAGATTATACTTGGCCACCACGCCCAGCAGGCCGCTCAGCGTGAAGTGCGCCCCGGTGATGACGTTGCTCTCGGGGTCGATAACAAACCCGGTGGCACTGCGAAAATCCGCTTCGGCCAGCCGCGTGTTCTGGAACACGGCCCCCGCCAGCGCACACCCCTGAAACACGGCCGCCGAAAGGTCGGCATCGGCAAAATCAGCTTCTTCCAAGGTGCAGCCCACGAAGCGGGTGCCCGGCATCACGCGGCCCGCAAACGAGGCGTAGCGCAACTGGCACTGGTCGAAATGCACCCCGAACAGCATGTCGCGGCAGGCCGTGAACTGTAGGCCCAGCAGCTTGCAATCGGCGAAAGCCACGTTTTGTAGCGCCGTGCCCGCCAGTTTGGCCGAGCTCAGGTTGCAGTGCTCAAACAAGCAGTCGGTAAAGCGTATCCGGCTGAAATCGGCCCCGCTAAAATCGCAGTTCACGAAGCGGAATTCATCGAACTCGGTGTGGCCCAGCAGGTGGCGGGCGTCCCAGCGCTCGGCCACGTTTTCTTCGGGGAAATGAGTAGGCTTGCGAAGGACGGTGGGCTTACGGCGGGGCTTAATGGCCATCGGAATAGGTTTTTATAAACAAGAAGAACGTCATGCTACGCTCAGCATGACGTTCTTCTTTAATAGTTCGGACGAAGGGTTTCGCTCAGGCAAAGCTACAGCTTAACCACGCGCTGAACCTGGCTGAAATCATTCCCACTCAGCCGCAGCACGTAAGTGCCGGCCGTCAGCCGCGCCGTGCGCGGGCCGATTTCGGCCTGCAACTCCTCGGCCGTGCCGTGCAGCGTGAGCAGGCGCTGGCCCAGGGCCGACACTACTTCGAGCGTCATCGGCTGGGCCGGGAAGCCGCTGATGCGGAGGGTGAACGCGCCGGGCGTGGGGTTCGGGAAAACGTCGATTTGCCCGCCCGTAGCGGCCCGGCCGGTGGCCGTGACGGTGGTGCGAAAATTCAGCCCGATGAGCACCGGGTCGTGGTCCGAGGAGCGGAAGGGGCTGGTGATGTCGGTGGCCGCACCGGCAAAGTCGTACTCTAGAAACTCGGGCTCGCTGGCGTTGATGTGCCACTTTTCCACGGCCGCGTGGCCCACCAGGTTGCCGCTGAGCACGGCGTGGTCGAGACTGCCACTCAGGCCGCTGAACAGGTAAGAGGCGCTGCTGGCAGGGCTGCCCAGCACGAAGCCGGCCGCCCGTAGGATGTCCATCGGGTCTTCTTCGTAGTTGGCGTTGTAGTCGCCCACGCTCACCACGTAGCGGGTGCCGGCGGGCTTCACTACCGTGTTGATGAACTGCACGAGGGCCGTGGCCTGGCCCTTACGGCGCAGGTTAGACGGGCCCTGGCCGTCGCCTTGGTCGGCGTTAAGGCCCGTACCGCTGGCCTTCGACTTGAGGTGGTTGACCACAATGGCAAACGTGTCGCGGGCCGCGGCCGTGGTGCGGTTGGTAATGAACACCTGGGCCAGGGGCGGGCGCTCAAAAACGCCGGTCACGGTGACCAGCAGGGCCGGGCCGTAAGGCGTCACGGCGGCCGGTTTGTAAATGATGACGCAGTGAATCAGGTCGGTATCGTTGGGCTGGGAGTTGGCACCGCCGTCGTTTACGAAGGCGTAGGTGCCCGCGCCCATGAGCTGGTTCAGGCCGTTCACCAGGTCCTGCACGGCCGAGTTGGCCCCGGTGCCATCGTTCTCCACCTCCATCAGGCCCAGTACGTCGGCATTCATCTGGGAGATGGCAGTGAGGATTTTGCTGCGCTGACGCTGGAAATCATCAAAGGTGAGCGCGCCGCGCGAGGTGGGGAAGCCCGCGCCCAGGCCGTTGCCATTGAAGAAGTTGAGCACGTTCATGCTGGCGATTTTCACGTCAATTGGCCCGAAGGTGGGCACCGGGGGGCGCACCGTCACCACGGCCGGCGCGTCGGCCCCGGCCAGGGGCTGGATGCGCCACTTGCTGTTGCCGTAGCCCATGATGCCGCGCAGGCTGGTCACGGTGCTGCCGGCCCGCACGGTCTGGGTGGCGGCGTCGAGGTAGGGGATGGGCGTGGGGTTGGTGGCGGCGCGGCCATCATCCAGCAGCAGGCTTTTGTTGACGTTGTCGGCCTGGTAGGCGTTCACGGCGGCCACATTGGTGGTGCCGCTGCTGCTGGTGCCGCTGGCGGGGCTGTCGTTGGGGTCCACGAACTGCGTGGGCTGGTACACGAGGCCGCGCAGGGAAATATTCAACTCGCCGCGCGATTTCAGCGCCGCCACGTCCGATACCGTGATAGGGGCCGAAAACTGCACCCGCATGCCTTCAAAGGGTTCGGCATCGGCCATCGAAAACGTGGTGTTGTCGATGATGCTAAAAGCGGGCAATGGGCTGCTGGCCGCCAGCACCGTGATGGTGGGCGAGGTGAGCACCGCCTGGTTGAACGACGGCGTGCTGGCGATTTCCTGCACCGCGCCGGTGATGCGCAGGCGGCTGCCCACGGCCACCGTGGGGCTGGCCTGCACCACAAACAGGGCATCGGAAGTGGCGGGGTTGCCGTCGGCGCTGGCCGCGTCGTTCTGGATGTAGAAGCCGGCCGGGCTCAGGTCGGCGTATACGCCCGTTACCACGCCTTCAATAGTATAGGTGCCCGATGTGGCCAGCACCCCGGTGCCCTGGATGGTGCCAATGGGGGTGACCGTCTGGGCCTGTGCCAGTACCGGGGCCAGGCTGCCGGCGGCTAAAGCAATAGCAATGGGAAAAAACGAGCGGGTAAACACCTTCATCAGCAAGTTGAAAATTAAGAAAACCCAAAGCGGGGCTATAAATATACTAGCGTTTCAGCGGTTGGAATCGATTGCGTAGAATAGGGGCAATAAGCTCAACCACACGGCGGCGCGTGGCAACTCTGAGCCGGGCCGGGCACGTAAGCAGGTCTGCTACTATCAAGTTCTCGCTATTCGCCGTCCAAACCCATGTTTCAGGAAAATACTGCCTTCAATACCGCCTTCAGTGCCGAAGCCGAAAACGGCTACGACGAGTCGCGTCGTCATTTTATCAACCACGCCGGGCGAGGCCTGTTGGCCGTGGGCGTAGCCGGCGCCCTGCCCCTCGCCGCCGCCGAAGCGCACAAAGCCGCCGAAGCCGCTGAAGCCGCTGAAGCCGCCGCACCGCCTGTCACCGGTCCACTCGATATCAAGCTGCCGCCCCTCGAAGCGCCCACCGACCCCAAAGGTGCCGAGCCCTTCAACCCCGACGCTCCTGACCGCCGCGTGGGCTACGCGCTGGTGGGCTTGGGCCACCTCACCCTCAATGAGATTCTGCCCGCCTTCGGCAAGAGCAAGCACGCTAAGCTGGTGGCGCTGGTGAGCGGCGACGCCGACAAGATGGCCAAAGTGGCCAAGCAGTACGGCATTAAGGCTAGCAGCTGCTACTCGTACCAGACCTACGATAAGCTCAGGGACAACCCCGAAGTGGAGGTGATTTACATTGTGCTTCCCAACTCCATGCACCATGAATTCACCATTAGGGGCGCGAAAGCGGGCAAGCACATTCTCTGCGAGAAGCCGATGGCTAACTCCGTGAAAGAGTGCGAGGAAATGATTGAGGCCTGCAAAAAAGCCGGCAAAAAGCTCATGATTGCCTACCGCATTCAGTACGAGCCGCTGAACCGCCAGGTGCAGAAGCTGGTGCGCGACAAAACCTACGGCGCGACCAAGATGCTGCAGATGATGAACACCCAGAACCAGGCCCACGACCAGCAGTGGCGGCACAAAAAGGCCCTGGCCGGCGGGGGCTCGCTGCCCGATGTGGGCCTGTACTGCCTCAACACCACGCGCTTTTTGCTGGGTGAGGAGCCGACCGAGGTTTCGGCCCAGATTTACAGCACGCCGGGCGACGACCGGTTCAAGGAAGTCGAAGAGAACGTGAGCTTTACGCTGCGCTTTCCCAGCGGCGTGATTTCGCAGTGCATGACGGGCTACGGCTCCTTCAACAACAAGAGCTACACGGTGTATGCCGAAACCGGCAGCATCGAAATGGACCCGGCCTTCCCGTACCACGGGCTGCGGCAGGAGCGCACCCACGCCCCCGGCGGCAAGCAGCTAAAGGAAGTGCCCAACGACCCTCAGGAAGACCAGTTTGCCCTCGAAATGGACCACATGGCCGAATGCGTGCGCCAGAACAAAACGCCCTACACGCCCGGCGAGGAAGGCTTGCAGGACCAGCGCATCATGGAAGCCATCTACCAATCGGCCCGCGAAAACCGGCCGGTGAAGCTGCCGGTGGTGGCTAAAATGGATGCTTTTCGGGGCGAGGCTCCGAAAGATGAAGCCTGAGCCTAGCGCGGCAGCGGAAAAACCGCTTCGCCAATAACTTCGGCCACAGTTTATGGTTTAAGCCAGCGGACTGCCACTTGGTTGGGCAGTCCGTTTTGCTTTGTTGCTGCTTATTTGATGCTTAATCCCGGTCGTTCTTTGTATTTTGAAAATAGCGCCGGGCGCGTGTGGGAAGAGCCGGCTAGCTATATCCGGCTGGAATACCGCGCTGGTACCCGCGAGGTGGCCCAGTTTCGGGCCTTGCTCACGCACACGGCCCAGGCCCTGAGCCGGCGGCAATGGAGCAAAATTCTGGTCGACCAGCGCGAAATGGCTCCCTACAACCCCGTCGAGCAGGACTGGATAACCAATGAATGGCTGCCCCGCACCGTGCGGGAAAATGGCTACCGTTTTGGCGCTATTCTGGTGGCGCACAACGTGTTTGCCCGGTTGGCCACCAACCAGTTTATTATGGCTTCCCGGGAGTTGCCGCACACCTACCGCACCTTCGAGGCCGAGGAAGCAGCTGCGGGTTGGCTACAAGCCTGCCGCTGGTAGGCCTGTCGGCTCACAGCAGGCCGGAGATAATGTTGATGCTCAGGGCCAGAATGGTGGTGTTGAAGGCGAAGGACAATATGCTGTGAAACAGCACCAGCCGCCGCATGCGCAACGTGGTAACGGTAACGTCGGAGGTTTGGGTCGTCATCCCCACCACGAAGGCGAAATAGACAAAATCCCAGTACGAGCTGGGCGGCGCGCCCGCGAACACCAGCCCGGTATGCCAGGCATTCTCCTGAATATCGGGCAGCAGGCTAAAGTAAGTATGAGCATAATGCAGCGCAAACAGCGTGTGCATCAGGCACCAGGTGCTCACTATGGCCACCACCGATACCAGGATGTGCTCGATGCGTTCCTCCATGGTCATTTGCTGGATGCCGTGCAATAGCATCAGCACCGCCACAATGCTGACGGTGGTACCCAAAAATATGGCCGCCAGTAGGATGGGCCAGGTGCGGTTGGGGTGTAACGACCTGACAACGCTCCGCATATCAGCGAAGTGAGTCTGAAAGATGGTTATCCAGCTGATAGCCAAAATACTCAGCACGAACCCGTCCTAGCCCACGAGAAAACGGGTAATGAACTTGAAGTCGGGTGGGGCCAGTTGGTAGCAAAGGCTCGCGATGCCCAGGGCCAGTAGCAGCTGCAACAGGCGCGCCACCAAGCCCCGGCGCGAATGCCGCAAAACAGCGCGCACCGTTAAGACAGCAGAAGTCATGGCCGAAAAAACCGCTAGTGAACCATCGGGCCGCAACCGTTTCACCCGCCATTGGCAAGTGAAACGGCTATGCTAAGATAGTAAAATAGACTGGCTTAAATATTCGGTCCAACGTCTTGCGGACTCCGCCCCGGCTAAGCGGCCGGCACCGGCTGGGCCGGAGCTTCGGCCGCCACATCCACCTGCCCGGCCAGCAGGTCCTCAAACGTCTGGCGTTTGCGGATGAGGCGCAACTCGCCGGCCTCGGTCAGGAGCACTTCGGCGGGGCGGGTGCGCGAATTGAAGCTGCTGCTCATCTCGAAGCCGTAGGCCCCGGCGTTGTGGAAGGCCAGCAGGTCGTTTTCGCGGATGTCGGGCAGCAGCCGGTCCCAGGCGAAGGTGTCGGTTTCGCAGATGTTGCCCACCACGGTGTACAGCCGCTCCGTGCCTTTGGGATTGGTCAGGTTGCTGATGTGGTGGTGGCTGTCGTAGAACATGGGCCGGATGAGGTGGTTGAAGCCCGAATTCACGCCCGCAAACACCGTGGCGGTGGTTTGCTTCACCACGGCCACGTTCACCAGCAGGTAGCCGCTTTCGCTCACCAGGTACTTGCCGGGCTCGAACCAGCATTCCAGCGGGCGGCCGTATTCCTGCTCGAAGGTTTTGAAGGCCTCGGCCACCTGCTGGCCCAGCGTGGCTACGTCGGTTTCGGGGTCGCCGGGCTTGTAGGGCACTTTGAAGCCCGAGCCCAAGTCCAGAAAGTCAAGGTCGGGGAAACGGCCGGCGGCGTCGAACAGGATTTCGAGCGAGCGCAGGAACACGCCTACGTCCTTGATTTCGGAGCCTGTGTGCATGTGTAGGCCGCGCACGTGCAGGCCGGTGCCCTTCACCACGCGCTCCAGGTGGCGCATCTGGTGGATGCTGATGCCAAACTTGGAGTCGATGTGGCCGGTTTGAATCTTGTAGTTGCCGCCCGCCTCAATGTGCGGGTTCAGGCGCACGCACACCGGGTACGAGCCGCCAAACGTGGCCCCGAACCGTTCCAGCAGCGAGATGTTATCAATGTTCAGATTCACGCCCAAGTCCTTGGCTTCCACCAGTTCCTCAAACGTCACGCTGTTGGGCGTGAAGAGAATGTTCTCCGGCGCGAAGCCCACATGTAGCCCCAGGCGTACTTCGTTGATGCTCACGCAATCAAGCCCCGAGCCCAGACTGTGGATGTGCCGCAGAATGGCCACGTTGCTCAGCGCCTTGCACGCGTAGAAAAACCGGGTTTTATGGCCTGCGAAGGCTTTCACCAGTTTCTGATACTGCCCCGTGATGGTGGCCGCATTGTACACGTAAAGAGGGGTGCCGAACTGGTCGGCCGCAGCGCGCAGCGCATCGTTAATACCTGACATAATCACAAAAGTACGGCCTAAGCAGCCGCTCCGAATATTGTACAACCAATGAGTAGCCCAACGTTCCCATCCTCCTCATCACCCGAAACCCGCGAAGTCTGGCTGCGCGGCCCATTGCCCGAAATTCCGCCATTGCTCCAGCCTGTGGCCCATGCCCTGCTGCAAGCTCGCGAAGAGCTGAACGCGGCAATGCCGAATTTTCCGCCCACGTTGCTCAACGAGCGGCCCGGTGGCGTGGCCTCCGTGGGCTTCCACCTCCAGCACCTCGCCGGCGTGCTCGACCGCACCTTCACCTACGCCCGCGCCGAGGCACTTTCTGAGAGCCAGCAGGCGGCTTTAGCCGCGGAGAATCTGCCGCTGACAATTGAGGCGGACACCGTGCAGAAGTTGGTGCAGCGTTTCAGCGCACAAGTTGACAGCGCGTTGGCGCAGCTTCGGAGCACTGATGAAGCGACGCTAACGGAAGCGCGTGGCGTAGGCCGGGCGCAGCTGCCGTCCACCGTTATTGGCCTGATGGTGCATGCGGCCGAGCACACCACCCGCCACCTGGGCCAGTTGCTGGTGACGGCAAAGTGGGTGCGTAGAGACGCATAATTGCGTCTCGTGGTTGAACGGTGGAAAGCCCACGCGGCGCTGACGACGAGACGCAATTATGCGTCTCTACCGCGGGCCAGCCGCCGAAGTCACGCGCGGTTTGGCGCGCTCGTACTGTGCCGGCCACTGCACCTCCGCGCCCAAATCCTGCGCTGCGAAAAGTGGGAAATACGGTTCGCGCAGAAACTCCCGCGCCAGCAGCACGATGTCGGCCTGGCCGCTGGCTATAATGGCTTCGGCCTCAGCCGGCGTGGTGATGAGGCCCACCGCGCCGGTCAGAATCCCGGTTTCCTCCTTGATGCGCTCGGCAAACTGCACCTGATAGCCGGGGCCCACGGGGATGGGCGCTTTGGGCACGTTGCCGCCCGTGGAGCAGTCAATCAGGTCCACGCCGCGCACCTTGAGCATGGCGGCCAGCTGCACTGATTCTTCGGCGTTCCAGCCGCCTTCGGTCCAGTCCGTCACGGAGAGGCGCACGATGAGGGGCAGGTCGTCGGGCCACACCTCGCGGGTGGCGGCCACCACCTCCAGCAGCAGCCGGACGCGGTTTCCAAACGTGCCGCCGTACTCGTCGGTGCGCTGGTTGCTCAGCGGCGACAGAAACTGGTGCAGCAAATAGCCATGGGCCGCATGCAGCTCAATCACCTTAAATCCTGCCGCCAGCGCCCGCCTAGTGGCAGCGCGGAAATCGGCAACCACCTTCTGAATACCGGCCGCGTCGAGCGCCACCGGCACCGGGTAGTTGTCGTTGAACGGCGTGCTGGTCGGGCCGACCACCGGCCACCCGCCTGCGCTTTCAGCCACTACGCCCTCGCCCGACCACGGCCGGTAGGTACTGGCCTTGCGACCGGCGTGGGCCAGCTGCACGCCGGGCACGCTGCCCTGCGCCGCGATGAAGGCATTGATGCGCTGGAGCATGGGCATGTGCTCATCTTTCCAGATGCCGAGGTCTTCGGGGCTGATGCGGCCTTCGGGCGACACAGCGGTGGCCTCCTGAATAATGAGGCTGGCCCCGCCCACGGCCCGACTGCCCAGATGCACGAGGTGCCAGTCGTTGGCAAAGCCGTCTTCGGCACTGTACTGGCACATAGGCGATACCACGATGCGGTTTTTTAGGATGACGCTGCGGAGGGTGAGGGGTTCAAATAGCTTAATCATGAGTGGAGTTCTAGGGGAGGATACGAAGCTGGATAAACCGGTTTTTGGGCATTTGGGTTATGGTGGATTTTATCTGTCATGCTGAGCGCAGCGAAGTGCCTTATCACGTTTAACGGCTTGTTCAGGGGTAATCAGGTGCTTCGCTGCGCTCAGCATGGCAGATACTTAAAACTTGCTTTTCTCCAATCCATCCCTACCTTGCAGCCGCAAACGCACCTAATCATGCTCCAGACGCGCTACTTTTTTGGCTATTATACCTTCTACGCCACCGCGTAGAACGAGCCGCCGTTTGTAGCTAACTCCCACAAACTTCTCCAGCGCCGCTCGTTCTTCGGGAGGCGCTTTTTTAATGCCCGGTTTTTCGATGACCACCCTGCACCACGTCTTTTTTTATTACGCTTATTACTTCTTCTACCCGAAGAAGACGGCCCTTTGTTGCCAGTGTTGACCACCACACTGCTTCCCAACAAGCCCAGGGCCCCCGCATAACGGAGGCCCTTTTTTATTGCCCAATAACCGCACGCATCATGCCCCAGCACGTTTCTATTCAGGGTTTCCAGGGAAGTTTCCACGAAGTCGCGGCCCGCCGATACTTCGGTATGCAGCCGGCGCTGCTGGCCTGTGCCACCTTCGGCGCGGTGGTGGCGCACGTCGTGAACGGTACTGCCGATGCTGGCCTGCTGGCCATGGAAAACTCGCTGGCCGGCAGCATCCTGCCCAACTACCTGCTGCTGGAGCGCCACGCCGTGCGCGTGACCGGCGAGGTGTACCTGCCCATTCATCAGCACCTACTGGCCTTGCCCGGCACCACGCTGGCGCAGGTGCAGGCCGTGCACTCGCACCCTATGGCCCTGCGCCAGTGCGGTGAGTTCCTCGACCGCCACCCGCGCTGGAAGCTGGTGGAAACCGACGACACCGGCCACAGCGCCCAACTCCTGGCCGAGCAGCGCACCCCCGGCGTGGCCGTGGTAGCCGGTGCCCAGGCCGCCGAGCAGTTTGGCCTGCAAATTCTGGCCCCCGCCATCCACGACGACCCGCACAACTATACCCGGTTTCTGGTGCTGGAGCGTGCCGCCGAGGCGCTGCCCGATTCGCAGGCTGACAAAGCATCACTCTACTTCTGTGCCCCGCACGCGCCGGGCAGCTTGGCCGCCGTGCTCACCCGCGTGGCCGCACAGGGCTTGAATCTGAGCAAGCTGCAATCGTGCCCCCGGCCGGGGCAGCCCTGGCACTACGGCTTCCATGCCGATGTGGAGTTTAAGCAGCGGGTGCAGCTGGAAAATCTGCTGGCCGATTTGGAGCCGGTGACGGAGGAGTTGCGGGTGCTAGGGGCCTACCGGCGCGGGTTGGACG
>JAQBNT010000087.1 GCA_028288445.1 Hymenobacter sp. | reverse complement strand
GGGCTTGCCCCCGCCCGGACGTTGGACGGAACCGTTGTAATGGTGCGAACGTGCGGGCGGGGGCAAGCCCCGCCCCTACATTGTTCTTGGTTTTCAAAACATAAGAAGCCCCGATACTACGCAGTATCGGGGCTTCTTATGTTCAGCACTTTCTGCTTTGGGCGAGGCGTATTGCTGCGCTCCACTCGCAATGACAAATTACCGCTTAATCAAACACCCGGCGGCTCGCTTGTCGGCCACACCGGCGGGGCGGCCGGCCAGCACGTTATCAAGCACCTGCTTCAGGTAAGACTGTTGCACGCTGCCTGCCACTTGCGGGTTGTCGTCAATCGCGCCGCGGTAGCGGACGGCGAAGCCATTGCCGGCCGGCTCCAGCACCACGGCCTCGGCGGTTTTCGTCACGCCGAGCAGGCCGGCCACCTGCTGGCTGGCATCGGTGAGGGTGGGCAGCTCGACTTCGCCAGGGGCGGCGGTGCCGGGCGCATCGAGGTTGATGGGCACGTTGATGAACAGAAACTGTACGCCCCGGCCCCGGTAGGCGCTGCTGAGCGAGGCCAGCCGCTCCTGATAGAGGCGCGAAAAGGCGCAGGCCGGGTTCAGAAATACCACCACCACGGCCTTGTTCTGGGCGTAGCTTTTGAGGGCGACGTCGGCGTTGGCGGCGGTTTTTAGGGTGAAATCGGATACGGTGCCGCCAGCCTGGGCGCGGGCCACGCCCACGGCGAGGGTCACGGCCAGCAGGGCCACGGCGGTAAGAATAGAAATGCGACGGAAAGACATGGCGGTAAGGTAAGACAAAACGGCGCGGCGCAAGGGCTCGCGGCTACCCAGCGGGTTCGTGGCAATACGTGAGCACGTAGCCGGGCGCGGGTTGGGTATAGCAAATGCGGTGCCGCGTCTCAGCCCCGCCCAGCACTAATGTAGCCGGGATTTCGCCGGATATTTCGGGGGTAAATTCCTGAAGTAGCAGCTGTTGACGGAAAATAATGCCGCGTTGGGCGGCCAGCTTGTACAGGGATTCTTTGGCGCTCCAGAGCAGGGTGTAGTGCGGGTCGGCGGCCATATCGGCAGTGGCAGCGCGGGCGTGCGCCCACTCGTTTTCGGCCAGAAATTTTCCGGCCAGCCGCTGGGCTTTGTCGCGGATTAGCTCCACGTCGACCCCGGCCCGGCCGCCCTGGGTCAGTACCGCCGCCGCCCATTCGCCGGAGTGCGACAGCGACACCACCGTGTCAGCAGGCGCGCCGAGCAACCAGGGGCGGCCGGTGGCGTCATTCTGCACCAGCGTTTCGGGCGGCAGGGGCGCGGGCAATTCCCCAAACAGCGCGTGAGCCAGCCGCCGGCCGGCCAGCCACTGCGCCTGCCGCCGGGCATCGGCCGTGGCGGGCAGTAGCGCTCGATACGCCTCTGAATTTGGCAGGGCGGCCCACAGGGTTTCGGGCGTTTCGGTGAGGTACCAGAGGCCCAGCACGGCAGTAGGGGAGAGGCGCTGGATGGAGTGCAGGGGCATTTTTTTAATGATTAATGGTTAGTGGTCAGTGATTAATGGATGCTGGTTTGGCCTTGCGCCGGTGCTAGCCTTTGGAGTAAAGGCACTGAATTGAGTTGCTTCGGACCATTAATCATTAACCGTTAATCATTCACCACTAACCACGAAGCTACCTTTGCGGCGTCCGTATGTCCGAAATCTTCCGCCCGCCCGTTACCCGAATTGCCACCCTTGCCGGCCACCGCGATGCCGTGTATGCCCTCACGGGCGGCCCCGCCAGCCGCGTTTTCTCTGGCAGTGCTGATGGCATGGTGGTAGGCTGGGACGCCGCCGAACCTGAGCGCGACGGTGAACTGCTGGCCCGCGTCGAAAACTCGGTGTATGCCCTGCGCCATCTGCCGGAACTGGATTTGCTGGTGCTGGGGCACAATTTCCAAGGCATTCAGGCCATTGATTTAAGCCAAAAGCAACTGGCCCACGCCACGGCCCTGCCGCCAGTAGCCATCTTCGAAATCGTATTTTCGCCCAGCCGACAGCGACTCTATGCGGGCCTAGCCGATGGCACGCTGGCGGTGCTGAGCCTGCCCGATTTCCGGTTAGAAAAGCTGCTGCGCATCACCGATAAAAGCCTGCGCACGCTGGTCCTGCACGAGGAGCGCGGCGAACTGGTCATCGGCAGTTCTGACCATATCACCCGCGTGCTCGACTTGGATTCGCTGGAAGCCAAGTTTACGCTGGGCGAAAGCACCAATTCGGTATTCTCCGTGGCCTTTTCGCCCGATGGCGCGTACCTGCTCACGGCTGGCCGCGATGCCCAGATTCGGCGCTGGGACGTGGTCGCCGGCTACGCCCTGGCCGATACCGTACCGGCCCACATGTACACCATTAACCACTTGGCCTTTAGCCCCGATGGCCGCTACCTGGCCTCGTGCAGCCTCGATAAAAGTATCAAGCTCTGGGACGCGAGTACGCTCACGCTGCTGCGCGTGCTCGACCGCACCCGCGCCGCCGGCCACGGCACGTCGGTGAACCGGCTGGTTTGGCCGGGCAACCAAAACCGGCTAGTTTCGTGTAGCGACGACCGCAGCTTGGCCGTTTGGCAAGTAGGAATGAAGAATGAGGAATGAAAAATGAGGAATTAAGCCAATTCGGGCTGTTTCCTGCCGTTTTCTTCTCAGTCTGATTCTTCATTCCTCATTCTTAATTCCTCATTGCAACGATGAAACTCACTGCTCTCGATATCCGCCAGAAAACGTTTGAAAAATCCTTTCGGGGGGTTGATAAGGACGAAGTGCAGGCGTTTCTGACCACCATTTCGCAGCAGTGGGAGCGGATGGGCGACGAAAACCGTGAGCTGCGCCTCAAGCTCGAACACGCCCAGCACGACGTGCAGAAGATGCGCGAAGTGGAAAGTAGCCTCTACCGCACCCTGAAAACGGCCGAGGACACCGGCAACAACATCACCGAGCAGGCCCAGCGCGATGCCGACCTGCGCATCCGCGAAGCCCAGTTCCAGGCCGAAGGCATCCTCAGCGAAGCCCGCCAGCGCGCCCGCGAAGTGGTGGACGGCGCCTACCAGCAGGCCGAAAAAACCGTGGCCGACATGCAGCGCGAAGTCGGCGGCCTGGGCCAGGAGTGCCAGCGCCTGGAGCAGCAGCTCGACGGCCTTGTGCGCGACCTGCACCACCTAGCCTCCGATGCGCTGGAGAAAGTGGAAAAAGCCCGCAACCGGCCCAAAGGAGGCACGGCAGCCATCCTTTCGCGCGCGGCTAGCGTACAGGTAGAGCGGCCCAAGGAAGCCGCCGCCGAACCCACGCCCGAAACCCCTTCCGCCATGCAAGTCACTTCTTCTTCCGCCGTTTCATCGGTGGCGGCCGTTGCCGCCGCCACACCTGCTGCCTTCGCGCCCACATCGTTGGGCCGAGCCGAAGAAACCCTGGAGCGCGCTGCTCAAACCACCGGCTACAACCCCAAGCCCGGCCAGCAGCCCGACCCCGGCGCGCCTGCCCAGAACCCCCACCCCGAAATTGAGCGGCCCGGTGCCCCGGCCGAAAACCCCGGCATCTCGCCCGCCCCGCACATCGACCCACCCGCGCCCTCGCAGGTACCCGAGCCCGCCCCGCCTTACATCCAGCCCACCGCGCCTGATATCCAGCCGGTAACGCCCAACCATCCCGAAATCAACCAGCCCTCGCCCGTGACACATCCCGGCCAGCCCGGCATGGCAGCTACCGTTCCGGCCGAAGCCGTTGCGCCGGCCGAGGCAGCAGTGGCGGAGAAGTCGTTTTTCGATGAAATCTAGACCACGGATTTATTGGATTCGACGGATTGGTCGAATTTTGTGGCCATGAATTGAAGAAAGCCTGTCCTCTGATGGGCTTTCTTTTTTTATGCGCCGACCTTTGCGGTGGCGCTAATACCAGTAGCCGGGGCATCTCGTTTCTTAACAATCCACCACCTCACATCTCACCACATGGGCCAAATCGCACTCGAAGGACTGGAGTTTTTCGCCTTCCACGGCTACTATGATGAAGAGCAGAAAATCGGCAACAAATACGGCGTCGACCTCTACATTAAAACCGATTTGCTGGCCGCCGGCGAGTCCGATAAGTTGCAGCAGACGGTAAACTACGAAGTGCTCTATCGCCTCGTAGCCGAGGAAATGCGCGCGCCTGCCCGCCTGCTGGAGCACGTTGCTCACCGCGTGCTCGACCGCATCACGGCCGAACTGCCCGGCGTGCGCAAAGTGAAAATCAGCGTCAGCAAGTTCAACCCGCCGCTGGGCGGTATCTGCCACCGTGCCCGCGTGACGCTGGTAAAGCGTCGGGAGCGGGAGAAGTAACACCCGCCCGATGTAGAGACGCATATTTGCGTCTCCCGCTGAACGAGGCCAGATAAATAATATAAGGAGGTTGAAAATTAATGCCCTATTAAGCAGGGTATTAATTCGAGAAACGGTCTTTGTACGAAATATTTCGTAGGTATTGCTTGCAACTACGAAGGAATTCGTACAATCTTTGCCTCATCCTACGAAATAATTCGTAGTAACCTCGTATCTTTCGTTATGAGCAAAGCACCGCCCCCCAAACCTACGGATTCCGAGTTGGAAATCCTGCATGTGCTCTGGCAGCACGGCCCCGCCACCGTGCGGGCTATCAACGACCACCTGAGCCAGCGCCGTCAGGTGGAGGTGGGCTACACCACCACGCTCAAGATTTTGCAGCTGATGCTGGAAAAGGCGCTGGTGCGGCGCGACGACGCCGACCGCAGCCACGTGTACCGCGCCGCGGTGCGCGAGCAGGAAACGCAAGGCCTGCTCCTCGACAAGTTCGTGGACGCCACCTTCGGCGGCTCGGCCCTGAAGCTGGTGATGCAGGCCCTGGGCAGTCGCCAGACCTCAGCCGACGAGCTGGCGCAAATCCGCCGCCTGCTGAATGACATTGAAATTCAGAATTCCACTCCTAATTCCGACGACGATGACCACGCTTGAGCAATTCGTTTCGCCCGCCCTCACGCGGGCTTTGGGCTGGACCTTGCTGCACTCGCTGTGGCAGGGCGCGCTGGTAGCGGCCGTGCTGGCCGGGGCACTGCTGCTGCTGCGCCGGCAGCGGGCCGAAGTGCGCTACGCGGCCTCGGCCGGGGCGCTGGGCGTGGTGGTGGCACTGGCCGGAATCACATTCGGACTGTACTTTAATTCGAGCCCGGCGCAAGGCGTATTGCTGAGCCCCGGCACGGTTAAAACGCAACAGATAGTACCGCTGAAGCAGGTTGAAGCTTCTACGGCGGGCGTTTCAGGAGCTTCAAAAGAGCCGGGCAAAGTGGCGGCGGCTGCCAGCAGTACGGCGCGCTTACACCAGGTAACGGTGGCTGCCGGCAGCCCGGTTGCTCAGTCGTCCACGCCTGATTGGCTGGCTACCAGTCTGCGGTATTTCGACAATAATCTGCCGCTGCTGGTGGTGGCGTGGCTGCTGGGCCTGCTGGCCATGAGCCTGCGCATGCTGGGCGGCCTGCTGTATGTGCAGCGGCTGCGGAGCTACCGGGTGCGCCCGCTGCCGACCGCGTGGCAGGAGCGACTGGCCGCACTGGCCGCCCGCAGCGGCGTGCAGCGGCCGGTGGCACTGCTCGAATCGGCGCTGGTGCAGGTGCCGCTGGTGGTGGGCCACTTGCGGCCCGTGATTCTGCTGCCGCTGGGCACGGTGGCGGGCTTGTCGCCGGCTTGCCTGGAAGCCATTCTGGCGCATGAGCTGGCCCACGTGCTGCGCCGCGACTACCTCGTGAACCTGTTGCAAACGGTGGCCGAAGTGCTGTTTTTCTACCACCCGGCCGTGTGGTTTATGGCCAGCTGCGTGCGTACCGAGCGCGAAAACTGCTGCGACGACACCGCCACGGCCCTTGTGGGCGGCGACCCGCTTCGGCTGGCCCGCGCCCTCACGGCCCTGGCCGAGTGGAGCCAGAGCGCCGTGGTGCCCACCGCCCCGCGCCTCGCCCTGGCCGCCATGAACCGGCCCGGGGCCCTGCTGCTGCGGGTGCGCCGCCTGGTGCAGCGCCGCCCCGCCGCTCCCACCATGGCCGAAGGCCTGATGGCCGGCGCGCTGGTGCTGGGTGGACTGGGCCTGCTGGGCGGCAGCGTGGCCCTGGCTGGCCCGCTGGCGAAGAACAGCCCTGTAGCCAAGCCGGCTGCGTTCGACTGGCAAACTGGCCCCACGCCGCCCGCCAAAGCCGCCGGCGTGGCCGACACCAACAAGCACGCCACCAGCACGACCATAACCACAACCACCAACGTAACCGCACCCGACCAGCCCACCGAGTTTCGCCGCGAAATCACGGTTACTCAAAACGGCGCTGGCCCGGCCAATGAGGCCTCGCAGAACGACGACGGCCGCCCTCCGCGCCGGATGCGCCAGCAGCGCCGCGTCATCATCAACGGCCGGGAAATGGGGCCGATGCCCTTTGCCGGCAACCCCGGCACGGTAGTAGTTACCAAAGATAAAAAGGGCCGCCTCACCGACCTCGTGGTGAACGGCCAGCGTGTGGAGTCCGCCATTGGCAAGCCCCAAAAGAGCAAGGGTAATAAAGGCCAGCAGGTCGAAATTATTCAAATAGCTCCGGCTCCTGATATGCGGGCCTTTGCGTTCCGCGCCGATGGCGGCGATATGGAGCGGCACATGGAGCGCAACATGAAGCGGAAAGTGGAGGCGGAGCGGGAATTCAACCGGAATTTTCAGTTTGATTTCCAGAACATGAACGGGTCGATGAACCGGGCGTTTCGCATGGCCCCCGGCGGGTCGATAAACCGCACTTACCGCCTGAAAACCCTCAACGGCGGCCAGGACCCCGAAACCAGCCGCGCCACCCTCGACGCCCTGCGCGGAGCCGAGCGCGGCCTGCGCACCGCCGCCGCCACCAAGGGCCTGAGTGCCGCCCAGCGCAAGGAAATCAACAAAGAGCTGGAGAAAGTGCGCGTTCAGTTGAAGCAGGCCGAGAGCACCGCTTCATCGGGCCGGCAGCTGCGGATGAACGGCGACCAGAACCCCGACATGCGGGAGCACCAAAAGCTGATGCTGGAGCACAACCAGCTGATGCAGGAGAACCGGCAGGAAATACAGGAGCACCAGCAGGAAATCAGGGAGCGCATCCGCGAGTCGCAGGAGGAGCTGCGGGACCTGGACCAGGACCGCGCTGAGCGTGACCGCGAACGCGCCGACCGCAACCAGGAACGCGCCGACCGGGACCGCGACCGCAACGATGCCCTGATAGACCGGATGCAGAAGGACGGCCTGTTCAAGGACCCGAACCATTACGAGGTCAAGCTTACGGCCCGCAACCTGGTGATTGATGGCAAGGAGCAGCCGCAGAAGGTATTTCAGAAGTACCTGAAGCTGTACGAAACCACCACCGGCCACCCGATGAGCGCCACCGGAGCCATGGTAATCATGCGGAACAGCGACAGCAATACCTTCAGCAGCAACGACGGCCCCACGCCACCCCGGCCGCCCCGCGCCCCGCGCCTGGCCCCGATGGTTGCTCCGGCCACCCCGCCCTTGCCCCCCATGGCCCCCATGGCCGCCCCGCCCGCGCCCCCGGCCCCGCCCCGCGTCGACACGGAGGAGCTGCGGAGCGAGCTGCGCAAGGACGGCATTCTCGGTACCAATGAGAAAAACCTCCAGTTCCAGCTCAACAACTCGGGGCTGACGGTGAACGGCAAAAAGCAGTCTGATACGCTGGCGGCTAAGTACCGCAAGCTCACCGGCCACGCCGAAGACAAGAAATTTAATATGTCTATTTCGACCCAGGAATAGGGGCGAAGCAGATGCATAAAAGCCGGTTTTTCTCTGGAGAAACCGGCTTTTTTATGCCCGATTATCTTTAAGTCACCTGAAAAATTGCCCGGCTGCAAGCAACTTTCCCCCTCATCCAGCATCTCTTGGCCCTTCCGAAAGCCATACTGTTTCGGACGAATATTATGCGTTGTTTTTTACTGCTTTGTTGGCTGAGTCTGTTTATCGGGGCGGCCCGGGCCCAGCAAGCGCCGGCCGCCGCGCCCGCCGCTACCGATGCCGCCCGCCCCGCGCCCAAGCGCCAGCTCCAGGCCACGCGCATCAGCACCCCGCCCAAGCTCGATGGCCTGCTCGACGAGGCCGTGTGGCAGTCGGCCCCCATCGCCAGCAAGTTCTACGAGCTGGAGCCCACGCCCGGCCCCATCGAAAAACACCCCACCGAAGTGCGCGTGCTCTACGACGATGCCGCGATTTACGTGGGCGCCATCATGCACGATGTGTCGCAGGATTCCATTTTTCGGGAGCTGAGCAACCGGGATAATATTGGTAATTCGGACTGGTTTGGGGTGTTCTTCGATACTTACAAAGACCATTTGAATGGCTACGAGTTTATCGTGAGCTCGGGCGGCGTGCAGCTCGACGCCCGCCAGTCGCCCACCAACGGCGAGGACGGCTCCTGGAACGCCGTGTGGGACTCCCGCACCGCCCTGCACGGCACCGACTGGGTGGCCGAAATCCGCATTCCCTATTCCGCCATCCGCTTCAGCAAGGCCACCGAGCAAGTGTGGGGGCTGAACTTTGGCCGGCAGCGGCGCAGCTCCCGCCAGAAGTTTTTCTGGAACGAGGTGAAGCCCCAGGTCGACGGTTTCGTGAACCAGTGGGGCGAGCTCACCGGCCTGCGCGACCTCAAGCCGCCGCTGCGCCTCTCGCTCACGCCCTACGTCTCGGCCTACGTCAACCACTACCCCTACAACGAGCAGGGCAAGCAAAACACCACCACCACCTTCAACGGCGGGGCCGACGTGAAGTGGGGCATCAACGAAAGCTTCACCCTCGATGCCACCCTGGTGCCCGATTTTGGCCAGGTCCAGAGCGACAACCAGGTGCTCAACCTCTCGCCCTTCGAGGTGCAGTACAACGAAAACCGGGGCTTTTTCACCGAGGGCACCGAGCTGTTCAACAAGGGCGGCCTGTTCTATTCGCGTAGGGTAGGGGCCCAGCCGCTGGGCTTCGGCAGCGTGGACGGCCAGCTCCACACCGGCACCACCGACCGGGACGGCCACCGCCACGGCGGCGAGTTCATCGTGCAGAACCCCGGCATCACGCGCCTGCTCAACGCCACCAAAGTATCGGGCCGCACCAGCAAGGGCCTCGGCGTGGGCATCTTCAACGCCGTGAGCAACGACGTGTACGCCACCGTGCAGGACAGCACCACCGGCCAGCGGCGCGACATCCTCACCCAGCCCCTGAGCAACTACAACATCGTGGTGCTCGACCAGAGCCTCAAAAACAACTCCTTCGTGAGCCTGGTGAACACCAACGTGACCCGCGCCGGCAGCACCTACGACGCCAACGTGACCGGCGGCCTCTTCCGCTTCGCCAACAAAGCCAACTCCTACGCCCTCAGCGGCCGCGTGGTGTACTCCAACCGCCGGGGCAAAGACTTCGGCTCCTCGGATGAAATCTCCGACCCGAACGGCTACAAATACTACCTGAACTTCAGCAAAATCTCTGGCAAATTCACCTGGGGCGTCGACCACGGCATCGAGTCGCACTCCTACAACCCCAACGACCTCGGCCTGCTCTTCGCCAACAACAACATCTCGCAGTCGCTCTACGCCAATTACAACATCTACAAACCCTTCTGGAAGCTCAACAAGCTCAGCACCTACGCCAGCACGTCGTACTCGCGCCTCGAGCAGCCCGGCCTCTACCAGGACATGGGCTTCTACGCCGGCGGCTACACCACCATCACCAAGAACTTCCTCACCACCGGCATCGACCTCGACGCCGCCCCCCTCACCCGCGACTACTTCGACCCGCGCCGCGCCCCCTTGGGCAAATACTACGTGCGCAAGCCCGCCAACTTCGGCATGAGCGGCTTTTTCTCCTCCGATTACCGCAAGAAGTTCGCCTGGGACCTCAACTACGGCGCCCGCTTTTTCTCGGCCGACGGCGACCGCCCCGGCCGCCACACCTACGCCCTCACCCTCGGCCCGCGCTACCGCGTCAGCAACCACCTCAGCTTCGTCTACGCCATCAGCTACGAGCTGCGCCGCAACCAGATTGGCTACGCCGGCGGCCTCGACAGCTCCGATTCCACCGATGCGCCCCTGTTCCGCCGCTTCGGCGGCGACGACGGCGACGTGCTCCTCGGCCGCCGCCACGTCACCACCTTCACCAACACCGCCACGGCCACCTACACCTTCACCAACCGCATGTCGTTCAACATCCGCCTGCGGCACTACGTGAGCAACGTCCACTACCGCGACTTCTCCCGCCTCCACCCCGACGGCCTCGAAACCCCCGAACCCGCCTACACCCGCAACCGCGACAACACCTTCAACGCCTTCAACATCGACGCCGTCTATTCCTGGTGGTTCGCGCCCGGCTCCCAGGTCAGCATCGTCTGGAAAAACGCCGGCGCATCCTTCTTCGAAGCCAACGCCGCCACCCCCCTCTACTTCGACAACCTCAGCAACACCATCAACACCCCCCACAATAACTCGGTGTCGATAAAAGTGCTCTATTACCTCGATTACCTGGCCCTACGCCCCCGCCGCGGGTAGCAGCGCGAACTTTTAGTTCGCGTCCCTCCCGCGCCAGCCGAAAAAAAAGCCCCGCCGGAAAGCCCCAGCGGGGTCGTACCTAGAGGGCGACCTATCGGTAGCAGCAAAAGCCACTAAAGAATCAAAGCCCCGGCGGGGCGACACTCGTTCAAC
>JAQBNT010000084.1 GCA_028288445.1 Hymenobacter sp. | reverse complement strand
CGGGCCCCCTCCGCAGGTGCGGTGGAGCAGGAAAGCGAAAAGACCGGTAATAGGCCCAGTTTAAGTCATAAATGCACTGCGCAATTTTGGATCCAAAAAATGGAATTAAACCGGGGATTTTTGATTGATTTAAACAAAAGCGGCCTCATTGCTACAGCAATGAGGATTTCGCAATCAAAAAGCATAAAATTTTAATTGCCTTTGCTTTAAAGCAGGCGCAGCTGCTTTGCCCTAAGCGTGGGTAGCCCGTGGGCCAAAGCCGGCTCGGAGCAGCACATACAGCCCGGCCACTGGCAGCGGGCTCACCACAAAATCCAGAATCTGGCGGCTGAGCCGGTAGGCCCATACCGCATCGCCGGCAAACTTGCCAACGAGCGTGATGCCTACGTACACGGCCAGGGTGCCGGCATAAATGGCCACTGCCATGCGCCACTGGGCCGGGGCGAGCACCAGCCGCAACAGCAGCAGGCAAATGCCGATGTAGAGGGCCGCGTAGGTGGCCACGGCCGGCAGCAGGCGCTTGGTAATGCCGCCGTTGATGCCCTGCTGCATAGCCGCCGCGATGTGGTGCAGGCCGCTGGCGGCCAACAGCCGCTCCCACATCACCGTCAGAAAGGTGAGGGTCGGGCCGTCGTAGATGCCAATGAGCAGCAGCGCCAGCAGCAGCAGCGCCGTTAGCGCCCAGCGTCCCACTTGTGGGGAGCGCGTTACGGGCCGGGCAGAAGGAAAGTCAGGCACTGGCAAAAGCAGTAGGAGGCGTGAGACGTTGGTTGTCGCGCACGGCAAGGCGCTTGGCCCACAGCATCCAGAGACCAAAAATACAGCCGTACACCACGAAGGTGAAGGTGTAATGGTGGTTGAAGTCGACGGATTGGTGCGCGTAGTGCTGGTTGATGGCCAGCGCCGATACGCGCACCACGTTCAGTATCCAGATAAGCACCATGCCCGCCGGAATAAACCACAGCTTGCGCCGCCAGGGGCCGGGGAAAGCCAGCACAAACCCTCCGAAAAGCGCATAAAGCACCAGCCCATTGCAGGGAATGCCCACGATGACGGAAGGATGGCCACCCATCAGCAGCAGGTAGGGGTTTTGGGGGGACACGGCCGCATCAAAACCGGCAGTTTGCAGCAAGCGGACACTGGCGCGGGTGATGTTGCCACACAGGGCCAAATCCAACCGCCCATCGAGGGCCAGCCATTGCTCGTAGCCAAAAAACCAGAGCAGGTACATGCACCCGGTTATCAGCAAAAAGCGCCGCAGCTGCCGGTTACCGGAATCACGAATGGCTGGAGAGACAGGCATAGAACCAAGTATAAGCCGATGGTAATTAAACTACATGCCCGCCCCGAATAGCTACGGGGCGGGCATGTGGGGGGCTCCGCAGTTAAGGGGTTAACGGTGGAGAAGCTAATATAACAGTTAGGCCTTTTTGCGCCGCGCCCGCAGGTGCTTGAGGCCGTAGGCCACGCCGCCGGCCAGCAGCAGCGACACGCCGCCGTCGATGGGGGTTTCGACAGGGTCCGGGTCGGCACCGGGGCCGCCGTTATTCGGCTGTGCCAGGGCAACGGCGCTGGAGGTGATTACCAGTGCTAGCACCGGCAGTAAACGCTTGAGGAGAAGTGACTTCATAAAGATGGTGCCAGACAGTGGGGTAAATTTGATAAATGCACATGAAAGTAGGAGAATGTAAAAGTAGAAGAATCTTTTAATTATACCTCTAAATGATGCCAAATTATGCATCGGCTTTGCGATTTAAGCTATAAAAAGCTTATTTAAAGGCTGGATTTCAATTTTATAACCGGCGAAAATGTCTTGCTTAGGCGGGCCAGTACCATCCGGCAGGTAGTGTGGCCGGCCTGGAGGCATATAACGCTCCGGTGCCGGGCGGCACCGGCCTTGTGCCTACCTTGCAGCCTCTGTTTTGCCCATTATCTCACGTATGAATCCTGCTTCTGATACCCCCGCGTCGGCGGTTCCTGTCGATTATCATCCGCTCATCCGCCAAGTATTTGCGGAGATGGGCAAGGTGGTGGTGGGGCAGCAGCCCCTGCTCAGCCGCTTGCTGATTGGGCTGTTTACCGGCGGGCACATCCTGCTGGAAGGAGTGCCGGGCCTGGCCAAAACCCTTACCATTTCGACGCTGGCCAAGGTGCTGCACCTGCACTTTCAGCGGGTGCAGTTCACGCCCGACCTGCTGCCTTCGGACCTGGTGGGGACCATGATTTACAACCAGAATCAGTCGGTTTTTGAAGTGAAGAAGGGGCCGATTTTCGCCAACCTCGTGCTGGCCGATGAAATCAACCGCTCGCCGGCCAAGGTGCAGAGCGCCCTGCTCGAAGCCATGCAGGAAAAGCAGGTGACCATTGGCGATACCACGTATCCGCTCGACCTGCCTTTTCTGGTGCTGGCCACCCAAAACCCGGTGGAGCAGGAGGGTACTTACCCGCTGCCCGAGGCGCAGGTGGACCGCTTCATGCTGAAAGTACACGTCGACTACCTCAAAAAGGCCGACGAGCTGGAGGTGATGCGCCGCATGGCCAACCTCAGCTTTGTGGAGGACGTGCAGCCCATTCTGACCAAAGCCGACATTTTTGGCATTCGCCAGCAAATCAACCAGGTGCAGATTTCGGATACGCTGGAAAATTACCTGATTGAGCTGGTGTTTGCCACCCGCCGGCCGGCCGACTACGACCTGCCCGAATTTGCCCAGGCCGTGCAGTTTGGGGCCAGCCCCCGCGCCAGCATTGCCCTGCACCGCGCTTCCAAAGCCGTGGCGTACCTCGAAGGCCGCGACTACGTGCTGCCCGAAGACATCAAGGAAGTGGCGGCCGATGTGCTCAACCACCGCATCCTGCTCACCTACGAGGCCGAAGCCGACGGCATTCGGACCCAGGATTTGATTGAGGCCATTTTGCGGAAGGTGCCCATCAGCTAGGCGCACGCACGCTGGGGCAAGGGCACAAAAAAAGGGCTGACCAGTTGGTCAGCCCTTTTTGATGCGTGCGAAACGTGCGGGGTTATTCCACCACCACGCGCTTCCCTACCAGGTCAGCACCCGATTTCAGCGACAGCGTAGAGAGGCCGGGAGCGAGGCTGCTCACGTTGAAATCAGCAGTGCCGCCGGTGGCGGGCAGGTTCAACTGGCGCGACTGCACTACCTGGCCCAGAGCGTTGCTCAGCGTGGCCGAAGCGGCGCGCAGGCCGGTGGGCACGCTCAGCTGGAAGCTCTGGTGCGCGGGGTTGGGGTACAGGCTCACGTTGGCGGCCAGGGCGGCGTTGGTGGTGGCCGTCACCACGCTTAGGCGCAGGTTGTCGAAGCCGAGGTCGTCGTCGCCGAAGTCCGACTTGGCCTGGAAACGGATAACCGTGGTGGCCGAAGTGCTGGTGAAGGTGATGGGCTGCACCGCCGCGAAAGCCGTGCTGATGCCCAACCGCCGCAGGGGCGTAGTGGCGAAAGTGGCACCGCCGTCGGTGCTTACAAACACTTTCAGCGAGTCGGTACCGGTCGGGTTGATGTAGTCGAAGTTCAGCGTTTTGGTGCCGGTGGCGCTCATGTTCACGTAGAGGTCGAGGAAACCCAGTACGCCGGAAGGGCCGGCGCCGTAGGTGTGGAAGCGGGCCGAATGCGCGCCGGTGCTGAAAGCCGGCGTGTAAGCACCCGCGGGCAGGTAGCGCCAGTTGGCAATAGCGCCATCGTCGTCGCGGCGCCAGGACCGGTCACCCGTGGCGGGCGAGTTGCGCCAGTTGGCGGTGGGCAGGTCGCGCGTGCTCAGGCCATTCACCCAAGGGCCTTCGAAGCTCTCGGTGTAGGGCAGGGTAACGTAGGTAGCCGCCGGAGGGGTGCCGGTGGTAGTGGCCGAGCCGGTGAGGACGGCACCCAACGAGCCACCCGCGCACACGCTTTGAATGGTGATGGTGTAGGCTGTGCCGGGCGCAAGGCCGGTGATGGTGATGGGCGAAGTAGTAGGAGCCGGCGAAACCGTGGTAACGGCACCGCCCGACGTGTAGGTTACGTTGTAGCTAGCGTTGTTTGCGCCGGGCGTGAAGGAGATTTGCACCGACGTGTTCGTGGCATTGCCAATCGTGGCGGCCGTGGGGTCGCCACAAACGAGGGGGGCCGTAGTGGTGGCGCAGATGGTGAACGGGCCCTGAGTGTCAGCCGAGCCGAAGCCGGACACAAAAATGTAGTAGGTGGTGCTGGGGCTGAGGCCAAGCAGGTTCAGCGGAGCCGAAACCGTGTTATTGGTGCCGCCCGAAGCACAGGCAATTTCCGTGAAAGGGCCGGCGGCACTAGTGGCCGAAAACGCCCGCAGGTAGCCGGCGGGGGCACCGGTTACTTGTATCGAAGCCGACGTGCTGCCCGCGCCGGTGGCGTTGGTGGTGAACTTGTACCACACGTCTTTGGGGGTTGCGGCGATGCCGCAGGCGGTGTTGGGGTTGGTGCCGTTCACGTAGCCGTTCACCGGGGTGGTGGTGGCGTTGGCGTTGGTGCCGCTCACGGGGGTGCAGGTGGTGCCCAGCGTCAGGGCAATAGCGCCGGCCGGGTCATCGTTGGCCACGGTGGGGGCGGCGCCGGGCACGAAGCGGTACGTGCGGCCAGCATCGGGCAGGCCGGTTTTGTTCACGTTGTGCGTCTGCAGGCCGTAGTTCTGGTTGATGAATGTCGTGGTGCTCCACGGGTCGGCGGGCACTGCTTTCAGGGCCAGCGTTACCTGGTTGGCCGCCGTGCCGCTGCCCTTCAGCCCTACGTTGGGGAACCGGGTAGCTGCCGCGTTGGCCGAGGCTACGGCCGGGCCGTACACGAATTCAATGTTGCCGCCTTCGTACAGCTTGGTCTGGAAGCTGAAGTTGGCGTACTGCGAGCCGGCACCAGTGCCGGGCTCCGACTTGTCGCTAACGTTTTTCCACTGAATCGTGCATACCCGGTTAGGCGTGGTGCCCGTCGTTGAAACGCGGTATTCGGCCGTGCCGGTACCTTGCAGCAAGTCGAAATTGAAGGGCATGAGTAGGTTCGTCTCAGCCGCAGCCGCTGCGGTGAGCGGGTCGATGCCCGTGCCGCCTGCGAAGTTCTCATAATAGAGCGCGGCGGTTGAGGGAGCGGTGCTGCCGAGTTTAATCAGGCCATTCGTGTTCAAAATGAACTGCGTGAAAGCAGTGCCATTGTACGTGAACGTGAAACCAATATTCTGGGCCGCCGAGTTGGCGTCGTCGGTGTTAGCCGTGGTGATGGCGGTGCCGGTGGCGGCCAGGTCGGTGTAGGTGCCGGCGGCGTTTACCGCGTTGGCGGAGGAGTAGCCCAGCTGGGCGTGGGCTGCGAACGGCAATAATGCGAACGGCAGCAGCCGGCCGGCTTTTTTAAGCCGCGTCTGTAAGTTTGTTGACATGAAAAGAGGGAAAAAATGGGAAATAAAAAATGATAAAAAGAGTGGTTGAATGAATGTGGAATCGGACGGCTGGGTGCTAATAAAAAAGGTATCAGCCCAATTCTGCCGACAAATTACGAAACAGGACCGAATACGCGGGCGGATTATCGACTGGCGGCCGCTTTACCATGACGTTCGGGACGTTTCGATGGCGGCTGCCTGCAGCAGGGCGGCGTTCTCGGCGGCATTGCAGCCGGGCACCGGCACGAAAGTACGGGGCGGCTCCGCGGGGCGCGGGGCCAGGCCGTAGGTGTAGGTCTTGTCGTAGTAATCGAGCACCAGCTCCACCATCAGCGGGAAATCGGCGGCGGCGATGGCGGCCAGGGCCTGCTTGGTGGCCAGGCCGCCGAGGCGCTTTTGCAGGCGCTCGATGGCCTCGGCCAGCAGGGCGGGGTCTTCGGCCCCGTACTCGGCGGCCAGCTTGGCCACGCGGGCGGCGCGGGGCACTTCGAGCACGAAGCGCGGGGCGGCGTGCAGCTGGGCAAACAGCCCGGGCGGGATGGTGAGCCGGCCAATCTGCCGGCTTTCGTCCTCCACCCAAATGGGGGCATCGGTGGGCAAGCGGGCCAGGGCGGCGGCCAGGTTGTTCTCGAACTGCTCCTGCGTGGGCTGGGCCGGCTGCCCGATGGCCCCGAAGGCCGAGCCCTTGTGGTGGGCCAGGCCCTCCAGATCGAGCACGAGCTGGCCGGGCAGGGCGGCCAGCTGGTGCAGCACGTCGGTTTTGCCGCTGCCGGTGAGGCCGCCCAGCACCCGCCACTGCCGGGGCTGCGCAAAGGAGGCCAGCACGGCCCGGCGGTATTCCTTGTAGCCGTGGTCAAGCAGGTGGACCGTGAAGCCGGCCAGCTCCAGCAGCCACAGCACCGCGCCGCTGCGCATGCCGCCGCGCCAGCAGTGCAGGCGCACCTCCTTGCCGGGCACCAGCTTTTTGGCCTGCTTCACCATCTGGGACATCTTCGGCCCGAAAAATTCCAGGCCCAGGTGCACGGCCCGTTCCTGGCTCACCTGCTTGTAGGTAGTGCCGATGCTCGCTCGCTCCTCGTCCGTAAACAGCGGCAGGTTGAGCGCACCCGGCACGTGGCCCTGGGCAAACTCAATCGGGGCCCGCACGTCGAGAATCGGGTAGGGGAGGGCGTCGAATTCGGAGAGGGCGTGGCGGGGCATACAGGCAGTGGTACGGGAGTTCGGGCAGAATGGCTGGCCGGCGGGAGGCTTCGCCAACTTTGGCGGGGCGTGGTTTCGCACGTTGAGGGCATCCGCCAACTTTGGCGAGGTGTGGTTTTGCCCGCCGGATGCCTTCGCCAAGGTTGGCGGAGGCTACTTCAGCTGCCGCAGGTACAGCTGCACCGTGTTTTCGAGGCCCAGGTACAGCGCGTCGCACACCAGGGCGTGGCCGATGCTCACTTCGGCCAGCTCGGGCAGCTGCTGGTGCAGCCAGGCCAGGTTGTCGAGGTCGAGGTCGTGGCCGGCGTTCACGCCCAGGCCCAGCTGGCCGGCGCGGGCGGCCGTGGCGCGGTAGGGGGCCACGGCGGCTTCGCGGTCGGCGAGGTACTGCACGGCATAGGCTTCGGTGTAGAGCTCGATGCGGTCGGTGCCGGTGCTGGCGGCGGCCTCTATCAGGTTCACGTCGGGGTCGAGGAAGATGCTCACGCGGGCCCCGAATGATTTCAGCTCGGCCACCACTTCGCGCAGAAACTGCTGGTGGGTCACCACGTCCCAGCCCGCGTTGGAGGTGATGGCGTCGGGCGCATCGGGCACCAGCGTCACCTGCTCGGGGCGCACCTCGCGGCACAGGTCCAGAAAATCGGGGGTGGGGTTGCCCTCCACATTCAGCTCGGTGGTCAAAATGATTTTCAAATAGCGCACGTCCTGGTAGCGGATGTGGCGCTCGTCGGGGCGCGGGTGCACGGTGATACCCTCGGCCCCGAAGCGCTCGATGTCGCGGGCGGCTTGCAGGATATCGGGGCGGTTGTGGCCCCGGGCGTTGCGCAGGGTGGCCAGTTTGTTGATGTTGACGCTGAGCTTGGTCATGGGCTTTTTAGGGAGGTAGGTTATAGGGGATAGGGTAGGAGAGGGCGGCTTGGCAAAGCAAAAGAACGTCATGCTGAGCGCAGCGAAGCATCTTTGCCGTAACAAGTAATCCAATCGACCGGATTTACTCTTGCGGTAAAGATGCTTCGCTGCGCTCAGCATGACGTTCTTTGTCGTTCCATCCATCCAACGCTCCACCATACCCTAACCAACCCGCCTTATGCTCAAAACCACCATCGACGCCGCCATCAAGCAAGCCATGCTCGCCAAAGACAAGGTGCGCCTCACTGCCCTGCGCAGCATCAAATCACAAATCATGCTGGCCGAAACCGCCGAGGGCGCCAGCGACGCCGGCCTCACGCCCGAAGCCGAGCTCAAGCTCCTCAACAAAGCCGCCAAGCAGCGCCGCGACGCCGCCGCCATCTACAAAGAGCAGTTCCGCTCCGACCTCGAAGAAACCGAACTCGCCGAGCTGGCCATCATCGAAGAATACCTGCCCGCCCAGCTCACCGAGGCTGATTTGGTGGAGAAGCTGGTCCACATCATCCAGCGCGTGGGTGCCACCGGCCCCTCCGACCTGGGCAAGGTAATGGGCGTAGCCGCCCGCGAGCTCTCCGGCCAGGCCGATGGCAAGCGCATATCCGACGTGCTCGGCCACCTGCTCAACAACACGAACCTGTAGTCGAATTATGAATTAGAAATTATGAATTATGAATGGCAAACGCCACCAGCCAATGGCCGGATTCTATCGAAACCCAATTCATAATTTCTAATTCATAATTAAAAGAGATGACGGCCCTCGACATTCTCCTGCTCCTCCCGCTCGGCATCGGGGCCGTGAAGGGCTACCGGCGCGGGCTGGTGCTGGAAGTGGTGTCGCTGCTGGCCTTCGTGCTGGGCGTGGTGGGCGGGCTCAGCCTGCTCTCGGCGGCCGTGCCGCTGGTGCGGCAGTACGTGGGCGATGCCTTCGGGATGCTGCCGCTGGTGTCGTTTGCGCTGGTGTTCGTGGCCATTATGTGGGGCGTTCACCTGCTGGGCGGCCTGCTCAAAACCGCCGTCCACCTCACCCCGCTCGGCATGCTCGATAACCTGCTGGGCGGCGCGGCCGGCGTCCTCAAATGGATTCTCGGCCTCAGCCTGCTGCTGCACGGCACCGGCCTGGCCGGCCTGCACCTGCTCTCCCCAAACCTGATGGCCGGCTCGGAGGTGCTGCCCATCGTGCGGCAAGCCACCCCGCTGGCCCTGCAAATCACGGGCTACGTGCTGCCCATCGGACAGGACTTATTGGGACGAATGCGGGCGGCTTTTGTTAAAAATTAAGAATGAGGAATGAAGAATTGCCGCTGGGGTAATTCTTCATTCCTCATTCCTCATTCAAAAATGCGTCTTCTGCTGCTCGATAACTTCGACTCCTTCACCTTCACTCTGGCCGACTACCTGCGCCAGCTGGGGGCCGATGTCGTGGTGCGCCGCAACGACGTGCCGCTGGCCGAGCTGAAGGTGCCCGACTTTGACGGTATCGTGCTATCGCCCGGCCCCGGCACCCCGGCCGAAGCCGGTGTCATGCCGGTCGTTATCCAAGCGTTTCATCAGCAGAAGCCTATGCTGGGCGTGTGCCTGGGCCATCAGGCGCTGGGCGAGTTTTTTGGGGGCGCGGTGGTGCGGGCCGCCCGCCCTATGCACGGCAAAGTCACCGACATGCGCTGCGATACCACCGACCCGCTTTTTGCCGGCTTGCCGGCGGTGCAGCCCATCACGCGCTACCACTCGCTCATTCTCAGCGAGCCCCTGCCGGCTGTGCTCCAGCCATTGGCCCACACCACCGGCCCCACCCCCGAGCTTATGGCCTTGCGGCACCGCACGTTGCCGCTCTATGGTGTCCAGTTTCACCCCGAAGCCCTGCTCACCCCGCACGGCCTGGCAATTTTGGGCAATTGGCTCCGCTGTTGTATCATTGCCAAAACCGCCGGTAATTGAGGAAAAACGAGATGGAATTGCGCCGCCAGCACCAGCACGGGTACGAATTTGTGGATGAAGGCCAGGGGCCGGTATTGCTGCTATTGCACGGCCTGTTCGGGGCCCTGAGCAACTGGCAGGACGTAGTGCAGGAGTTCGCGCCCGACTACCGCGTCATCATCCCCCTGCTGCCCGTCTACGACATGCCCCTCACCCAGGCCGGCGTGCCCGGCTTGGTTTCTTACGTCGAAGGCTTCGTGAAGGCGCTTGAGCTACCGGCCACGTTCACCGTACTCGGCAACTCCCTCGGCGGCCACATCGCCTTGGTCTACACCCTGAAAAACCCCGCCCGCGTCAACCGGATGGTGCTCACGGGCAGCAGCGGCCTGTTCGAGGACAGCATGGGCGGCTCCTTCCCCAAGCGCGGCAACTACGCCTACGTGCAGGAACGGGTCGGCTACACCTTCTACGACCCCAAAGTAGCTACCCAAGAGCTAGTCGACGAAGTGTTCAACGTCACCAACTCCAATGCCAAGTGCCTGCGCATCATTGCCATCGCACGCTCGGCCCAGCGCCACAACCTGAGCAAGGAGCTGGCCCGCATCACCGTGCCCACGCTATTGGTTTGGGGCCTGAACGATACCATCACCCCGCCGCCCGTGGCCCACGAGTTCGAGCGCCTGCTGCCCCACGCCGAGCTGCGATTCCTCGACCACTGCGGCCACGCCCCCATGATGGAGCGCCCCGCCGGCTTCAACGCCTACCTGCGCCGGTTTTTGCGTACTACCGAAACCACCCCCGCGCTGGCTGCCTAAAAGGCCGATATCCTTCTGCCGGCCCGATTGTTGTTCACCATTCCATCACCCGCCCGGTGATAATTTATGCCTCTCTCTTATTTCTTTTCACCCCATTCGGCATCTATCCTTCATCCCTCCTAAACTGCTACTGATATGCCCGCCCTGCTTGCCGAAGACCTCCTCAACGAAATGATTCCGCCCCTGAAGGGCACCGATTCGGCGGGCAAGGCAGCGCGCTGGCTCGATGAGTTTCACGTGGCCCAGCTGCCCGTGCTCGATAACCGGCACTACCGCGGCCTCGTCACCGAAGCCGACCTCGCCGACTTCGACGACCCCGAAACCCCCCTCTCCGAAATGCCCCTGGGCTACGCCGACGCGTTCGTGCGGCCCGACCAGCACTTCTACCGCGTGATGGAGCTGGCCATTGAAAATAAAATCCAGCTCGTCCCGGTAGTTGATGAGCGCCACGAATATGCCGGCGTCGTCACCATTGCCGATGCGCTGGCGGCCTTCGGGCAGCAGCCGGCTGGCGGCCAGGGTGGCATCATCGTCCTCACCATGGAAGAGCGCGACTATTCGCTCACCCAAATCAGCCGCTACGTCGAGGAAAACAACGCCAAAATCATGAGCGCCCTGGTTGCTCAGGATGAAGTTGACCCACAGCGTATCCGCCTCACGTTGAAGCTGAACACGGACAATCTGGCCCGCATCACGGCCACGCTGGAGCGGTTTGGCTACGTTGTCACGGCCCAGTTCAGCGGCACTGCCGTTGCCAACGATGACGAGCAGGAGCGCTACGATGCCCTCCTGCGCTACCTGAGCGTGTAGAGTCGGGTGCTGTTCGGAATCCTTCTCTCGTTGCGGGTGCTGCTGGCCAGCCTGGTGCCAATGCAGGCCGATACGCTGCCGCATCCACTGCGCCCCGTGGTCGCCCCCACCGATACGCTCGTGCGAGTCGTGCCCTGCCCCGGCATCGAGCGAGCACCAGTCGGCACCATCATTTTCACGGGCAATGCCGTCACCAAAGACCGCATCCTGCGGGCCGAACTCGACTTTCACGAAGGCGACACCCTCGCCATCACCGACCTGCCGGCCCGCCTCGAAGCCAACCGCCGCCGGTTGTTCAACCTCCAGCTATTCCACGCCGTGGTGGTGCAGTCCAGCTGTATTGGTGGCCGGCTGCTCATCGTGTTCGGCGTGCAGGAGCGGTGGTATACCTTCCCGGTACCCATTCTCTCATTGGCCGACCGCAATCTGCGCTCCTGGCTTGACCGCGCCGACCGCTGGCGGCGCGTCGACTACGGCGTGCACGTCGTGCGCAGCAACTTTCGCGGCCGCAACGAGCAGCTTATTGCCAACCTCCAGCTGGGCTTCAACCGGAAATACGAGCTATTCTACGAAGCGCCCGGTTTGGGCCACTACCGGCGGCTGGGCTTCGGCGTGGGCGCGTCCTACTTCCAGAGCCATACCCTCGATTACGCTACCCTGGCCGACCGCCTCACCCCACTCCGGGCCGATGACGGTTTCCCCATTCAGCGCTTCTACGTCACGGGTGGCCTGCGCTTCCGGCACACCGTCCAGTTTCTCACGGCCATCAACGTCTCCTACCACCGCGAGCAAATCAGCGACTCCGTCAATTACCACAACCCCGTCTACTATCTCGGCCGCACCCAGCGCAAATACCTCGACCTGAACCTCACCAGCACCCGCAACCAGCGCAACACCTTCGCCTACCCCCTCACCGGCAAGTATGCCCAGGCCGCGCTCACGCACCGCGTTTTCCTCGACGGCACCACGCCCAGCATCACTACCCTGCACCTCAACTACACCCGCTACCTGGCCCTAGGCCGCGAATTCTACTACAGCGTCGGCCTCACCGGGCAGGCCCGCCTCACCCGCCAACTCGCCTACGCCGACAGCCGCGCCCTTGGCTACGACGACCTGGTGCGCGGCTACGACCAGTACGTTATCGACGGCCGTCATTACGCGCTGCTGCAGCAAGGTGTGTCTTACCCGCTGCTGCGGCCTCAGCCCATCCGCCTGCAATCCATCGACAATCCCAAGGTCAACACCATCCCGCTCGCGCTCTACCTCAATATCTTTGCCGATGCTGGCTACGTCGTCGCCCCTCATCCCTTGCCCCAAAACCGCCTGCCCAATCAGCTGTTGAGTGCCGTCGGCCTCGGCTTGCACCTAGTCACGTACTACGACCGGGTGTTTACCGCTGAATACACGCTCAACGGATTAGGGCAAACCGGCTACTTTTTCCGGGCCGAATTCCCGATTTAGCTACTCTATCTTCGCCAACCAGGTTATTTATTTGTTACGTAAGCCGCTCGCCTGATTACGTAATCCGCCTTCCCCTCCGCATGAAAATCGCCATTTTCGGTAAGCCTTTCGACGACGAAGCCGCCCCGGCCATTCAGGCCCTGCTCGACGACTTGGCCGCCCGCCGGGCCGAAGTCCGCATTGGCGAAGCCTTCCGCACCTTCCTCGACAACCGCCTGCGCCTGCCCGAAGGCACCACCGAGTTCCACCGCGGCGACTCACTACGCGGCGTGCAGTTCGTGCTCAGCATCGGCGGCGATGGCACCTTGCTCGATACCGTCACCTACGTTGGGAGCCTCCAGATTCCCATTCTCGGCATCCACACCGGCCGCTTGGGCTTCCTCGCCACCATCACGCCCGACCGCATTTCCCAGGCCATCGACGCCCTTTTCAAAGGCCATTTCACCATCGAAGAGCGCAGCCTGATTCGCGTCGACACCGACCCCGACGTATTCGGCAGCCTCAATTTTGGCCTCAACGAGTTTAGCGTCCTCAAGCGCGATACCTCGTCTATGATTGTGGTACACACCTATATTGACGGCGAATATCTCAACTCCTACTGGGCCGATGGCCTCGTTGTGGCTACGCCCACCGGCTCCACCGGCTACTCCCTGAGCTGCGGCGGCCCGGTAATGCTGCCCCAGACAAACAATTTTATCATCGCTCCCGTATGCCCCCACAATCTGAATGTGCGCCCCTTGGTGGTGTCCGACCAGAGCGTGATTTCCTTCGAAATTGAAGGCCGTAGCTCTAGCTACATGCTGGCCCTCGATTCCCGCTCCCTGCCCGTCGAAGCGTCCGTCCAGATAGCCGTTCGCCGAGAAGCTTTTAATGCTCGTCTAGTAAAACTCAATCACGTTAACTTCCTCAGTACCTTGCGCAGCAAACTGAATTGGGGCCTCGACCGCCGGAACCCGGCTGGCATCCAGGTTTAAAAACAGAGTTTTTTGCTGAAAAAATTGTCGAAACTTTTTTTAGTTCCTGATTAGCCCTACTTTTGTCACCGTCTGAAACTGTGCGCTCGCTGCACTGCTCTTACCCGCCGAACCTAGTATCATCATTTTAGTTGCCTTATGAAAAATATTTTCACGTATTCTACGGCCGTAGTGCTCGGGCTGGCTTTGGTGGCAACACCAGAGGCGGATGCCCAGCAGTTCAGCAAGCGGAAGCAATACAACTCCATAGGCTTCAGCCTGAATGCTATGAACTACTTCGGGGATTTGACGCCCGTAACTAGCTTCACTAGCTTGCGTCTGGGTGCTACCCGGGTTGGTGCCGGCGTTTCGCTGACCCGCCGTTTCTATCCGCGTTTGTCGGGCCGCTTCGGCTTGTCTTACGGCCGTATCTCGGGCGATGACTCGTTCGCTAACGACCAAGACCCGGATGCTCGTTTCCGCAACAACCGCAACATGAATTTCCGGAACGACATTCTGGAAGCTTCGGCCGTTGCCATCGTTGACCTTATCGAAAACCGCAATAACTACCTCAAGCGTCCGGACTTTGTGCCTTACGTTTTCGTAGGCGTAGCAGGTTTTTACACCAACCCTCAGGCGCTTGATAAAGCCGGTAACTACGTCGACTTGCAGCCCCTGAAAACGGAAGGCCAAGCAGATGCTTACGGCAAGACGCAATTCTCGATTCCGTTTGGTGGTGGTATTCGCTACCGCATCAACCGCAACTTCGATGCTAGCCTGGAAATCGGCTGGCGCAAAACGTTCACCGATTACCTTGACGACGTAGGAGGCAAATATGCTGACCCAGCCAAGCTGACGACTGATGCATCGAAATACTTCGGTGGTGGCATCACCAAGGACCGCACTAAATTCCCTGGTTTCGACAATCCTGGTGAACAGCGTGGAGATTCGGGCAATAAAACCGACTGGTACATCGTAACAGGTGTAACATTGAACTACATCTTGACGCCCCGCATCAAGAACCCCAAATTCCGCTAGCCAGCGACTGCTGGCTTAGGTTTCTTTTCCCAAGTCAGCAATTACTAAATGACGAATTCAGGTTTCAAAAACGTACTCCTCGTTTGCTTCGTGCAGGCGGGGAGTACGTTTTTTTGTACTTCGGCCAACGCTCAGAACACCAGTGAAATAGGCGTTGGTATTGGTGCCACGAACTATCGGGGCGAAATATCCCCCGACTTTCAGCTGCAAAACAGCCGGCCAGCTTTCACCGCCTTCTATCGCAAGGACGTCTCGGTGCCCATCACTTTGCGGGGAGGTTTCACGGCCGGCTTCCTACGGGGAGCCGATGACAACGTGACGGGTGTGAATGGAGGTGTGCCTCCGCT
>JAQBNT010000083.1 GCA_028288445.1 Hymenobacter sp. | reverse complement strand
TATAGCCAGCTAGTGATTCATGATGAATAATCAGTGGCCGGATGGATGTAAACAGATAGAGCGCATCGGCGACTAAATCATCAAAATTGGTCGTAAGGACTACGTTAAAAGTGCCGTTGCTTTTGGTTTGCTGCATCAGTTCTGCCAGTACAGAGTAACCGAAGGCCGGAAATTTGTTGTCGCACAGCCGCTCGATTTCCCGCTGCTGCTCTTCGCTTTGCAGGAACAGCTCTTTCATCATAACACCATAGCTGGCAGCGGGCGCTTTCGCGTCGTAGCCGAATTTCTTGCTTCCCCATGCTTCGTGGTCGGACTCTTCCGGGGCCATAATGTTGCGCAGCTTGGGAAGCCATTCATCCGTGACCAGTTGTCCGGCAGTCTTAATGCCTGATGTAACGGAGCAGCCTGACCCTAGAAAGAAAGCATACCGCTTGTCTTGGGTACTCAAGTCAATATTTAAGCGGCGTGCGAACTCGCTTGCTGTGATATGCCTCAAGGGCTTTGGGGTGGTTGGAGTCATGGGTATGCAGGACTTAGGAAGCCTAAAAATAGAAAAGGCCCGGTCTACCCCCGGGCCTTTCTATCAGTTCACACACCGGCATCTCAACTCCAGTGAATGAGTTGCGAAGATAGAGTGCTTGACGCAGTTTGAGCTTCGCAAAAGTTAATCCTTGGTATAGAGCGGGTCCGTAGGCAAGTTCGGAATAGAATAGCTTTTGAGCAATTCGAGCCAGTGACCGCCTAATTCGCCGGCGTGTAACCCGATTACCCCTGCTTTATCATTCCTTTCCTCGAATGGGTGATTAGCTGCTGGGTTCCAAAAACCAATTTGCTTACTGATGTCATATAGGCTTTTTAGAATAGCTGTTCCAGACATATTACCAGCTTGCATACGAAGGCATGTGGTTATCGCCATTGCCTTCGCAACCTGCCCATTTTGCATAAGCTGCTGCTCTAGCGAGCGAAGTTGAGCTTGCATGTTGGTTAGCTCGCCAAACAGTTTCTCAGCGATACGAATGTGATTGTGGTAGTGCGCAAGTTGGTCAATGGTTTCTGACATCGGAAAGAAAGTTAGGTTAATCAACAAATGTAAACTTGCTGCATCCTTCTTTAATTTCCGTCCTACCAATGCCCGGAGCGGGATTGCTACTTAGGTAGTAATCCCATTCCTATGAAGCAACTAGGCAAACCTGATAAACTCGACAAGTTCAGAGCCCATCTTATCGACGGTGCCGAATTGCGCCCCGACGAACTAACCACCCTTGCCCGCTACCGCAAGGCCCACAGCCTGCTCTGCCTGGGCTTTGGCCGCAACCAGGTCCTGTCCACGCTGGAGAAGGAGTTTGAGCTGAGCCAGCCGCAGCTCTACGCCATCGTGCGCGAGAGCATTGCCCTGTATGGCAGCATCGAGGAGGTGGACAAAAAGGGCCAGCGCGTCATTTCCCACGAGAACTACAAGCTGCTGGCCAACCTGGCGAGGAAAAACGGGGATATAGGTGCCGCAATCAGGGCCCAGGAAAACGCCGACAAGCTGCTGGGCCTGTTTGAGGCGGAAAAGACGGCCATCGACCCGAAGGCCTTCCTTATTCCGATGCCGATGAGCTTCAGCACCGACCCGGCGGTACTGCGCGAGCAGGAGACGCAGGATATTGATTTTGAGGAAGTGAAGGAGGGCGACGATGAGCAATAAGCCCAAAGGCGCGGCCCGGCGCATCTACGTCAACGAAAAGCAGCGCCAGTTTCTCAGTGCCAAGCAGAAGCGGCGCACCTACGTCGGCGGCCGGGGTTCGGGCAAAACCACCGTGGCCGGCCACCAGACCCGCGTGGAGATGAACTACCTGCCCCGGGCCAAGGTGTTTCTGGCCGGCCTGACCTACACCCAGCTCACGAGCAACACGGTGCCGGCGATGGAGGCGGCCTGGCAGGCCCACGGGCTGCGTGAGTACGACCCCAAAACCGGCTTTGGGCACTACGTGAAGGGCAAGCGGCCGCCCGGCGACTGGATTAAGCCCCACCAGCCGCCGAGCAATTACGAAAACGTGATTTCGTTTCTCAACGGCTACACCATACAATTATTAAGTATGGACCGGGCCGAGCTGGCCCGGGGCGGCAACTACGACGGCGGCCACATCGACGAGTCGGCCCTGATGAAGCAGGACCACGTCAATAAAATCCTGCGGCCCATGATTCGGGGCAACATCTACAAGTACCCCGATTCGCCGTACCACCAAACCTTCTGCGATTACACGTCCGTGCCCTGGCTGCCCTCCGGGCAGTGGGTGTTCAACACGGAAGATTTGGCCAAGGAGGAGCCCGAGAACTACTTCTTCCTCGAATCCACCGCCTACGACAACGTGGCCGTGCTCGGGGAGAAGTACCTGCGCGACCTGCGCAACGGCATGACCCCGCTCGAATGGGACGTGGAGGTCATGAACAAGCGGCTCACCAAACTACCCAACTCGTTTTATCCCAGCTTCAACGTCGAAAAGCACGGGGTCTGGAAAACCTATACCTATGTACACGACGAGGAGACGGGCCTCACCCTGAGCATCGACAGCGACCGCGACCCCAAACGGTTGCTGGAGCTGAGCTTTGACTTTAACGCGGCCTTCACGTCCGTTATCGTGTGCCAGGAGAACGGGATGGAGTTTCGTTGTCTCGATGCGCTCTGGGTCAAGCAGAGTGAAACCACCGTGCTCGATGCGCTGATTGATAAGTTCTGCGACACCCACGAGAGCCACGAGCGCAAGGAGCTGCTCATCTACGGTGACCGCAACGGCAACAACAAACAGGTGGGCTCGAACCTGACCCTCTACCAAACCATTCAGCAGGGCCTGGCCGCCCGCGGCTGGAAGTCCACGCTCATGGTGCAGGGCCTCGACCCCGACCACCGCCTCAAGCACATTGCCATCAACCAGCTGCTGGCCGAGAACAACCCGCGCCTGCCCGTGATGCGCTTCAACCGCAACAAGTGCAAGTTCCTCATCATCTCCATTGAGCAGTCCCCCATCAACCCCGACTGGACCAAGAACAAGAACTCCGAGAAAAGCAAGAACAGCATCCCCCAGGAGCGGGCCACTCACCTGAGCGACTGCTTTGACAACATCGTCTACCGCAAGTACGGCCACCTCTTTGGTCAGGCTCAGGTCTATGAGAAGGTGTACTTCTTAGGCCGCGACTAGCCCACCGGGTGCCACGCGGTGGCAATTGCCACCTGTATTAATGAATAAACGGCCCTGGCGCATATGCCAGGGCCGTTTTTGTGTTCTGGCCCACCCCATGCCCCCGTTCATATATTCCCTAAAAATTGCCCGATTGGCAATTGCCAAACGCTAAAGGGCGCGCTCTCTCGCGTGGGTCGCGCAATAAAAAAGCGACTCCCGGCCGGGTGTTGTGCCTGATTTTCTGACCGGTAGGTCAAAAACACGCAATAATATTTTTCCGTCCTATGCGCCGGGGCGTGAAAACGGCAATTTGAGTCCATGCAACGGATTCATTTACGCACGGTGCTGGCCCAAATCGACCAGCACGAGGAGAGTGGCCAGGGCCGCGCCTTTTCGCTCCAGTACTTCAAAACGGACGGCACGCGGGGCAGCAAGCCGGCGGCCCGCAAGGGTGGGCTTTCGGGCGTGGGGCCGGGGGCCAGCCCTGCCAGCGGCGGCTTTCGCTACAAAGTGAAGGAGAAAGGCACGCTCCAGCTGGTGGACTGCGAGAACAATCAATCCTTCGCCCTCAAAATCTGCCTGCTCACCCATTTCAACGGGCAGCGCATTCAACACGGGTAAGCCATGAAGCGGGACATCAAAGACTTAGGCAACGGGCTGTTCATCCTGCCCGGCGCGCAGGCCCTGGTCGAGCTGACCAAGAGCGACAAGGCCGAGGACGTGAACTACGGCGCCGCGCCGCTGACCAGTGGCGGATTCAAAATTGCGCCCTGGGGCAAGAACAACCTGCAACCGCAGGAGATGCTGGCCCTGATTTACAGCAACCACCTCAAGCCCCAGCTCATCACCACGGCCCGGGATTTCCTGCTCGGCTCACGCATCGGCTGCTTCACCCGCAAGGTGGTAGAAGGCAAAATCGTGGTCGAGCCGGTGATTGACACCGAGATGGAGGAGTGGTACGAGGCCATCGACGGCGATTCCACCATGCAGAGCCTGGCCTACAACCTCGAAGGCTTCGCCAACTACTTCTCGGTGCTCTCGCTGGCCTCGAAAAATTACGTGGAGGGCATCCAGAGCTTCGACGCGACGGTGGCCCGCGCCCTGGTGACGACCAAATCCCGACCGGACCGCTACGCGCTGCACCACGACTGGCGCAACTTCCGCGCCGACGAGGCCCAGGTGCTGCCGGCCTACGACCCGCTGAATCCGAGCAAGTTCGGCGAGTGCCTGCTGCACGGCCGGGACTGGACCCCGGGCCAGAAATACTACGACGTGCCGCCCTACTGGGGCTCTAAAACGTGGACGATGGTGAGTAACAAGGTGCCGCGCTTCCACAACTCGGGCCTCGACAACGGCTACAACCTCAAGTACCACATCAAGATACCGCAGGGCTACTTTGACCAGTACGGCGACACGCCCGAGAAGCGCCAGGCCGCCGAGCGCGAAGTGATGGGGGCCATGAACGAGATGCTGGCCGGCGTGGAAAATGCCGACAAGGCCTTCGTGAGCAAGTTCGCCACCGATGCCACCGGCAAGATGCTGCCGGGCTGGGAAATCGTGCCCATCGAGAACAAGATGAGCGACAAAGCCTACGATTCGGTGAACACGCAGGCCAACATCGCCCACACCAGCAGCCACGGCATCGACCCGAGCTTGGCCGGCATCGACACCGGCGGCAAGTTCGGCGGCTCAGGCTCCGAAAAGCGCATCAGCTACCAGCTGCACATCGCCCTGCGCACGCCGCAAAAGCGCAAAATCCTGCTCAAAACCCTCCAGGCCGCCCACAAAATCAGCGGCTTCAACCCGCAGCACTTCTTCGGCTTCGAGGACATCGACATCACCACGATTGCCGACAACCCGACCGGGAAGCAGAAGGTGGTCAATTCTTCCATGTAGGCCGCCGGGCTTCACTTATAAGGCAAGTATATGCTGTTCAATAACGTTACCGAGCTCAAAGCCAGCCTCGGCACGGTGCACAAGAACCTGAACCCCGACACGCTGCTCAGCTTCATCGGCCAGGCCGAGGCGCTGTACCTGGTGCCGGTGCTGGGCGAAGGCCTGGTCGAGCAGTTGGGCAACCTGCCGGCCGCCGAGCCGCCTGCACACCTGGTCGCGCTGCGCGGCAAGTTCCGCGATGCGCTGGCCTACTACGTGGTGCTGGAGGCCGCCCCGTTCCTGAGCGTGAGCTTCGGCGAGCTGGGCCTGACGGAGGCCAGCGCGGGCGGGGCCGCGCCTTCGCGCCAGTGGGTGTACAACAACTTCGTGGAGGCCGCCGCGGCCGCCGGCGATAAGCTGCTCGACGTGGCGCTGGCCTGGCTCGACCGCCACGCGGCCGACTACGCCGAGGAGCTGGACTCGGCCGAGTACCGCTCGCGCAAGCAGCTGCTCATCGGCTCGGCCGCGCAGCTGGGCCAGTACGTGGCCACGGGCGGGAGCCGGCGCTTCTTTCTGGCCCTGCTGCCCACGTTGCGGCAGGTGGAGGAATTTGAGCTGTGCGACGTGCTCGGAGAGGAATTGCTGGAGCAGTTGCGCGCAGGTCTGGCCAGCGGCGAGGCCCCCAGCACCGAAACCCAGAAGCTGCTGGGCCTGGTGCGGCCGCTGGTGGCGCACCAGGCGTTTGCCAACGGCATCCTGAACCTGAGCGTGGCCCTGACGGGCACCAGCCTGCGCCTGCTCTCCGACAACGAGGCCGTGCGCCAGCGGCAGGCGGCCCCTTCCGAGGCCGTGTCGGCCCTGAGCCAGCAGGCCCAAGCGGCGGCCACCAAGTACCAGGCCCGCCTGGTGGCGTACCTCGATTCGCTCACGCCCACGGCTGCCCCGCAAGCGGGGCAGGTGCGCGATAACGCCGGCTCGCCAACGTTCTGGGTATGAGCGCGGCCCCTCGTTTTCTGACCGTGGAGGCGCTGGCCGTCGTAGCCGCCGGCGTGAGTGGCTTCGTGGACGCGCACATCTGGTCGCCGGCGTATTCCTACTACTCGCTGCTGGTGCTGGTGGTGCTCGATGTGGTGACCAACAACCTCGTGGAGGGCAAGCCGCTGGTGCCGCGCAACCTGGCGCTGCGCCTGCTGGCCTACACCGTGCTGCTGGCCTTCGCCCATGGGTTTGCCGAGCACGAGAAGGGGCTGTTTTTCCTGTCCCAGCTGGCAATGGCCCCGTTTGTCATCGTCCACCTGCGCAAGCTGATTATCAGCTTCAGCAAGCTCGGATTGGTGGACCCCTCCGTGGCCGACCTGCTGCAAAAGCGCATCACCCGCGCCAGCGAAGTCGCCGCCGACGCGGCCGCTGAAGCCGCGCCGGTACCGGAGCCGCCGGCTCCGGCCCCCATCCCCGAACCTGCCTTAACCGTCGCCCCATGATTCGCTTTCGCCTCGATGGCCGCCCGCACTTTCTGCCCGAACGCTGGGGCGAGCTTACCGGCCCGCAGCTGCTGGCCGCCGCCCCGTACCTGCTCACCGACAGCGTGGCCGCCCGGCTGGCCGTGGTGCGTGCCTGGTGCCCCAAGCTGCGCGACATGGATGTGCGCCGCCTCACGTCCGACCAGCTCTGGGACGTGCTGAGCCTGGTGGGCTGGGCCTGGCAGCTGGAGGAGTCGGCGCTGGCCCAATTTGAACACCGGGGCCGGGTGTACCGGCTGCCCGAGCCGCAGCTGCTCGATGCCGTGCTGATTGAGTACGCGCTGGCCAGCGTGTACTTCCACCTCTTCGCCAAGCCCAAGGCCCCGCAGCCGCAGGCGCTGGACCAGCTCGTGGCCACGCTCTGCCGGCCGGCCGCCGAGGTGGACGAAAACGACCCGCAGTGGGACGGCCAGTACCGCGAGAAGTACAACGCCAAGCTGGCCGAGGCCCGCGCCCGGGAACTGGCCGACCTGCCGCTGGCCGTGAAAGTGGTCGTGCTGCACCGGTTTCTGGCCGCTGAGCGCTTCATCCACCGCAATTACGCTGACCTCTACCAAAAGCCCGCGCCGGCCGGCGACGGCCCCGCCCCGAAGCCCAAACCTACCGGCGACGGCACCCAGGCACTGGAAATCCTGGCCGAGCTGGCCGAAACCGGCACCTACGGCACTTACGAGCAGGCCTCCTACACCCGCCTGCACACTGTTTTTTTCAACCTGGCCAAAAAGGCCCGCCGCCGGCGCGAAGCCGAGAAAGACGCATGATGAAAATTTCCCCAGCAGGACTCGCCCTGATTAAGCGAGAGGAGCGGTTCATGGCCCGCAAATACCTGTGCGCGGCCGGCAAAGCCACGATTGGCTACGGCCACGTCATTCAGAAAGGGGAGGAGCGCTACCATACCGCCACCCTCACCGAAGCCGAGGCCAGCACGTTGCTCCAGCGCGACGTGGACCGGAATTACGGGGCCCATGTGGCCAAGCGCCTGACCCGCGCCGTGACGCAAAACCAGTTCGATGCGCTGGTGAGCTTCTGCTTCAACGTCGGCACCGGCGGCTTCGACCAGTCAAGCGTGCTGCGCCTGGCCAATGCCGGCAGCCCCGACCGCGCCGCCATCACAGCCGCTTTCGGGGCCTGGAATAAGGTTACGAACCCGGTGAGCAAGGTTAAAGAGGTTAGCAAAGGCCTGACCCTCCGCCGTGGCCGCGAGGCTGCTTTATACCTGCAAGCATGAGAAAGGCTTGGTTACTAGCTGCGGCCACGCTGAGCTTGGCTTCCTGCGCCGCCAGCCAATCGGTGCAGGAGCCCACGCCCTACACGCCGCGCAGCACCGCCCTGGTGCTCGACTCCACGGCTGCCCTGCCGCCGTACCTGGTACCGGCCCCGCTCGGCAGCACCCCGCGCCAGCGCCGGCAGTGGCAAAAGGCGCAGGCCGCCAACCTGGCCCGCGCCGGCGTGCTGCCCACCACCGTTAAAATCAAGCACAGCGCCGTGGCGACGGCTCCCGGTGCAGTAGCCGTTACCAAACCCGAAGCGTCGGTGGCTGCTGGGCCGGGCGCGGTGGCCACCACCGTCACCAAGCCCAAAGGCCCGGTCGCTGCCGGTCCCGGCAGCAATGCCACGGCCACTACCCAAAGCGGCCTGAGCTACTGGTGGCTGCTGGCGGTGGCCGCCGCCCTGCTTTGGTGGCAGCGAAAAAGGCTGGCCTTGCTGTTTATTTAAACGCGTTTATTTGGAGGAATCACGGTTCACGAAACTCATCTGCTGACGGAGTTTCTTAAACTTTGATTGGTGAACCAGTTTCTTAAACTCGCTTTGGCCAGTAGAAGCCGATTTCTAGCCTTTGCGGTACTTTCGTGAACCCTTGGTTAGTAGTTTAGGAAATCGAGCGTTTTCTTTGTTGCTATATGCTCCTCTTCCGCCAGCTGAACTTTTTTCTACTGTGTTTCGCCCTAGTAGGTGCCGTGGTCGCACCGCCGGCAGGCCAGAATGATAGGCCCAGGGGTGTCCGGTTGACCTACTCCACCCAGGCCCATGGCCGCACCGCGAAGCAGCGTTATGCAGTGCACGTTCCCCGGGGATTCCAGCTGACGCGCGTGTTGGGTAGCCACGAAACCGAGCTGCGCCTGACCTACCCCGACTCGGCGGTGTTCTACCTGACCGACGACGATGCGGGGTCGGAACTGAACGCCGTCAACTTTGCGGCTTCGGGGCGCACGTATCCGCAGTTGTTGCTGCAAGACACGCTTTCCGCCCGGGGCACGCAGGCCAACCACCGGAAATGGCGGCAGGTTAAGACCTTGGGGGTGGTAATCGGCTACGTCAACGTGCCCGCCGCCCGGGAGCAGGAATTTGAGGAGGCCCTGGCCACGCTCCAACGCAGGAATTAATACCGAATCCGTGCACCTGAACCGTTCAAGAAAACGGTAGTGGCTGTTGCAGAACTATTGAATGCCCGCAATACAATTGTCTACGACGGCTCCTTGGAGCGAAGACTCACTAAAAACCTTCGGTTTTAGTTCTCGGCCACTAAAGAAAGCCGAATTCTAAACCAATTCGTGAGTTCTGCAACAGCCACGGTCCGAAGCTGAACCTGCTTGGTCAGGAGCAGGCAACGGGAGCTAAATGGCATTCAGCCCCGGCAAGCCGAGCAAACCAGCCGCGCGCCGCGCCACGGTTTTGACACTGGCGACATCCGGGCCGGTAATGGTCAGGTGGCCCATCTTGCGGCCTGGGCGCGCCTGCAATTTGCCATACAGATGCAGGTGCGTGCCCGGCAGACTCAGCACGGAGTACCAGTCCGGCTCCTGAAGTTGACCGTCGGCGTCAAACCACACATCGCCCAGCAGGTTGAGCATGATGGCCGGGGAATGCTGGCGCGGCTGCGGCAAGGGCAAGCCCGCCATGGCATGGACTTGCAGGTCAAACTGCGATACGTCGCAGGCGTCCAAGGTGTAGTGGCCGCTGTTGTGCGGGCGTGGGGCCATCTCGTTGACAACCAATCCGCCGTATTCGCTGCCGTCTTCTACCACAAAAAATTCGACGCACAGCACCCCGACATAGCCGAGATGATGCGCGATGGAAACGGCAGCGTCGCGGGCCCTATCGGCCAGGGCTAGCGGCATATTTCCTTCGTACGCGTGGGTCACGGCTAAAATACCCTCGACGTGCACGTTGCGCTGCGGCGCGAAACTGACGACTCGCCCGTCCCAGCCGCGCGCCACTAGCACCGAACATTCGTCGGTGAGCGGCAGCATCTTTTCCAGCACACAGGCGGCGCTGCCCAGCTCCGCCCAAGCGGCGGCCAACTCCGCGGCGGTCTTGACGCGGACCTGGCCCTTGCCGTCGTAGCCCATGCGCGCGGTTTTCAGGATGCCGGGCAGCAAATCAGCCCGGTCGTCCTGAACGGCCTGCAGTTGGGCCGGCGTTTCAATCACCGCATAAGGCGCGCAGCTCACTCCCGACACGTCGGCGCAGGCCGTGAAGTGGGCTTTTTCCTCGATGCGGTTTTGCGCAATGGCCACCACGGCCGCGCCAGGTGCCACAGGGCGGGTCAGGGCCAGCGTTTGCAGGGTCTGGGCGGGCACGTTTTCAAACTCGGTGGTGATGGCCTGGCACAGTTGGGCCAGTTGCGCCAGCCCGGCCGGGTCGTCGTACTCGGTCTGAATGTGGTAGTGACTCACCCGCCCGGCCGGGCTTTGCGCATCCGGCTCCAGCACGGCGGTGAAATACCCCAGGCGCTGGGCGGCATGCACAAACATCCGGCCCAGCTGGCCGCCCCCCAGCACTCCCAAGGTCGCCTTTTGGCCAGCAGCGTCCTCACTGCCCGGGTAAATAGGGGTCATGGCTACAGTGTGAGTACCGTCGTTCATACGGGCAGCGTCATGGCGCGAGCGGCCTCGGTTTGTTCGGCGCGAAACGCCTGTAGCTTGGTCGCCAATTCCGGGTCGTGCAGGGCCAGCATGCTGACCGCGAACAGCGCGGCATTGGCCGCCCCAGCAGTGCCAATCGCAAACGTGGCCACTGGTATCCCTTTAGGCATTTGCACGATGCTGTGCAGCGAATCCACCCCCTGCAAATGGCGGCTGGCCACTGGCACCCCCAGTACGGGCACCGTGGTTTTGGCGGCCAGCATGCCCGGCAGGTGGGCGGCCCCACCCGCGCCAGCGATGATGGCCTGCAAGCCGCGCGGGCCGGCTTGTTCGGCGTAGGCAAACAAGTCGTCGGGCATGCGGTGGGCCGACACCACGCGCGCTTCGTGGGCCACACCAAAGTGCGCGAGCATCTGCACGGCATGCTGCATGGTGTCCCAGTCGCTGCTGGAGCCCATGACCACGCCAACAAGCGGCTTGCCGAGGGCGGCGCTGGGGGTATCGGATGTTGAAAGAGTACTCATAGTCAAATAAGCTTTATAGAACGTCATGCAGAGCGCAGCGAAGCATCTCGCGTGCAACTACCAATCAACGGTACTAACCCGAGCGAGATGCTTCGCTGCGCTCTGCATGACGACCCGGTATTATCCAGGTTGACTGTGACTGTTAGCGTTCCAGCAGGATTTCCGTTCCTAAAATCACCAGGTCTACCCGGCCTTTCAGCGTCTGGTCAATGAAGGGCGTGTTCTGGGATTTAGACTTCATGAATTCCCGCGTGAAGGTCGTTTCCGCTGCGGTATCGAACAAGACGCACTCGGCTTGCTGGCCGACTTCGATGGCAGCTACCGGCAGGCCCATCAGGCGGCGGGGCTCGGCCGAGTAGCGCTTCACCACCAGGTCCCACCCGAACTTTCCGGGCTCGACGAAGTGGTGGTAGAGCGACACGAGGGCCGTATCCAGGCCGGTGATGCCATTCGGGGCGCTGATGAAATCCTGGGCTTTTTCGAACGGCGTGTGCGGCGCGTGGTCCGTAGCAATGATGTCGAATACGCCTTCAATGAGCCCTCCCAGCAGCGCATCACAATCGACCTGCGTCCGCAGCGGCGGGTTCATCTTATAGTTCGTGTCGTAGTCGCCGATGTGCTCGTCGGTGAACATCAGGTGATGCGGCATCACTTCCGCCGTCACCTTCACATCGCCGCGCGATTTCCACCAACGGATGGTCTCCATGCCGAGCTTGCTGGACACGTGCTGGATGTGCACATGAGCGCCCGCCGCGTGGGCCAGCCGGATGTCGCGGTCGATAATGATTTCCTCCGCGCAGGCCGGCGAACCCTTGATGCCGAGCCGGTAGCTCATCACCCCTTCGTTGAGGGCGCGCGGTCCGGCCAGCTCCGATACTTCGCAGTGGCTGGCGAAAAACATCCCAAACTCGGTGGCGTACTGCATCGCCCGCAGCAGCACCGCCGGGTCGGCGGTGGTGTCGCCGTCGTCGGTGAGCATTTTCACGCCGAGTCCGCGCATGCCTTCGATTTCCGCCAACTCCTTGCCCTCACGGTTCTTGGTGACGCAGCCGGAGGTATACACCGGAATGCGGGACCGGTGCTTGGCATTTTCCAGCACGGTGGCTATTGCGGTTGCCGAGTCGAGGGCCGGGCGGGTGTTGGGCATCATCACCACGCCGGTAATGCCGCCGTTGATGGCCGCTTCGCTGCCCGTGGTGATGGTTTCCTTGTTCTCAAATCCCGGAGCACGAAAATGGACGTGGGCATCAAACATGCCGGGCATCAGCACCCGACCGCGCGCGTCGATGACGCGGGCACCCTCGGGAATGGCCAGTTTAGGACCGATGGCTTGAATTATTCCTTCGACAATCAGGACATCGCTCTCAACAAGCACGGGTGAATTTTCGGAGGCGATGCGGGCGTTTTGAAGGAAGAGCATGGAAGGAGTAGTGCGGTGAACCGGCAAGGGGTGGGGATATTTTAGCTATCGGAGATGAAAATACGCGGGCGGAACCAGCCGCCGCGTCCGGCATTTAGGGCATAATCACCGGTGAACTGGCTCGCTGCGGTGCGGCATACGCTTCCTGCCGTGGGAACTCCCCGCCCGGCGTGAGCCAGTCGAGTACGGCCATGCGAACGGAGATGCCGTTTTCGACCTGGTTGGTGATGAGGCTGCGCTCGTAGTCCATCACGGCATCGCACAGTTCGACTCCTCGGTTCACGGGGCCGGGGTGCATGACGTAGAGGCCGCGGTCGCGGATTTCCGCCAGCCGGTCGTTGGTGATGCCGTAGACCCGGTGATATTCCCGAACGTTGGGAAAAAATTGCACATCCTGGCGCTCCAGCTGCACGCGGAGCAGGTACACCACATCGGGTGCCCAAGCCATGGCCGCCTCGTAGTCGGTGAAGCGGCGGATGCTGGCCGGCACGTACTTGGGCACCAGCGAGCCCGGCCCGAGGTACGCGACCTCAACGCCCAGCTTTTGCAGCAGGGTGCTGGTGGAGCGCGCCACGCGGGAGTGCAGAATATCGCCGATGATGAGGACTTTCTTGCCCCTAGGGTCGGGGAATTTCTCCCGGATGGTGAAGGCGTCCAGCAGGGCCTGGGTGGGGTGCTCGTGCGCCCCGTCGCCGGCATTGATGACCGACGCCGTGGTTTGGCGGGCAATCATGGCGGGCAGGCCGGGGTGACTATGGCGCACGACGATGTAGTCGGTGCGCATGGCCTGGAGCGTCTCAATCGTCTCGCGTACCGACTCGCCCTTGGTGATGGAGGAATGGGCAACATCAAAATTCGTGACCTCCGCCGAGAGGCGTTTGGCCGCGACCTCGAAGGAAGAGTGCGTCCGGGTGCTGGCCTCATAGAACAGCATGAGCACGGACTTCCCCTCAAGGGCCGGGATTTTCTTCACCGAGTGGGAGAAGAGTTTTTTAAACGACGTGGATTGGTCGAGCAAAAACTCGATTTCCTCACGGTGCAGGGATGCGATGTCGAGCAGGTCTTTACGTGCCATACCGGAGTTGGGAAAAATTTAGCTGCGGGCGGCAGCCGACGGACTCAATGGACATAAAAAAACCGTTTCGGAATCCGAAACGGTGGCGGGGCAAAACCCAGAAAAAACAACGGAAATACCAGCGGCAAAATCGGGAAAACCGGTAATGGCGAAGACCTTCCGGTCTACTCGCGGTTCCCAGCCGAGCAAGGTCCCGCGCTTCATCAACAAGTTTTTTGGTTGAAGCATGCTGCAAAAATACGGCATTGTTACGCCCGGCCCTTCATCGGTCATGTTAACTTTATTTCGTTCCGCTCTTCTCAAATTTTATTTTTGACCTAACAGGCTAAACGACGCACTTCTGGTCATTCTTTTCGCCATCAAAAGAATTATGGCCCGCATAATCAATTGCTTGGCAAGCACTATCCAGCCTAACTTTGGCTCTTTATTCTGCAGCCTCAGCTGACGCAGTGCGTTAGCCCCGCACCAAGCTCCGGTTTATGCGGCTCACCAGCGCCGGCCCTTCGTAAATAAAGCCGGTGTAAAGCTGAATCAGCGAAGCCCCGGCGGCCAGCTTCTCCTGCGCATCGGCCGCCGAGTGAATGCCGCCCGCGCCAATAATCGGCAGCCCGCCGTCGGATTTCCGGTGCAGGTAGCGGATGACTTCGGTGGCCCGCGCCCGCAGCGGCCGCCCGCTCAGGCCGCCCGCGCCCAGCGAGGCTACGTAGCCCGGTTCGGTGCTCAGATTATCGCGGCTGATGGTGGTATTGGTCGCTACGAGGCCGCTCAGTTTGGTTTCGCGGGCTATTTCCAGAATGTCATCGAGCTGCGAGTCCGTCAGGTCGGGCGCGATTTTGAGCAGCAGCGGGCGCGGCACGGCGCGGGCCTGGTTACGGGCCTGCACCTGCTGCAACAGCTCAATCAGCGGCTTTTTCTCCTGGAGCTGACGCAGGCCCGGCGTGTTGGGTGAGCTCACGTTCACCACGAAATAGTCGACCACCTCGGCCAGGGCCTCGAAGCCGGCCACGTAGTCCTCGGCGGCGCGCTCGTTGGGCGTATCCTTGTTCTTGCCGATGTTGCCGCCGATGATGAGCTGCCGGTTGCGCCGCCGGGACAGCCGGGCCGCCACCACGGCCGCCCCGTCGTTGTTGAAGCCCATGCGGTTCACCAGCGCCTCGTCCTGCGGCAGCCGGAACAGGCGCGGCTGGGGGTTGCCGGGCTGCGGCCGGGGCGTCACCGTCCCGATTTCCACGAAGCCGAAGCCCAGCGTGGCCAGCTCATCGGTCAGCGCCGCGTTCTTGTCAAACCCCGCCGCCAGCCCCACCGGGTTCGGAAACTTCAGTCCGAAAACCTCCCGCGCCAGGCTGGGGTGCTGGAAATCGTACAGCGCCCGCAGCAGCGCCGGCGTGCCCGGCACCCGCGCCGCCCGGCGCAGGTTATCGAAAACGAGGTGGTGGGCGCGCTCGGCGTCGAGGTTGAAGAGGACGGGTTTGATGAGGGACTTATACACGGGCAGCGGGGCTAAATTGGCGGTTAAGGTCGGTGAATAAGTACTTCAAAACCAGTTGCAGGCCCGGAATGATGTCTTGTGAAATTTGCCACCGCCTTGCCAAATCAACCCGAAAATATTCGTGTGCGATGATGCTGCGAAGATACTTTCGCCAATACTCCTCCCATTCCACGTTCTGCTGTTCCCGGGCGGTGCTCATAGCTGCGGGGAAGGGTCGCACGGTTGATTTACGCATATATGGCCTCGAGGCGGGCCTGGGACACGGCGTGGTTCTCCATATGCACCGAGTGGATAACTATGGCTTTGACTACGGCCGGATTCTGCAACGGGGGGAGCAGTCGCGGAGCTTCATGGGAGCGATAGAATAGGTAGAGCAGGGCAAATATACCCGGAAAATTCACCCAGCGAGGCGGTGGCCGTCGGTGGTGGTGGCACATTCGCGAAACGGCAGGAACTTGCCCGCCGCGCAGTTGCCTGGGTGAAAAACCGCTGGCTCAACACGCCCCGCGCGCACCTTCCACGGCGCGGTGCTGCTACCCGCCGAGGTGCTCATCCACCTGCCTGGGGCCGATGCAGGAACCCGGACGCACCAGCTCGGCGGTAGGGCTGGCGCAATGCAGGTTTGCGCGAAATTTTAGCCCGGAAAACACCCCATAACGCTTCGGAACTATACAGCTAGTCGGGCGACGAACCGCGCAGGTGCATCGGTCCGGTTTTCGCCTTGCGCCGCAGCCGGATGTTGAGCAGTTCGACCAGCAGCGAGAAGGCCATGGCGAAATAGAGGTACCCCTTCTCGATGTGCTGGTGCCCGGCTTCCATCACCAGCATCAGACCAATCATGATGAGGAAGGACAGGGCCAGCATTTTGATGGTCGGGTTGTTGTTGACGAAGTCGGCCACGGCCCGGCTGAAGGCCAGCAAGGCGTAGCGTCGGACGGTGATGGGGTCGGCGTGGGCCACGGCAGCGTCCAGTAATTCCTCGGCGCCGGCATACGGAAAGCGGCCGGTGTACTCCGCGCACAGCCGGCGCACGGGCTCCGCCCAGTGAGTGAATCCGGCCCGCAGCAAGTCGGCGCGCAGCGGGGCCGGCAGGGTGCTGATGCAGTGGTCCAGCACCTCTTGCCACAACGCGTCGACCAGCACGGCTTCGAGCAGGAGCGCCGTCGTGGCCGGGGCCAGCTAGCGCGTGTCATGGGCCTGCTCCACGACGACGGCCACGGCGTGGTCGAGTCGCTGCATCAGGCGCTCGTAGTCGGGGCCCTCGTATTGGGCGGAGCCCCGGTAGCGGTGCCGGAGTTCCGCGCGGGTAACGCCGGCCCATCCGGGCAAGGACAGCAACTAGTCCCAGTAGTCGTCGAGTACCGTCGATAACGCAGCGAGGGCAGGTGGGAGGTCGGGCATGGCAAGCGAAACTACAATCAGTAATTCGCTCCTTTGGCGTTGGAATCCTTGCTAAGGATGGATGCCCATACTGCAAGTAATACTGCGCGCTAGGGCTATCACAAATTGAGCGATGTGGTGCAGGAGACCTCGCATATTCGGAGCGCATGAATTTAGTTATAAATACTCAAGAGCAATATTAACCGATTGCTGGCAACTATCGCGGGCACCTCATTGGACCGTGGCTGTTGCAGAACCCTTGGATTTGCTCTGCTTTAGGTGGCCTTGCGCATTGACTCGTCGGAAATAGCCCGTTTTTCAGCTTTTTGGCGCTCAGGCACGGGCCTTTCAAGTTCGGAAGCCGTTTTAAGGGAGTTCTGCAACAGCCACGACCCTTTCGCTGAACGTTCTACTCGCCATTGCCATTTATCTCCGTCATGATTTCGGCAAATAGGCGGGCGGATTTCAGCCGGTCCTCCGGCGCGTACATAGTGGAAGCGGTGATTATTTCGTTCGCTTGGGTTTCGGCCAGAAAGGCCTGTAGCTGCTGCTTGACGGTTTGTTTGCTGCCCACAAAGGAGTATTTCAGCATTTGCTGCACGGCCGGATGATGCCACATACCTTCCAGTTCTTCGGTCATTTCTGTGGGGGGCTGCAGGGCCTCTTTCGCCCCACCGCTTAAGAGCGCAACGAACATCCTGATTACCGAAGTAAACTGTTTCTGCGCGTCCTCATCGGTATCCGCTACATACGCATTGATGCCGACGATGGTATAGGGCTGCGGAAGATGCTGAGAATGCTTAAATTCCTCGCGGTAAATCTGTAAAGCGTTAATTAGGTGGGTGGAGGCGAAGTGGCTGGCAAACGCATAGGGCAAGCCCAGCTTGGCCGCTAAATGCGCACTGTCGGTGCTGGACCCCAGAATGTAGAGGGGGACTTCGGTACCCTCGGCCACTGGGGCTCTCACCCCGGCGTGCTTGTTTTCCGGCGAGAAGTACTCCTGGATTTTGCCGACTTCCCGGGGGAACGAGTGGGCCGCCTGCATGAAATCGGAACGAATGGCCTGCGCGGTTTGTGAGTCGGTACCGGCGGCCCTGCCCAGCCCCAGGTCGATGCGGCCGGGGTACAAATGCGCCAAGGTGCCGAACTGCTCGGCCACAATCAAGGGCGAGTGATTGGGCAGCATGATGCCGCCCGAGCCCACGCGGATGGTGGCCGTGTTTTCGGCGACGTACCCGATGAGCAGCGAGGTGGCGCTGCTGCCAATGTTGTCGGAGTTGTGGTGTTCGGCCAGCCAGTAGCGGGTATAGTTATGGGATTCGGCGGCCTGGGCCAAGGCCAGGGAATCGTGGAGGGTCTGCTGTATCGTGCGGCCCTGCGACACGATGGCCAGGTCTAATATAGAATAGGCGACCGGTTGCTTGTCGGGGCGGTTGAGCTCGTTACGGGGCGTAGGCATGGCTTTATTGGATAAGTGGCCGCTGGGGGTAGCCGTGCAGCGGCTTTAATAGCACGAATGAGAAGGGAGGCGTAGTTTAAATGGTTCGGAACGCGGGTTTCGGCAGGCCCAGATTTCCCCGCAGGGTTTCCGCTTCGTACTCCGTGTGAAAGAGGCCGCGTTGCTGCAAAATGGGCACTACCAGCTCGATAAAGTCTTGTATCCCATACGGATGGTCTTGCTGAACCATGAGCATATCGATTGCCCCGGCTTCATACCACCGCTGGATTTCCGTGGCAATTCTTTCGGCCGAGCCCATGAATAGGGGAACGGGTCTGTGCGAATACGGACCTAGGGAGCGGATTGCCTGGTACTTCGCATAGGCCTCGGCATCGGTGCGGCCCACGATGGGGTTTTGCGCTACCGACCGCACAAAGTCTTCCGGCTGCCGGCCTTTTTCAAGTAGCTTCGCTCTCAGCGCATTGGAGAGGGACAAGGTTTCCTCGAAAGTGCTGCCGGCCATGAAGACGCCGTCGGTGTAGGACGTGGCCAGGTCCACGAAGGTGGGAGAACTGCCGGCCATGTACAGCACCGGCCGGCCCTGCACCGAGCGGCTCAGATTCAGCGGGCCATCCACCGAGAAGTACTTGCCCCGGTAGTTGACGGGGTGCATCTGGCGCGGATTCAGAAACACGCCGCTTTCCTTATCGCGGGGAAAGGCGTCGTCCTCGTACGTGTCCCACAACCCCAGCAGGATTTCGAGAAACTCTTCGTGCATGGGGTACTGGTCGGCTTTGCCGAGGTGGCGCCGGCTGAAGTTCACCATCCCGCCCGGATTGGAGGTAATGGCATTGAGCGAGGCCCGGCCCTTGCTGAGCTTGTCCAGCGACAAGACCTGTCGGGCCAGGTTGTAGGGGTCCGTGTAGGAAGTCGAAGCTGTCAGCGAGAGGCCGATGCGCTCCGTTTTCATGGCCAGGGCCGACATAAGCGTCCCCCCCTCGAACATGCTCAGGTAGTAGGGAATGTTGCCGGGGCCGACGTGGCTGACATCGTACAAAAACAGGGTTTCGAACTTGGCCTGTTCCGCCAGCTGCGCCTGTTGAATGAAGAAATCGATGTTTTCGCCGGCGTCGGCGGGCATGGCGGGATGGCGCCAGGACGAAAAATTCCACCCCGGCCCATCAATCACCGCGGCTAGCTTTAGCGTTTTTCTGTTGTTCATCACTAAGAGTATGAATGCGTGCTGTTGCCCCGGCAGAGCCTTCTGCGCAAGCCTAGGGCCGGGCCAGTGCTATTCAGCACCGGCATTCCTTTACAGCCCCTTCGCTGACTCCACAATCGCAGGCTTATGCTCCTCCAGATATTCTCGGACCGTCTTGGCCGGCCTGCCCAGGACGTATGGGACATCGTTTTGCACCATGGACATGTAGGACATTCGGCCGTCGAGCATCTGCGTCACAAAGTCAATGTTGGCCTTCGTGTACCAGCTCTCCGCCCCATTCGCCAGCAGTGTATCCACCAGCTCTTTGAACCCTTCAAGCCCCTTGTTTTCATGCTTGATTTCAAGGCCGGTAACCTCGCTCAAAAGCGCCGCAATTTCCTGTCCGTTGAAGCTTTCCACGCTTAACCAGTAGTGTTGCCCCCCGTGACGCTCTGGACCGTCGACGAGAGCTTTGGCGGCCACCGCAGCGATGTCACTTGACGCAATGTAGCCGACTCTTCGGTCGTCCCAGTAGCTGGTGTAGGTTAGATTTTTCGGGATGTAGAAGCTCGTGAACACCTCCATAAACATGTTTGGGTGGAGGTGGGTCCAGGCGATGCCGCTGGCCTCGATGTACTTTTCAATCAGCTGGTGCCAGGCAAAGTGCGCATCGGTTGTATCCCACTCCGCGAACACGCCCACGTGCACGATATGCCGGACGCCAGCCTTCTTGGCCGCGTCCACCAGGGTTTTGCTTTGCGTGAGCATGGCCACCGTGTAGCCGGTTAGTAGGAACACCCGGTCCACCCCGGCCAGCGCCAGCGCGAAGGTTCTGGGGTCATCCAGGTCCAGGTATTTGCAGTCTTTGCCTTCGCGGCGAACCTGCTCTACCGTCTCCTGGTTGCGCGACGTGATGCGTACGTTGACCGCTTGACCTTCCAGGTCTTTTACCACTTGACGGCCGATGGTTCCGCTTGCGCCCAACACCAGGACGGTCGGTTTTTGCTGGTTTTCCATTTGAGTTTGTACTGAAGTTGTATTCGGTTTGTGGGGCCTGGTCCGGCTAAGCCTTACCCCGCTGCCGGGCGCGGTTGCCGGCCACTACTTCTTCGCGCGTAGGCCATGCTTCGCGTTGCATCAGCTCCGAGATAATCTCATCGCGTATCTGCGGGGCCTTGCCGGGCACGGCGTTGGCCAGGGCCTGGGTCAGCCCGGGGGCCGTGAGTTCGGTGCAGTAGGCCGGCGTGCCCGGCTGCTGCCGCCACGAGTCGGCCAGGCTGCCCCCGTCCACCACATCGAAGCCGAAGTCATTGCAGACGTCGGATAGGATTTGCTTGGCGTGCGCGTCGTCGCCCGCAATGGAAAGGGCAATGCGGCCGGGCGTACCGGGCGCGGTGCCGCCGCTGGCAATCGTCTCGGCCAGCAGGTTGTTGAAGGCTTTCAAGAGGGGGCGGCCCAGCAGCTGGGCCGCCAGCACGCTCTCCGGCTGGCCCTGCTCCAGCGCGTCGATTTTCTCGTCCCGGAAGGGGTAGTAGTTGCCGGTATCCACCACGATTACCTCGGGGGGCAACGACCGGAACAGGTCCTTGGAAAACTCGTCAATTACCTTGAAAGGCACGGCGATAAAAACGAGGTCCACGTCCTGCACCACCTCTTGCAGGGTGGCGGGGCTAGCCCCCAACTCCTTCGCTTTCTGGGCCAATTCGGCCGGCTGGCGGGTGTTGGTTACTTTCACCTGGTGGCCGAGGGCAGCCAGGTTTTTGGCGAGGGAGCCGCCGACAGGGCCGGTCCCGATGATTCCGATTTTCATGGTATTGCGGGTTGAGTGGTTTATCGTTTCCACTACGAGGACGTCCTGAAAAGGACATTGTTAAGCAGTGGCTTGCTGTGTGAGAGCTAGCCCATCTTTAGCAACTGCAGAAAGCTTTCCAGCTCCTGAAGCTTTTCCGCATTGATAGTCAAGTACATGTTGCGGCCTTCCTTGCACGAATCGACTAGGCCGGCGTCTACCAGCGCCTTGACGTGATGCGACATGCAGGGCTGGCTGATGGGCACAAACTCATACAGCTTGGCGCACCCCAGCCGCTGCGCCCGCGCAATCTCCTGCAACATGCGCAGGCGGTGCGGGTCGCTGAGGGACTTGGCTAGCTTGACGAGGGACTTGGCATCCATAGCAGTTGGGTGGGAGTAGGAGGATTTTGCTTGGTATTTGCTGGCCGAAGTGGGTAGCGTGGTTAGCGGCTTGTAAGCAGGTGTTATTGCCAGCCGCCACCCACGGCCCGGTACAGCTCCACATTCGCTCCCAGCTGGTTGCGTTTCAGCGAAGCCAGCTCCAATTCGCTTTGCAGCGCGTTGCTCTGGGCCGTAATGACTTCTAGGTAGCTGGCCAGGCCGCTACGGAATAGTAGGCTGGCATTGGTCGTCGCCTGGCGGAGCGCGCTGACTCGCTCCGTGGCAATGGCTTGCTGCGTTTGGGTGCGCTGCACCTGCCCGAGGGCATTGGAAACTTCGCCCACCGCCACCAGCACCTGCTGCCGGAACTGAATCACCGTCCGCTCGCGGTCAATCTGGGCCTGCTGGTACTGCGTGCGCAGGGCCCCGCGCTGAAACAGCGGCTGCGTAATACCCCCCGTGGCCAAGCCGAATAGCGAGGCCGGCACGCTAAACCAGTTGCTGGCCTGGAAGGCGTTGAGGCCGCCCTGCGCCGTGATGGCCAGCGTGGGGTAGAGCTGGGCTTTGGTGTAGCCCACCGTGGCGTTGGCCCGGTCGAGGGCCAGCTCGGCACTGCGCACGTCGGGCCGCCGGGCCAGCAGCGCAGCGGGCACGCCGCCCGCCGCTAGCACGGGCACTTGCATCCGCAGCAGGTTGCCGGTGCGGTTAATGCCGCCCGGCATCCGCCCGGCCAGGATGCTCAGGGCATCTTCCTGCACCGTGATGGCCTGCTCAAACTGAGGAATGAGACCGGCCGCCGTGAGGCGCTGCGCCTCGACCTGCTGCACGGCGAGGGCCGTAACCTGGCCGGCTGTAAACTGCAATTTCGTAAAGCGCAATGTGCTGTCGGTGAGGGCGAAGTTGCGCTGGGCCACGGCCAGTTGGTTGTCCAGCATCAGCAGATAGTAGTAGCCTTCATCAACTTGCGCCACCACCTGCGTTTGCACGGCCTTGCG
>JAQBNT010000217.1 GCA_028288445.1 Hymenobacter sp. | reverse complement strand
TGCTCTTCCGATCTTGCGCGAGGCGCTGGCCAATGAGCGCGCTGCCTCGCGGCGGGCGGCCAGGCGGGCAGCGCGGGCGGCGCGGGCTATTTCCTCGCGCACCCGCACGGCAATCAGATTATCGAGGCGATTGACGGCTTGGCGGCGCTCTTCCAGCTCCTGGCGCAGGCCCTGCTCCTGCTGGCTGAGCTGCTGCACCATCTCGTCTTCTTTCGATTTGAGGGTGAGCAGGCTTTTATTTTCGCTCAACTGACTATTCAGCAGGCTGCTTTTGCGCTGCTGCTGCTTGGTGAGGCCCGAGAGCTGCTCGTGCAGCCGGTACTGCGTGCCCATGATGCGGGCGGCCTGCCGCTGCCGCTCTTCGGTGTACTGCCGGATGTAGCGTAGCCGCAACGAGAACTGGTTGAACGACTCCGAGGCAAACAAAAACATCAGCCGGTTGAAGCTATTGGACGTTTTTGAAGCCGTGTAAAGCAGACGTGAGTATTCAGACTTCAGTTGGGCCAGCGTTTGCTGGGTCTGAATAACCTGCTTCGCCGTCTGGTGCACGTTGGTTTCGATGCCGTGCAGCTGCGTGGAAATCCCCTGAATAACCTGCTTTTTCTCCGTCAGCTTTTCGGTGATGACGTGCAGCTGGCCTAGGCTCACCTTTTTCTTCTCCTGGGTTTGGTTCAGCGCTTGGCTGGTCTGCTGAATCTGGCGCAGGTTGGTCTGGCGCTCGCGCTCCAGTTGCTCTTTGCTTTTGGCGCGGGCCGGCCGGGTGCTGGCAGCGGCTCTAGTGCGGGTGCGGGCGGGCTGTTTTGCGCTGCGGGCCGACTTAGCGGGCTGCCGAGCCGGCTTGGCGGGCTGTTTGGACTTGCGGTGCTGCGCATCTACGGGCCCGGCCAGCAACAGGCCCAGCAGGGCGAATAGCCACCACCGGCCACGAATGACCATCGCGCCAGCTTTTACTTCCGAAACGAGTGCTTTCTCAGCCTGTACTACCTGCTTATTCAACGTATGCCATTCAAAACCCGCCACTACTATGGCGGGGCAAAGGTAATCGGGTGAGTGGTTGTTAATTGTTGCTCCGAATCAGTTTCGCGCCACCGCGCTTGCGGGCCGGCTACTTGATGCGCCGAAAGCCCTTGGGCACGGCAAACGGAAACGTCAGCCGCTCCCGGCCGACATTCACCTTGTTGTAGTTGATGGCGGCCGTGACCACGCCCGCCGCTGGCTGCTGGGCCTGGATGAAAGTGGAATGCGCGAAAGGCAAACCGGCTTCCTCCAAAGGCTGGAAATCGGTGTAATCGACGGTGAGGTTACGCTTGGTGGCATCGTCGCTCATCTTCAGCTGCTGCACGCGGCCGGTGCCGGCTTGCAGCAGGCGCTCCACCAGCACATCGGCCAGGGGGTAGCTCACGCGCTGGCGGCCGGCTTCTTCGATAGCCACGGTGGGTTTGGTACCGGTGGGGGCGGGCAGGTAGTCACCCAGCAGCAGGGCCTGCATCTGGGCAAAGCTCACGGGCACGTTCAGCAGCTTGCTGAGGTAGTCGTAGCCGCCCGAGAAATAGGTTTTATCGAGCCGGTTCATCACCCGCACCGAGTCGTGGGTGAGCACAGCGCGCACGCCCTCGATGCCCGCCAGGCCGGCCGACACCCAGATGATGCTGTCGCGGCGCATGCGTAGCGACAGGTTGGCCCCCTGCTTGTTGCCCTTCATGTTAATCTGAGCTTTCGCTTTGGCGTTGAGGAACATGAAGGTGGTATTAGTGGCCTTCACCGAAGGCAGAGCGGGCTCCATCACGGCGGTGGAGGTGCCCGGCCCGGCTGCCGAAGTGGTAGTGGGTACGGCCTTGCGGGCGCAGCTGCCCAGCAGCCCCAGGGCCAGCAGTAGCGTGACTTTATTCATACAGTTTATGGTCTTTCAATTTTCGCTCCAGCAGGTCGGATGTCCCTCCGATTTTGTGAGCCCGCTGCCATTCCACCACGGCTTTGTCCTTCTCCCCGAGCTGGAATAATACGTCGCCGTAATGCTCGATGATGGAGCCGTCTTTGCTGGTTTGCAGCGCCTTTTCCAGGGCAGCTTTTGCCCCGGCATAATCTTTTTGCTTATACAGCACCCACGCATACGTATCCAGATAGGTGTCGTTGTCAGGGAATTGCTTCACGACTTTGCCCGACATCTGCTTGGCCTTGTCCAGCTTGTCGCCCCGCAACGACAGGAAGTAACTGTAATTATTCAGCACCTGCACATTGTCCGGGTCGCTCACCAACGCTGATTCGTAAGCCGCATCCGATTTTTCGTACTCGTGCAGCTCGTGGTAAGCGTCGCCCAACTGGGCATCGAACTGGCCCAGCAGCGGCGCGTTATTTACCACCAGCCGGCGGCCGTGCTCCAGGGCTTTTACGCCTTTCTGGGGCTGTTTTTTCAATAGGTAAGCCACACCATTGTAAAACCACAGCGACGACTGATTCGGGAACAGCTCCAGCGCCCGGCCCGAATGCACGAGCAGCGAATCGGTCTGGTTCAGCTCGGCATCAATCAGCACCACCTGCTGCCACACCTGGAACTTGGAATTGTCGTAGCGAAGAGCTTGCAGGTAGGTATTGCGGGCGTCTTTTTTGTGGTCGGTCAGGGTCTGCACATCGCCGGAAATAGCGTAGGCTTTGGCATCCTTGGGGTAGCTCTTGACAGTGGCCGCCGCCAGGTCGCGCACCAGCTGGTTGGTGGGCTCCTTGGGGCTGGGCAGTTGCTTGATGTAGCCTACCAGAATGCGCACCCGGGCATCAATATCCAGCGCGGGGCTGGCAAAGGCTTGGCGGAGTTGCTGGTCGGCCTCGGCTTCCTGCTTCTGCTGGCGGTACACTTCCGACAGTATCAGGTGGGCCTGGGGGTTGTCGGGGTCGAGGCGCAGGGCCTGCTGGGTTACGCGCACGGCGTCGGGCAGGCGGTTGTTGCTGGCGTACATTTCGGCCTGCGCCAGCACGTAGCGCGCCTCGGTCGGGTTGGCCTTAATGAGCTTTTCGCCCTCGGCCAGGGCCAGGTCCAGCTTGTTCTGCTTGAGGTAAATCTGCTGCTTCTTGAAGGAAATCTCATCGACCTGACCAAACTCCTTTTCAGCCTGGTCCAGCGTGGTAAGGGCTTCGGGCAGGTGGTTCTGGGCCAGGTAGAGGTCGGCCAGGTTGAACAGGTAGCTGCCCGAGTTGGGCACCTGCTTGATGAGCGTGGCGTAGGTTTTGGTGGCCGCCTCATATTGCTTCTGGCTGGCCTGCGCCTGAGCCAGCAGCAGGTAGTAGTAGGCGTTCTGGGGGTCGAGGCGGGTAGCGGCTTCAGCGTAGTTAGTGGCGTCGCGCAGGTTGCCGCTCAGCAGGTTGGCTTCGGCAATCTTGTAGTTGATGGCCGCATTGTCGGGGCGCAGCGAGTAGGCTTTCAGGAGGTTTTCGAGGCCTTTGGGGTAGTCCTCCAGCATCACGTACTTCACGCCGTCCACAAACAGGGCCTCGCTCTGCTCCTTCTCCCGCTCCGACAGGCCCGGCATCATGGCGCGCTTGGCCCGCAGCTCGGCCACGCGCTTCTCCAGCTCGTGCTGTTCTTTTTCCAGCACGCGCTGCTCCTTGCGGCTCAGCTTGGCCGGCGGCTCAGGCGTGCCCGACGGGGCCTGTGCGTATCCCGGGGCCGTCAGCCCCACCCAAACCAGCAGACTCAGAACAACTTGGCGCATATATAAGAAAACCGGACCTGAGGCCCGGCCTACGAAATTACGGGGAATAAAAGCCAACGACGCGGCCCCCGGGAGAAGGCCGCGTCGTGGTAACGCATTTCGGACTTAAAATGTCACACCCGCAGCTGGTTATAATCGCCGAGGCTTAGGTCGTCGGGCGTGCCGGTTACGGTAGCGAAGTTGCCAATCATCGAATTGGTAATAACCGCGTTCAGCACCGAAGCCGACTGCTGCACGATGGAGTTCGACAGGCGCGAGTCGCGCACGTTGGCGCTGGCCCCCAGCGAAACGTGCGGCCCCACCACCGAATCGGTGATGATAGCACCCTCGCCGATGTACACCGGCTCGATAATGACGGAGTTGGTGATTTTAGCCGACTCGGCCACCAGCGACTCGCCCCGCTCTTTCAGGTACTCCAGGTAGCGCTGGTTGGTGAAGACGGTGGCGTCCTTGTTGCCACAGTCGAGCCACTCGGTCACACGGCCAGGCACGAAAACGGTGCCCTTGTTTTTCATGTTTTCCAAGGCGTTGGTGAGCTGGTACTCGCCTTTATCCTTGATGTCGTTGTCGAGCAGGTATTGCAGCTCGCTGCGCAGATACTCGCCGTCCTGAAAGTAGTATATGCCGATGATGGCCAGGTCCGACACGAACTCCTGCGGCTTCTCCACAAACTCCGTAATCTGGCCCTGCTCATTGAGTTTCACCACGCCGAAGGGCTTGGGGTCGTCCACTTTCTGCACCCAGATGGTGCCGGGCACGCTGGAATCCAGCGTAAAATCGGCCTTAAACAAAGTGTCAGCGAAAGCCACCACCACCGGGCCGGTCAGCGACTCCTTGGCGCACAGAATGGCGTGGGCCGTACCCAGCGGCTCATCCTGATACACAATGGTGCCTTTGGCGCCCACCGACTCAGCAATTTTTACCAGGTTTTTCTCCACCTCAGCCCCAAAGCGGCCAATGATGAAGGCCACCTCGTCCACCGGCTCACCGCAGACCTTGGCAATGTCCTCCACAAGGCGCTGCACAATGGGCTTGCCGGCGATGGGAATGAGCGGCTTGGGAACGGTGAGGGTGTGGGGGCGCATGCGCTTGCCCATGCCGGCCATCGGAACGATGATTTTCATGTTGGTGGTAAGGTTGTTTATTATTTAGTTCTGGAGTGCAGAGCGAATGTAGTGCGAAGCGGTGCTTCGCAGTGCCGCGCAAAGCCCAACTGTGCTGACGATTTTAACGGCGCGAGGCCGCGAAGCACCGCTTCGCGTCTACACACCCGTACTTCCATACCCGCCCGCACCGCGTTGGGTTACGCTCAGCGTCTCAACGGGCTGCCAGGCAATGGTTTCGTGTTTGGCAACTATCAGCTGGGCAATGCGTTCACCGTCGTTAACCATGAACGACTCGTTGGATAAATTCACGAGCAGCACCCGGATTTCGCCTCGGTAATCGGCATCAATCGTTCCCGGACTGTTCACGATACCGATGCCGTGCTTCACGGCCAACCCGCTGCGGGGGCGCACCTGGGCCTCGTAGCCCACCGGGATTTCCACGCTTAGGCCGGTAGGAATAAGCTGGCGCTCCAGCGGCCCGAGCGTGACGGGGCCGGCGGGCAGGTGGGCACGCAGGTCGAGGCCAGCGGCGTGGGGCGTCTGGTATTCGGGCAGGGGGTGGCCCGAGTGATTGATAACAGGAATGTGCATGGGCAGCAGTAAGGGAACGGGCAAAGATAGAGCTGACGCTATACTATTCTAACTTTACTACACTTGGGCAATGCTCACGGCCGGGCGGGGCCGCTCCACCGCATACAGCGCCAGCAGGAAGGCCACCGTCAGGCCCGCGTGCCAAGCGTGGCGCAGCCACCAGCCTTCCGGCTGCACCCACCAGCCCAGCGCCACCAGCCCCGAGGCAAATACCAGCCACAGCCCCAGCCGCAGCGCCGGATACGGCACCGGAAAGTGCCGCTCGCCCAGCCGCCAGCACAAAATCGCCATCATAAAATAGCAGGCCAGCGTGGCAATGGCTGAACCCAGGTAGCCCAGCAGCGGAATCAGCACGAAGTTGAGGGCAATGGTGAGCACCGCCCCGCCCGCCCCGATGTAGGTGCCGTAGTACGTCTTATCGGTGAGTTTAAACCACACCGACAGGTTGTAGTACACACCCAGAAACAGGTTGGCCAGCAGCAGAATGGGCACCACCACCAGCCCCTGCAAGTACTCGGGCCGCCGCAGAAACAGCCGCCCAAAATCCTCCACGTTCAGGCTAATGCCCACGAAAATCACCGCGCAGCACAGCGTAAACCACTTCAATATCATGGCAAACGTAGCCGGCGAGTTCTTCTCTGTGCTCTGGGCGAAGAAGAACGGCTCGGCCGCGTACCGGAACGCCTGAATGACCAGCGACATGAAGATGCTCAGCTTGTAGCACGCCCCATAAATGCCCACCGCCGTGAGGCTGCTCTGGCCGGGGTAGAAATTATCGGGCAGCCACTTGGGCAGCAGGATGCGGTCAAGCGTCTCGTTCACCATGCCGGCCAAGCCCATTAGCATCAGCGGAAAAGCATAGGCCAGCAGCGGCTGCAGAAACGTCAGGTTCAGGCGAAAGCGGAAATCCAGCAGTTCGCGGCCCAGCAGCAGGAGCGTGAGGCCGCTGGCAAACAGGTTACTCAAAAACACGTAGCCCACACCCACCGTGGGGTCGTACACCCGCGCCACCAGCGGCTGCAAAAAGGTCAGCAACTTGCCGCTCATCACCGCCGGGCAGAGCACGATAAAAAACAGGTTCAGCGCCACGTTGGCGATGATGCCGGCCAGCTTAATGCCGGCAAACTTGCGCGCCTTATTCTCCAGCCGCAGCCGCGCAAACGGAATGGCCGTGAGCGCATCCAGGCCCAGAATCAGGGCTACCCACACCGCGTATTGCTCGTGCCCGGGTGGGATTTCCAGCAAATTCAGCAGCGGGCGTGCCAGCAGCATCAGCAGCACCGTGAGTCCGGCTGTGCTTACGAAAATCAGACTGAGCACCCGGTCGTACAGCTCCTTTCGGTCATTGCCCGCCCGGTTGGCAAAACGGAAAAACGTGGTTTCCATGCCATAGGTAAACACCACGTTCAGAAACGACACGTAGGCATACAGCCCCGTCACCACTCCGTACTCCGCCGCCGCAAATGCCCCTGTATATATCGGCACGAGCAAGTACGTGAGCACCCGGCCCACAATGCTGCTCACGCCATACACGGCCGTCTGGGAGGCTAATCTTTTAGCTACACTCATTCTTTTCTAATGAAGAATGAGGAATGAAGAATGAGGAATTGAAAAAAGACGCCTGGTCAATTCTTCATTCCTCATTCCCCATTCCTCATTGACAGAAAGCTTATTTACCCGTGAACACCGCCGGCCGCTTCTCCACAAAGGCCGTGGTGCCTTCCTTGAAATCCTCGCTCTCGAAGGCGCGTTCAAAAGCCTGGGCTTCGGTTTCGTAGCCATCGGCACCTTTGGCGTAGTGCGCGTTCACGCAGTCCAGCACCAAACCCACGGCCAGTGGGGCCTTGCCCAAAATCTTGGTCAGCAACTGCGTGCAGAACGGCAGCAGCTCGGCCTGCGGCACCACGTGGTTCACCAAGCCCAGTCGCAGCGCCTCATCGGCTTTCACCATATCAGCCGTCAGCAGCAACTCAATGGCTTTGCCCTTGCCGATGAGTTGCGGCAGGCGCTGGGTGCCGCCGTAGCCGGGAGGCAGACCCAAATTCACCTCCGGCTGCCCAAAACGGGCATTGTCCGAAGCCACGCGCATGTGGCAGGCCATGGCCAGTTCACAGCCACCGCCCAGCGCAAAGCCGTTCACGCCCGCCACTACCGGCTTGGTGCTCGCCTCAATGCGGGCAAACGCCTCCTGCCCCGCCAAAGAGGCCCGGCCAGCCCGCTCGGGTGTGAGGGCCGCCAGCTCCGCGATGTCCGCGCCGGCCACGAAAGCCTTCTCGCCGCTACCCGTCAGGATAATGCCGCGTACCTGAGGCTCGGCCAGCGCTTGTTGCACGGCCGCGTCGATGTCGGCTATCGTAGCGGCATTCAGCGCGTTGAGCTTGGTGGGCCGGTTGATGGTGATGGTGAGGATGCCACTAGCGGCATCCAGGTCGTAGAGCAGGTTTTCGAAAGAAGCAGACATAAGCAGAGAGTAAGCCCCGAGATGCGGTTGGCAGCGCCAAAGATAGGACACGCGCCGCCCCGTGCCGGTCGGGTTAATTCCCCGGTTCGCCGCCTTGGCAGCTTGCCTCAACGAAACCACCGGCCGGCCTAAGACAAAACCAACCAGTTTTGCACCGGCAATCAGGTATAGCTATTTGCTTTTAAATCATTAGCTTTAGCGCCGCACCCTACTATCTCCTCACTTCTTAACCCCTTACTACAATGGGATTTGTTTCCGAATTCAAGGAGTTTATCTCCAAAGGCAACGTACTCGACCTAGCAGTCGGCGTCATCATTGGCGGCGCGTTCGGCAAAATCGTGTCCTCGCTTACCGACGACATCATCATGCCCATCCTGAGCGTGTTCACCAGTGGCATCAACTTCAATGAGAAGTTCTTTACCCTCGATGGCAAGCACTACGACACCCTGAAAGCCGCCCAGGATGCCAAAGCCGCCACCATTGCCTACGGCAACTTCATCAACGCCATCATCTACTTCCTCATCATCGCCTTCGTCATTTTCTGGGTAGTAAAGCTCGCCAACCGCTTCAAGAAACCCACCGAAGTAGTGGTGGCTGCCGAGCCCGTTCTCACCAAAGACCAACTCCTGCTGGCCGAAATCCGAGATTCGCTGCGCGCCGGCCGCGCTTAAGCCTCCTATTCCGTTCAACCAGAAAAAACCGTGGTTTGCCGAGTGGCAGGCCACGGTTTTTTCCTTTTTGCTTCAACCAGTCGTTTTATTCAGGCCAGTTAATTGGTCGATTCAAAATAAGTTGCGAACTTAGGGGCAACCTAACGCCGCTGGCCCTCCTTTTGGATACCCGCATTGAACCACCCACTTCTCTCAATCGTTAGGCCGCTATCCAGCTCCCCTCACCCCCATTGCGCCCTATGAAAGTATTGTTTGTTGCCGCACTTCTTGGCGGCTTGAGTTTTGGAGCTGCTTCGGTAGCCCACGCCCAGACCGGGCCTGCATTCCCTATGCCCGGCAAAGCCACCAGCGAAGAAGGAGCCCGCGTCACCTCTGCCAACAACGCCCAGGAGTTGGCCCGCAACCAGCGCCGCGCCGCCATGACGCCCGACGAAGTGAAGCGCGACCAGCAAATGGAACTGCTCGAAGCCCGCACCGGCAACACCAGTTTCGGTGCTCACGGCCCTGAGCGCCAGTTCGACTCTAACCGTAGCGGCAACGGCTTCATGGTTCGCAAGTTCAAGACCCAGCCCGGTAAGCCCGGCTACGTGAGCAAGCGCGGCACGGGCCATACCCCAGGCAGCTCCAACCCCGCTGGCAAGCCATTGGTACACAAGCACAAGGGTCAACACAAATTCCTCTTCTTCTAAGAAGTAGTTATGACAACTGAAAGCCCCGGCTGCTCACGCAGTTGGGGCTTTTTTTCATCTCTAAGCTACTACTGGCTCGCTGCCAACCATTCCTTTTAAATACAACCGGCCGGTGTCGAATTGAAAATGCTACTTCAAGATAAAGCCCCGGCTGCACAATGCAGCCGGGGCTTTTTCACCTTCGCAGGTTGCGTTCGCCTTACAGCGTACGCTTGATTTCCTTTTCTTCAAAGCCTTCGATGTTGTCACCTTCAATCAGCTCGTTAAAGCCTTTGATGGAGATACCACATTCGTAACCCTGGCGCACTTCGCTCACGTCGTCTTTGAAACGCTTGAGGTCCTGAATGTCGCCGGTGTACATCACGATGCCGTTGCGAACCACACGCACCTTGGTTTTGCGGGTCAGGGTGCCTTCCGTCATCATACAGCCGGCAATAGTGCCGACTTTGGTGATGTTGAATACCATCCGTACTTCGGCGTTGGCCGTCACCACTTCCTGCACCGTCGGGGCCAGCATGCCTTCCATGGCATCCTTCACCTCGTTGATGGCGTTGTAAATGATGGAGTACAGGCGAATGTCAATCTGCTCGTTCTCCGCCAGCTTGCGGGCACTCTGCGAAGGCCGCACCTGGAAGCCGATGATGATGGCATCGGAAGCCGAAGCCAGCAGCACGTCGCTTTCTGAGATGGCACCCACCCCTTTCGAGAGGATGTTCACCTTCACTTCCGGCGTGCTCAGTTTGAGCAAGGAGTCGGAAAGCGCTTCCACCGAGCCGTCCACGTCGCCCTTCACCAGGATGTTGAGTTCCTTGAACGAACCGATAGCTAGGCGGCGGCCGATTTCATCCAGCGTGATGTGCTTCTTGGTGCGGATGGTTTGCTCACGAGCCAGTTGCAGGCGCTGAGTTGCGATTTCGCGGGCTTCGCGCTCCGTCTCCATTACCTGGATGCGGTCGCCGGCCTGCGGGGCACCGGTCAGGCCTAGCACCTGCACCGGCGTAGCGGGCGGGGCCGACTTCATTTTCTTACCGCGGTGGTCCGTCATGGCCTTCACGCGGCCGAAGTGCGGGCCAGCGAGGATGATGTCGCCTACGTTCAGCGTGCCGGTTTGCACCAGCACGGTGGTCACGTAGCCACGGCCTTTGTCCAACGAAGCTTCAATCACAGTACCGATGGCACCACGGTCGGGGTTGGCTTTCAGGTCGAGCAATTCGGCCTCCAGCAACACCTTTTCCAGCAACTCTTCAATACCAAGTCCCGATTTAGCCGAAACCTCTTGGCTCTGGTATTTGCCGCCCCACTCTTCCACCAGAATGTTAATCTGGGAAAGCTCCTCGCGGATTTTCTCGGGGTTGGCGGTAGGCTTATCAATCTTGTTGAGGGCGATGATAATCGGCACCCCAGCTGCTTGCGCGTGGTTGATGGCTTCCTTTGTCTGCGGCATTACCGAGTCGTCGGCGGCTACCACGATGATGGCAATGTCCGTCACCTTGGCACCACGGGCACGCATGGCCGTAAAGGCTTCGTGGCCAGGCGTATCAAGGAACGTAATGGGCTGGCCCGATTTGGTCCGCACCTCGTAGGCACCAATGTGCTGCGTGATACCACCGGCTTCGCCTTTGGCCACACTCGCATCGCGGATGTAGTCAAGCAGCGACGTTTTGCCGTGGTCGACGTGGCCCATGATGGTGACGATAGGTGCACGATGCACCAAATCCTCCTCGGCATCGCCAGCGTCTACATCAATCTCCTCCTCTTCAGCCGACAGGAATTCCACGTCAAAGCCGAATTCATCGGCAATCACGGTAATGGCTTCGGCATCGAGGCGCTGGTTGATGGATACGAACATGCCCATGCCCAAGCACACCTTGATAACCTCGTTCACGTTCACGTCCATCAGCGAAGCCAAGTCATTGGCCGAGATGAATTCAGTGAGCTTGAGGATTTTGGCGTCGAGCTCGTTCTGTGCGCGCAGGGCCTCGCGGTCCTCCGCCAGCATGCTGCGCTTGTCGCGGCGGTACTTGGCGCGGTTCTGATTGTTGCCGCCCTTGTTGCCGCCGAGCTTGGCCAACGTGGCCTTAATCTGCTCCTGAATCTGCTTTTCAGCCTGTTCGGGAGTGAGAGCCGGAGCGTTGGGTTTGGGAGCCGTATTCTGACCGGGACGCTGGGGACCACCGGGACGGTTGCCACCGGGGCCACCATTGGGACGGTTGCCCTGGTAGCCACCACCCTGGCCGGGAGCACCCGCCGGGCGGTTGCCTTGGTAGCCGGGGCTGGGGGGCGAAGTCGTGCTGCCGGGAGGGCCAGGCAGGCGCGTGCGTTTCTTCTGGCCGGGGCCAGCGGGCAGGCCGCGCTTGCTCACATCCGACGAAGCAATGGGGCGGGGGCCACGGCCACCCGGCCCACGCCGGTCGTTGTTGATGGACGACAAGTCAATCTTGCCGAGTACGGTCAAACCTTTCAGCGTGTCCGACTTGGCTACGATAGTGCTGGTATCTTCAGGCGTTGCCGTCGGCTCAGCCGGGGCGGCCGGAGCAGCAGCGACGGGAGCGGGAGCAACGGGAGGAGCCACTGGCGCAACGGGCGCGGCCGGAGCAGCTGCCACGGGAGCCGGAGCCGCCGGCTCAGCTTTCGCCACAGGCTGGGCTACAGGAGCCGGAGCAGCAACCGGTGCCGGAGCAGCGGGAGCTTCTACTTTAGGAGCAGGAGCCGCTTCCACCTTCGGCGCTACGGGAGCCGGAGCGGGCGTGGGGGCCGGAGCGGCAGCTACCGGGGCAGGAGCCGGAGTAGCTGGCCGGGGCGGAACCACACGGCCTTTGCTGTCCAGCTCGATTTTACCCATCACTTTAAGGCCGGGCACGCTAGGTACTTCGGGAGCAGGCGTGGGGGCCGGAGCGGCGGCAACTGGTGCTGCCGGCGCTTCGGGAGCAGCCGGGGCCGGCGCAGCAGCCACTGGGGCGGCAACAACGGGCACAACCGGCGCTACTGGCTTAGGAGCCGGCGCAGGCGTAGCCGCCGGCGCGTGGTGGCGCGTGGCTGGGGCAGCAGGTTTCGGAGCCGCGTCGAGGTCGCTCTGGCGCTTGGCCTGAATGACTTTCTGGGCTTCTTGACGGTCGTGGGCAGAGGCCGCGAATTCCTTCTCCAGCGAGGCCACTTGCTCACCGGTGAGTTTCGTGGTCGGCTTGTTCTCTACTTGTATACCTTTCTTGGCCAGGGCTTCTACCACCCTGTCCATTCCAATATTCAGGTCTTTGGCCGCCTGTTGTAGCCGTTTCGGGGTTGCTTCCGCCATTTATCTTTTCTCGCGTAACGATACGCTTCTAAGTGCAAAGGTATTACATTAAATCTTGCCAGCAGGGTGCAAACCGTGCCTACTGGCCCGATTTGTTACCCTTGCCGTACCGGCCGCGCGGCCGTCATTGGGCTGGCTCCGCGGGAGAGCTCGCGCCCGCTTCCTCAGTCGTTGCTTCGTTTTCGTTGGTCACTTCGGTTTCCAATGGGGTGTGCTCGGGAGCAGTTTCGGTAGCTGAAGCGTGCGTTACGGCAGCCTCTTCGTCGGTTGCATCGGCTTTGGCATCGGCCGTTTTGCCAGCGGCAACACGGTTTTTAGCCGTTTCCAGCGAATTCTCGTCGAGGTCTTCATCGTCGGCAAATTCCTGGCGGATAATGCGGTACACATCGTCCACCATTTCCTCTTCCAACTCCGTGCGGCGCACGATGTCGTCCTTCTTTACCGCCAACACGGCGCGGCCGGTATCCAGACCAATTTTTTTCAACTCGGCCAGCACCCAAGGCTCGATTTCGTCCTGGAACTCGTCCAGCGAAATGTCTTCCTCGTAGTCGATGGCTTCGCGGAATACGTCGATTTCCATGCCCACCAAGCGGCTGGCCAGCTTGATGTTGGCACCGCCGCGACCAATGGCCAAGCTCACTTGGTCGGGCTTCATGAACACGGAAACCCGGCCGTTCTCCTGGTTTATCTTCATAGAACCTACTTTGGCCGGCGATAGTGCCCGCGCAATATAAAGCTCTAAGTTATCCGTGTAATTGATAATGTCGATATTCTCATTTTCCAGCTCGCGCACCACCGGGTGGATGCGGCTGCCCTTCATGCCCACGCAGGCCCCCACGGGGTCAATACGCTCATCATAGCTTTCGACGGCTACTTTGGCGCGCTCGCCGGGCTCGCGCACCACGTTCTTGATAACGATGAGGCCATCGTAAATCTCGGGTACTTCCAGCTCAAACAAGCGCTCGAGGAAGGCTGGCGCAGCGCGGGAAAGGATGATTTTCGGCGTGCCGTTAATCACCTCAACACGGTGAACCACAGCGCGCACGGTGTCGCCCTTGCGGAAACGGTCCTTGGGGATTTGCTCGCCTTTTGGCATCACCAGCTCGTTGTCGTCCTTGTCCATGATGAGGGCCTCGCGGCTCCACACCTGGTACACTTCGCCGGTCACGATTTCGCCCACCTGGTCCTTGTATTTCTGGTATAGGTTGTCGCGCTCGAGGTCTTTCACGCGCTGAATCAGCGTTTGGCGGGCCATAAGCACGGCGCGGCGGCCGAAATCCTCCAGCTTCACGCCTTCGGCTACGGACTCTCCTACTTCGAAGTCGGGCTCGATTTTCTGAGCTTCGGCCAGCGGAATTTTGTCGTGGTCCCAGATATCCTCCGAGTTGTCGTCCACGATTTCGCGGTTGCGCCAGATTTCGAGGTCACCGTTGTCGGGGTTGATGATGACGTCGAAGTTTTCGTCCTGGTCGTACTTCTTCCGAATCATGGTGCGAAACACGTCGTCCAGGATGCTCATCATCGTGGGCCGGTCGATGTTCTTGCTCCGGGCAAATTCGCCGAAGGATTCGATTAGTTCGTGGCTGTTCATAGAGGCAGAACTGTATTATTTGAAAGAGATAACAACCTTGGCCTCTGTAATGTCCCCGAAAGGATAGAATGCGGCGGGCAGGGTGGTTTTCTTGGTTTTCTGTTTGATGACTTCTTCGATTTCCACGCCTTCGGCGGTGGCAGCGGTGAGGGTACCGGTTTTCTCGGTGCCGTCGGCCAGTTTCAGGGCCAGCGAGCGGCCGATGTGGCGCGGGTACTGGCGCGGGTCGGTGAGAGGCTGGTCGGCACCGGGGCTGGTGACTTCGAGCGAATACGCGGATTCTTCGCCGTAGTGCTCGTCGATGCGGCGGGCCAGGCGGCGGCTGATGGTGGCGCAGGCCTGGATGGCAAGGCCATTGGGGCCGTCGAGGGTGACGGTGACCTTGGGCAGCACCGAATCGGACACGGTGAGGCTCACGATGAACAGTTCCTCTTCGCCGATGGCGTCGTGGAGCATTTCCAGCAGCAGGTTGCGGTCGAAGTGCATAGGTTTTGAAACAAGCGGGCAAAAAAAGAGGGGACTTCGCGTCCCCTCTTTATCAGATTGAATACCAACTTCGGGGCAAAGGTACGACAATTGGCTGCCGAATGCAAGATGAAGCGGGTGCTGCTGAGTGGGACGAAGGAACCTCACCCGCAGCTTTAGCTCGCTTGAAACGCGAAGCCCAAACATTAGGAAGGCAACTGGCTTCGTAAGCTGAACCCCGCAGCGGAGTAACGGCTGCAACTTCAGCGGCAATCAGTGTCTTTGGCAAACCTCGCCGGCTGGTACAGGATTTGCGAGTCGGCAGCTGAACTTCACGGCCTTATTCACTTTCACTTTCAACCCTCGATTCCCATGAAATCCTATCCGATTCTTCGCACTGCCGCTTTCGGCCTGACTCTGGTACTAGCCGGCGCTGCCGCTCATGCCCAGACGACGCCTGCTACCATGCCTGCCCCTACCAAGGATGCGGTCAAGCCGAGCCCGGCGGCCACGGCTACCGGTAAGATTGGCGCGGCCGATGTGACTGTGAACTACAGCAGCCCGGGCGTGAAAGGCCGCAAGATTTTCGGCGGGCTGGAGCCTTATGGTAAGGTGTGGCGCGCCGGGGCCAACGAGGCGACGACAGTGGAATTCAGCAAGGCGGTGACGGTGGAAGGCAAGGCCTTGCCGGCGGGCAAGTACGGATTCTTCGTGATTCCGGCGGAGAGCGGCCAGTGGACGGCCATCTTTAATAAGGTGCCCAACCAGTGGGGCGCGTTCAAGTACGACGAGAAGCAGGATGCGCTACGCGTGATGGTGGCGCCGCGCAAAACGGCGGCCGTGACCGAGCGGCTGGCGTATGAGGTGACGCCTAAGGCCTTGGTGCTACGCTGGGAGAACGTGGAATTGCCGGTGGCTATTAAGTAATAGCTGGATATTAACCAGAATTGATGCGGGCGGCCCGGGTGGGCCGCCCGCTTACTTTTGTGCCTTCGCTAGACATACAGAATCCATGGAATACAAGCTCACCCAATACAGCCACGGCGCGGGCTGCGGCTGCAAAATCGCGCCAGCCGTGCTCGACCAGATGCTACACACCAGCATCGCGCAGCCGCACCACGAGAAGCTGCTGGTGGGCAACGCCAGCCGCGACGACGCGGCGGTGTACGACATCGGGGGGGGCCAGGCGGTGATTTCAACCACCGACTTCTTCACGCCCATCGTGGATGACGCCTACGATTTTGGGCGCATTGCCTCGGCCAATGCTATTTCGGATGTGTACGCCATGGGCGGGCGGCCGCTGCTGGCCATTGCCGTGCTGGGCTGGCCCGTGGACAAGCTGCCGCCCGAGGTGGCGCGCCGCGTGCTGGAAGGAGCCCGCAGCATCTGCGCCGAGGCGGGGATTCCGCTGGCGGGTGGGCACAGCATCGACTCGCCGGAACCCATTTTTGGGCTGGCCGTGACGGGTATGGTCGACATCAAAGACCTGAAGCAGAACGACACGGCTACGGCGGGTTCGGAATTATTTTTGACCAAGCCGCTGGGCGTGGGCATCATGACGACGGCCCAGAAAAAGGGCATTCTGCGGGATGAGGATGCCAACATTGCGCCGGCCCAGATGATGCAGCTGAACAAGATTGGGGCGGAGCTAAGCAAGCTGCCCGCCGTAACGGCCCTGACGGACGTGACCGGCTTCGGCCTGCTTGGGCACTTGGCCGAAGTGTGCGAGGGCAGCCACCTGACGGCTGAAATCGACTTCGCCAAAGTGCCGCGCATTGCGGCGGCCGAAAGCTACTTGAAGCAGGGCAGCGTGCCGGGCGGCACTGGCCGCAACTGGGCCAGCTACGGCCACAAAATCGGGCCGGTGACTGACGAGCAGCGGGCGTGGCTGTGTGACCCGCAAACGTCGGGCGGCCTGCTGGTGTGCGTGGACCCGGCCGGGCGGGCAGCCGTGGAAGCCGTTTTTGCCCGGCACGGGCTGGCGCTGGAGAGCTTTGGCCACTTGCGCGCGCATGCTGATGGTGAGGCCTGGGTGCAGGTGCAGGCCTAGCGTGGGGCCAAGGTTGTAGGCATGAAAACCTCTTTCCTCCGCCCATTGCTGGAAGCGGCCGTAGTGATTTTCTTGGTGCTGGGCGCGGCGCGTTGGGTCACGGGGCTATTTGCGAAGCGCACCCACGTGTACCAGACCACGGCGGCGCGGCAGCTGCGGCTGCTATTCTGGCCGCTGCTGGCGCTGGGCGCGGGGCTGAGCGTGCTGCCCGCCGTGGCCCTGGGCGGGGCCGAAGTCAGCGCCTTCGAGTGGGGGCTCACGGCGGGCTTTATGCTATTCACGCTCGCTTTGAGTGGGCCGGCCCTGCTATTGCACCTGCGCTACTGGACGCTGAACCGGGAAACCACACTGGTTTTTCAGCCCGTTGATAATCGGTTTGAGGTGTACGAGGCCGGGCAGCGGGTGCCGTTTGAGCGGCGCGATTTGGCCCGCGTGGAGCGCGTGACGTGTAGCGCCCGCCGCACGTTCTGGGCGAAATACGATTACCTGACGCTGCACTTGCGGGACGGCCGCACCGTCACCCTCACCGCGCTGCTGACGGATTTGGAGCCGCTGGCCGGTTTCCTGCGCAGCTTGCCGACGGACCGGCGCACGAAGGCGTGGTGCTGGGTGTGAAGTGGAGTGGCGGGGTGGTGTTTGTCATCCTGAGCGCAGCGAAGGACCTTCTCACGCAGGAACGTCTGGCAGTAATCAACCCAAACGGCACAAACGGGAGAAGGTCCTTCGCTGCGCTCAGGATGACAAACGTGCTCCACCGGCCCACCAACCCGCTCCTCCCCTATTTCCGCTTATACAACCCCGGCGTAGCAGTGGCCTCGTAGGCGCTGAAGATGCCGGGCAGCAGCTGTTGCAGGCGGGGCACCACGCGGCTTTGGTCGAGCAGGTAGGTGGGCGGGGTTGGGCCCATTTTCTGGGCCACGCGCACCACGGCGGCGTACTCATTGAGGTGGCCGAAATCGACTTGCGACAATGCCCAATCCAAGTAGGGCGTGGCGGGGTGGTTGTTGAAATACGCCCGGTCATCGGGGCCGAGGATGAGCAGCGTCTGGCCGCGCAGGGCGGCGTAGCGCGGGTCGGGGGCCAGGCCGAAGCGGCTTTCGGCGGGCATGTGCAACAGGCTTTCGAGGCGCGGCACCTGGGCGCGGTAGCGCAGCACCACCACGGCATTGATGATGAGCAGCAGCAGCAGCTCCAGCAGCCAGCTTTGGCGGTAGCGCTGCCACAAAAACAGGCTGAAATAGGCCACCGGCGGCAGCAGCAGCACCAGCGCGCCAGGGGCCGCGCCACGTTCCACGGCGGCCGCCACGGCGGCCACGGCCAGCCACACCAGCATCATCTGACGGAATTTCACCTGGAACACCAGGCCCAACGACGTGCCCAGCGACCGTAGCAGCGCCAGTGCCAGCACCAGCACGGGCACTATCAGCAGGCGCAACTGCAGGCCAGCGGGCAGGCCACTGGCAATGAGGTCCGTCAGGCCCGGCTGCAAGTGGAACTGCGCGAAGCCCGGCAGGGCATCAGTATAGAAGAAAAACGTGGCCACCAGCGCATACGGAAAGAAAAACCCGCACAGCAGCAGCAGCGAGCTGCGAAAGGAATTGGCCGCAAAAATCACCACCGCAAACAGCCCCACTATCACAAACAGGCTCAGCGGCAGGTAACAGAGCGCCCCCAGCCCAATGAGAAATCCGGCCCGGAACAGGCGGCGGTTGTCGTAGCCCTCGCGGGAGGTGGGCAGCAGTGCGCTTAGTGCAAATACGATGAACGTATTGCCCAACAGCAGCGGCGACAGCGCATCCAAATCGGTGCTCACGCTGCCCACCAGCAGGTAGGTGAGGGCCGCCACGTAGCCGCGCTCGGGGTGCACGTCGTAGCGGTTGAATACCAAGTTCAGGCGCAGGCCCTGGATAAACAGCAGCCCCAGCGCCATCATGCGGTAGAGCCACACGGGGCGCGCCAGCACGGCATCAAGGGCGGCGAAGGTAGCGGCGGCCAGCGGCGCGGTGCCTTCGTAGAGGTCGCGGTAGGGCATGGCCCCGCCGTGCAGCCGCTCGCCCACCAGCAAGGCCCGCAGCTCAGCCGCCGTCAGGGGCAGACCGAACCAGAGCAGCGGCAGGCGCAGGGCCAGCACCAGCAGCACCAAAGCCAGCAGCTGCGTGGGCAACGAGCTTTTGAAAAAGCGAAGCACTCGTTAGGGTATGAGGGTAAGAGGGTGCGAGGGCATGAGAATAGCGCAAAGGTATTGTGCGCCCCAACGCTGCCGTCTATTCTTTTTCTATACCTCCCACCCTCACACCCTCTTATTCTCACACCCTTAAAAACACCTCGTACCTTTGCCGGTCATTATGGATAGCAAACGACAACAAAAAATGGCCAGCCTCCTGCAACAGGAGCTCGCGGCCGTATTGCAGCGCGACTTACCGCACCTGTTCGGCGGCGGGCTGGCCCCCAGCATCAGCATGGTGAAGGTGACGCCCGACCTGGGCCAGGCCCGCGTGTACCTCAGCCTGCTGCTGGGCAACGATGCCAACGAGCGCATCGAAATAGTGCGCGACAACGCCAAGGAAATCCGCCACGCCCTGGCCAAACGCATCCGCAAAACGGCCCGCGTGGTGCCCGAACTCATCTTTTTCCACGACGACAGCGCCGCCTACGCCTCCCACATGGACCAAATCCTCGGCACGCTCGACATTCCGGCCGCGCCGAAGGACGACGCTACGGACGAGGACGACAAGCCGGCCCGCCCGCGTTTATTCAAAGGCGAATAATTTTTTTAGGGCAGGAGGGTATGGGGGTAAGAGGGTAGGAATCGTTTTGCTTTTCTATTCTCAGCCGCTATCTGTCCCTCCTACCCTCCTACCCCCATACCCTCCTGCCCTCCCTTGTACTACGACCCTATTAAGAAGACGCTCGGCCAGGTATTCAACCGCACGCCGTGGCTGCGCCGGCTGTTTTATCACCTGCTCGATTTATTGCTGCTGCGCACCTGGCACGTGCACCGCGAGCTGCGCCGCTGGGCCAAAGGCCGCACCCAGGAGCCCCTGCACATCCTTGACGCCGGCTCCGGCTACGGGCAGTACACTTATTGGATGAGCGGGCTGAGTTCGAAGTGGAACATCCTGGCCGTGGATGTGAAGGACGAACAGGTGGCCGATTCCAACCAGTTTTTCCGCCAGATTGGCCGTAAGAACGTGCAGTTTGCCGTGCAGGATTTGGTGCTTTATCAGGAGCCGAATTCTTTCGATTTGGCCTTATCCGTCGACGTGATGGAACACATTCTGGAAGACGTGGAGGTGTTCCGCAACATCCACGCCTCGCTGAAAGACGGCGGCATGTTGCTGATTTCGACCCCCAGCGACCAGGGCGGTTCCGACGTACACGACGACGGCGAAACCAGCTTCATCGAAGAGCACGTGCGCGACGGCTACAACATCCGCGAAATTCAGCAGAAGCTGCGCACCGCCGGCTTCGAGCGCATCGAAGCCCGCTACAGTTACGGCGAGCCGGGCCAGATTTCGTGGCGGCTGAGCATGAAATACCCCATCTTGATGCTGGGCAAGTCGCGCTTGTTTTTCATCATCCTGCCGTTTTACTACCTCATCACGTTCCCGTTCTGCCTGCTACTAAACTGGCTCGACGCCCGCAGCACGCATGATTCCGGCACCGGCCTCATCGTGAAAGCATGGAAGTAAATTACGGATTGGCTACGCCGAACTTCGTTTCGTCAGATTTTGCTCGGATTAGGCGGATTTTGTGGCCGTTACCAACCGGCTCTATTCCGCTAACTTTCCTTTTACGTCTTCGTTAGCGTAGCTTTCCGTTCGCAATTCCTGCGCAGCCACCCTCCTACCACTTGAGGAGTCGTCCACGAAATCCGCCCAATCCGCGTGAAATCCGACGAATCCGTGATTTATGAACGTACCCATCCTCATTGCCCGGCGCTACTTCCGGTCCAAGAATAAGCGCAACATCATCACCATCATCTCCAACATTTCGATGATTGGGGTGGCGGTGGGCACCATGGCGCTGATTATCGTGCTGTCGGTGTTCAACGGGCTGGAGGATTTGGTGCGCACGCTCTACGGCAAGTCGGACCCCAACCTCGTCATCTCGGCCACCAAAGGCAAGGCCTTCGACGTGGACCGCACTTTCCTGATGAAGCTGGAAAACACGCCCGGCGTGGCCCTGCTCACGGAGGTAATCGAGGACAACGCCCTGCTGCAATACCACGACCGCCAGATGGTGGTGAAAATGCGTGGCCTTTCGGATAACTACTTCGGCCAGAGCCAGATTGACGCCAACATCCGCGAAGGCGACCACCGCCTGCGCCGCGACAGCCTGGAGCTGGCCCTGGTGGGTGCCGGCGTACAGCACGAGCTCAGCATCACGCTCAATAACCGCTTGGCACCCATGCGCTTGCTGTACCCGCGCAACACGCCCGGCAAAAAAACCCTCGATTTCAACCCCGAAAACGCCTTCAACGAACAGAACCTGACGGCCGGCGGCGTGTTCCTCATCGAGCAGCACATCGACGACAGCTACATTTTCGTGCCCCTCACCTTCGCCCAGCGCCTGCTGGGCTACGGCACCCGCCGCACGGCCCTCTACGTGAAGGTGGGCCAGAGCTTCGAAATTGAAAAGGTGAAGGGAGAAATTCGCAAACTCCTCGGGCCGGATTTCAAAGTGCAGGACTCCGACGAGCAGCACGTCAGCCTGTTCAAGGCCATCAAAGTGGAGAAACTGTTCGTGTTCATCACCTTCACGCTCATCCTGCTCATTGCCTCGCTCAACATCTTTTTTTCGCTCTCGATGCTGGTCATTGATAAGAAGAAGGACATCTCGGTGCTGCTGGCCATGGGCGCGAGCCAGAAGACCGTACGGCGCACTTTTCTGTACGTGGGGGCAATTGTGGCGCTGGTGGGCGCGGCTACCGGGCTCATTTTGGGCGTCACACTTTGCTGGCTCCAGCAGCGGTTCGGTTTCGTGAGCATGGGCATGGCCACGAGCGTGGTGGATGCCTACCCCGTAAAAATGCAGGCTTCGGACCTGATTTTTACCTGCGTCTCAATTATCGTCATCACCTTGGCCGTAAGCATTCGCCCGGCGCTGAATGCGAGCAAGTTGGACTTGCGCGAGAATTTATAGCGTTTATCGCCTTTCTGGTTATCGCGGGGGTTTTTCTGCCGTAAGGGCCTGACATTCGTCTCTGTCAGAAAAGCGCTACTATACCAATTTTACGCTTTCTGCCCTACCTTGCGCCTTCCGCGTGCCCGGCTATGAAAGTATCTACCGCAGAACCGTTTCAAATCGTCTACTCGCTCTTCGAACATGAGTTCCTGGGCCACTTGTTCGCGGCCTACGTTGTCCAGCTCGGCCCTAGGGGCCAGCTAACGCTTCAGCACCAGACCGTTTCGGGGAAAAATGCGCACGAGTTCGCGGCCGGGCTCGATGCCACCGACTTCGAGTTGGTAGAGCTTTGCGACCAGATTCAGCAGGAAGCGGTGGTAAAGGAATTCTGGCCCCGCAAAATCGCCACGGCCGAGTTTTTCCTCAAAACCTACAACGCCGAAAAGGGCGACAAACCGCTCCAGGAGGTCATTTCCAAGTACGTGCAGACCCGTATGGCGGGCATTCTGGCGCGGCTGGCGGGCAAGCAGGTCTTCATCATGGGCCGTGATGGGGAGCCCACCTGGAAGGAAATCGGGATGGCCCCGGCTAAGGCCTCTATCCTGTTCCATTTCCGCCGCAACGAGGAAGGCACCCACTACTTTCCCACCATTCAGTACCAAGGACAGAAGCTTGACTTTCAATACAAAGACGCGGTACTGGTGTGTCTGCAGCCAGCCTGGCTGCTGCTCAACGACCTGCTCTATACTTTCCGCACGGAGGTGGACGGGAAGAAACTCCTGCCGTTTCTGAAGAAGAAATTCATCGTGGTGCCCCGGCAGGTGGAGGAAAGCTATTTCCAGAAATTCGTGGCCCCGCTCATGGAAGCCTTCGAGGTGCACGCCCGGGGCTTCGATATCCGCTCGGAGCGCTACGTGGCGCGGCCCCGGCTCACGTTCAGCGACGCCCAACCGGCCCTGCCCGCGCCCGAAGCGCCCGTGCGCCCGCCCGGCCCGCCGCGCCGGGGACGCATTCCGCTGCCCAAGCCCATTGCGCCCCTTCTCACCGGAGCCGAAACCGAACAGATTCACTTCGAGCTGAGCTTCCGCTACGGCCCGCACCTGATGCCGCTGGGCACCAGCAAGCCCGTGAGCGTGCACCTCGAAAAAACGGCCGACAGCTACGTGTTCCATCGCCTGCTGCGCAGCCCCGAGCAGGAACATGACACCGTGGAGGAGTTGCAAGCGCGCCGCCTCGTGGTGGCCAACGGCCACGCCTCCCTGCCCAAGGCCGAGGCCTTTAAGTGGCTGCACGACAACTCCCCTGCCCTCACGGAACTGGGTTACACGGTGGAAGCCGCCGCTACGGCTACCAAAAACTACTTCATCGGTCCCACCAGCGTGCAGGTGGGCATTCAGGAAGCCGGCGACTGGTTCGACGTGCGCGGCACAGTGCGTTTTGGCGACATCGAGGTACCATTTATTCGACTACGGGGGCATATTCTGCAGCGTCGACGCGAATTCAAGCTGCCCAACGGCCAGATTGCCATCATCCCCGACGAATGGTTTACGGACTACCTGGAGTTGTTTGCCTTCGGCGAAGAAACCGAGGACGGCCTCAACTTGCGCCGCCACCACCTGGCCCTGGTGGCCGACCTGCAAAGCAACGAGTTGGCCACCGTGCGCATGGGCCGCAAGCTGGAAAAGTTGCGCGACTTCGCCGAAGTCGAAGACCATCCCTTGCCCGTGGGCTTCCTGGGCGAGCTGCGCCCCTACCAGAAGGCGGGCTACAACTGGCTGCGCTTCGTGCAGGACTACCATTTTGGCGGCTGCCTGGCCGACGATATGGGGCTGGGCAAAACCATTCAGACGCTGGCCATGCTCCAGCACCGCCGCGAAAGCGGTGAGGCACAAGGCGCAGCCTCGTTGCTGGTGCTGCCGACTTCGCTGGTTTTCAACTGGCTGAACGAGGCCCAGAAGTTTACGCCCGAGCTGCGCGTGCTGGCCTACACCGGCACCTACCGCGACAAAAACCCCGACCGCTTCGCCGACTACGACGTGGTGCTGACTAGCTACGGTATCGTACGGCTCGATACTGAGCTGCTGGCTGGCTATAAGTTCGACTACGTGATTCTGGACGAGTCGCAGGCTATCAAAAACCCGTCGAGTACTACTTCGCAGGCCGTACGGCAGTTGCATTCCAAACACCGGCTCATTCTCACGGGCACGCCGGTGGAAAATAGTACAATGGACCTATGGTCGCAGATGTCTTTCATTAATCCCGGCTTGCTGGGCACCCAGGCATTTTTCCGCAAGGAATTTCTCAAGCCCATTGAGAAAGACCAAGACGAAGGCCGCACCCGCCGCCTGCACGCCCTCATCAAACCCTTCATCCTGCGTAGGCACAAAGCCCAGGTAGCTAAAGAATTGCCCGCCAAAACGGAGCAGCTCAGCTACTGCCAGATGACGGACGAGCAGGCCCACGCCTACGAGGAAACCAAGAGCTTCTACCGCAACAAAATCCTGCGCAATCTTGATGAGCACGGACCGGCCAGCACCCAGTTTCTGCTGTTGCAGGGCCTCACGCGACTGCGCCAGATTGCTAACCACCCGCGTCTGGCCGACGAAAACTACACCCACGAATCGGGCAAGTTGCGTGAGGTGCTCCGCATGCTGCGCAACGTGGTGGCCGAAGGACACAAGGTGTTGGTTTTTAGTCAATTTGTCCAGCACTTATCCCTAGTGCGCGCTGCACTCGATGAGCGCCAGATGCCCTACGCTTATCTGGACGGTGCAACCCGCGACCGGCCCGCCGAAGTAGCCCGCTTTCAGGAAACCGAGGACCTCAAAATTTTCCTCATTAGCCTTAAGGCTGGTGGCGTGGGCCTCAACCTCACCGCCGCCGACTACGTCTTCATCCTTGACCCGTGGTGGAACCCCGCCGTGGAGGCCCAGGCCGTGGACCGCGCCCACCGTATCGGCCAGCAGCGGCCGGTGTTCACCTACAAGTTTATCACCCAAGGCACGGTGGAGGAGAAAATTCTGGCCCTGCAACGCCGCAAACTGGCCCTGGTGAGCGAGCTCATTGCCACCGATGAAGCGGTAATTAAGCATCTCACCCGCGCCGATATTGAGGAGCTGCTGGGATAGAATGGCTGACTTGGACGGCAAAAACCAACCCCGTCTGCTCACCAACGCATTTTTACCCGGTTACAAGTAACGCTTGGCCAACAATTGCCAGCGGCCGGGGTTAGCAACCCATGCACGTTACCCTCCGAACCGCCGTTGCTCAGCCCCCGGCTGTGGTTATGGCCGGTTTCACCCGCGAATTATTTGTGGCCCTGGCCCCGCCGTTTCCCCGGCTGCGGCTGCTCCGTTTCGATGGCTGCCACACCGGCGACCGGGTTGAAATTGAGCTGGATACGCTGGTAAAGCGCCTACCGTGGACCTCGCTGATTGTGGACGATGGCGTGCAGCCCGACGGCACGCATTTTTTCGTGGATGAAGGCCAGATTTTGCCGCCGCCGTTGCGGTTCTGGCGGCACCGTCACCTCATTCAGCCCGGTCCCTACGGCGGCAGCGTGGTTGTGGATGCGCTGGAATACCGCACGGCTTCGCGCCTGCTCGATGTGGTGATTTACCCCGCCATGTGGGCGCAGTTTGCCTGGCGGCGGCCCATCTATCGGCGCTGGTTTCGATAGGCGGGACAAGCCGGCCCGGCGCGGGGCCGTACCTTTGCGGACTATGCTGAACCCCGCCACCATCGTCCTCAAAAACGGAAAAGACCACAGCCTGCGCCGCCGCCACCCTTGGGTGTTCTCCGGCGCTATTGCCCGCGTAGTGGGCGAGCCCCACGAGGGCGAGCCCGTGCGCGTCGAAGCCATCAACGGCGAGCTGCTGGGCGTGGGCCACTTCTCCAGCGGCGGCTCCATTGCCGTGCGGATGCTGGATTTCGGCCCTGAGTCTGAGCTGCCAACGGCCAAATACTGGGAAGACAAGCTGGGCAATGCCTACCGCCTGCGCCAGCGTCTGGCCCTGACCGGCACGGCCGATACCAACGTGTTCCGGCTGGTGCACGCCGAGGGCGATGGCCTGCCCGGCCTCATCATCGACGTGTATGGCGACACCGCCGTGGTGCAGGCCCACAGCGTGGGCATGTACCGTGCCCGGCCCGAAATTGCGGCCGCCCTGCAAGTAGTGTTCGGCGATAAGCTGCGCGCCATTTATGACAAGAGCGCCGAAACCGTGCCCGGCAACGCCGTGCCCGATGCCCAGAACGGCTACCTCTTCGGGGAAAGCTCGGGCACCGAGCATCTGGTGACCGAAAACGGCCATCAGTTTGCCGTGGATTGGGAGACGGGCCAGAAAACCGGCTTTTTCATCGACCAGCGCGACAACCGCGCCCTGCTGGCCCGCTACTCGCCCGGCCGCAAGGTGCTCAACACCTTCTGCTACACCGGCGGCTTCTCGGTATATGCCCTGGAAGCCGGCGCTGAGCTGGTGCATTCCGTCGATTCGAGCAAAAAAGCCATTGCCCTCACCGAGCGCAACGCCGAGCTAAGCAACCACGCCGACCGCCACGCCGCTTACCCCGACGATGTGCTGGGCTTTCTCAAAAACCACTCGGCCCAGTACGATTTGCTGGTGCTCGACCCGCCCGCTTTCGCCAAGCACATGGGAGCCCGCCACGCTGCCCTGATGGGCTACAAGCGCCTGAATGCGGCCGGTATTGCCCACCTCGCGCCCGGCGGGCTGCTGTTCACGTTCAGCTGCTCGCAGGTAGTGAGCCCCGAATTATTCGAGGGCGCGGTGCTGGCGGCGGCCATTGAGGCGGGCCGGCCGGCGCGTATTCTACACCGCCTCACCCAGCCTGCCGACCACCCGGTGAGCCTGTTCCACCCGGAGGGCGCTTACCTGAAAGGGCTGGTGCTGGCAGTGGAATAACTTGATTTAGGGAATAAAGCGGCGCTTCGGTATAGACAGAAAACGTCTGCGCCGGAGCGCCGCTTTATTTTTGGCGGCTTCGGCTAAACTTCTCCCCCCGCTGCGGTGGTTAGCAGACCAGTGTTTAAAAAGAAACCAAAAATTTCTCCTTCCCGCCAGCCGGTGGCCGTTATCGGCGCGGGTGTTGCGGGGCTGGCCACGGCGGCGCGGCTGGCGGTGGCCGGCTACCCGGTCACGGTGTTTGAGACCGGGACCACATTCGGCGGGAAGATGCACCAGTTTGCGCTGCCCGGCGGGTACCGGTTTGATGCCGGGCCGTCGTTGTTTACGCTGCCGCAGCTGGTGGATGATATTTTCCGGCTGGCCCAGCGCGCGCCCGCTGACTACTTCCGCTACGAGCGGCTGGACCCCATCACCAACTACTTTTTTGCCGATGGCACTCGCCTTACGGCCTGGGCTGATGCGGCGAAATTCGCGGCGGAAGTGGAGGAGAAGCTGGGCACGCCGGCGGCGGCAGTCACGCAGTTTCTGGCCCGCGCCGGCCAGGCGTATGACGCCACGGCAGGCACATTCCTGCATAAGTCGCTGCACAAGGCCAGCACTTATTTCAGCCCCGAAACGCTGAAAGCCGTGGCGGCTCTGCCGCAGCTGGGCCTGCTGGGCACCATGCACCAGCGCCACGAGAAAGCTTTCGGCCGCGACCCGCGCCTCGTGCAGTTCTTCGACCGCTACGCCACTTACAACGGCTCCGACCCCTACCAGGCCCCGGCTACGCTGAGCATGATTCCGCACCTGGAGCACGGCATTGGGGCTTTTTATCCCGAAGGTGGCATCTACGCCATTGCCGAAAGCCTGGTGAAGCTGGCGACGGAGTTCGGCGTGAAATTCCGCTACAACGAAGCCGTGGAGGAAATCATGGTGGCTGACGGGCGCGTGACGGGCGTGCGCACGGCGCAGGACGTGTACGACTTCGGCCGGGTGGTGAGCAACATGGACGTGGTGCCCACCTACCGCCGCCTGCTGCCCCGCGAGCCCGCCCCGGAGCGCACCCTGAGCCAGCCCCGCTCCTCCTCAGCGCTGATTTTTTACTGGGGCATCACCCGTGAGTTTTCCGAGCTGGATTTGCACAACATCTTCTTCTCCGCTGATTACCAGCGGGAATTCGAGGCCATTTTCCAAGAAAAAACCGTGGCCGATGACGTGACGGTCTACGTGAACATCACCTCCAAGAAAACGCCCACCGATGCCCCGCCCGGCCACGAAAACTGGTTTGTGATGGTGAACGTGCCCCACGACCAGGGCCAGGACTGGGCCGCCCTCACCCGGCAAACCCGCGCCGCCGTGCTACGTAAGCTAAGCCAGGCGCTGGGCACCGACATCGAGCCGCTGATTGCCACCGAAAAAACCTGGACACCGCCCGGTATTGCCGCCGATACCTCGTCGTTTGGCGGGGCGCTGTATGGCAGCTCCAGCAACAACGCGCTGGCGGCCTTCCTGCGGCACCCCAATTTTTCGGGGCGGCTCGAAGGGCTGTACTTTTGCGGCGGCTCGGTGCATCCGGGCGGCGGCATTCCGCTGTGCCTACTGTCGGCCAAAATCGTTTCGTCCTTAATCAGTGAGGAATGAAGAATGAGGAATAAAGAATTTGCCAGTACCAATTCTTCATTCCTCATTCTTCATTCTCAATTCAAATACATGGTTGATTACACCGAGCCGCTCCCGGCCGCGACTAACCGCCGGCTGCGCGTGGCCCAGGGCCTGGTGTTGCTGTTTCATTTCACCGGTTTCGTGGGGTTGGCTTTCTCCAAAAACCCCGATTTCTACCTGCATTTTACGCCGCTCACGCTTGGGCTCACGGCCCTGTTGCTGCTCTGGTTCCAGCCCAAGCGCGATGCCAGCTTCTGGGGCTTTTGCCTCACGGTGGTGCTGCTGGGCTTCGGGGCCGAGTTTGTGGGCGTGAACACGGGTCGGTTTTTCGGGCACTACACTTATGGCGACACGCTGGGTTTCAAGCTTTTTGATATGCAGCCCTTCAAGGGCGTACCACCGATGATTGGTCTGAACTGGCTGGTGCTCACGTACCTGTGCGGCACGCTGGTGCGCTACCTGCCGCTGGGCGAGTTGCCGCGCATCATCCTAGCAGCCGGGCTCATGGTGGGTTTCGATGCCTGCTTGGAGCCGGTGGCCGGGCGCTTCGATTTCTGGCACTGGTCGGCGGGCGTGATTCCGTTTCAGAATTTCCGCGACTGGTTCATCTTTGCCTGTATCTTGCAGATGCTGTTCAACCGCACCACCTTTCCCAAGCGCAACCTGCTGGTGCCGCTGGTATACATCACGCAGCTGCTGTTTTTTTTCCTACTCGGGGCACTCTAGCCAACGCGACGGCGTTCGGCGCGAAGCCAACCGGCTACCCTCTCTTCCTTCTGAAAACAGACTTACGCCTCCCCTTGATGCCTGATTTTACGCTGCCGACGGCTTCTCTGGAAGCTGCCATGCCTGTCTTCTACCGCTACGGCCTGCACACCGCGTCCGATGCCGTGCTGGCCACCGCCCTGCACACCAACGAGGCCGACCTGATGGCTCAGTTCCCCAGCCGCGAGCTGCTGGTGCACCACGCCATCTTGGCCGATATGGAGCGCCAGAAGCGCGAACACGTGGAATTGTTCGCCCAGTATTCGTCGGCCGTGGAGCGCCTGTATGGCTTGTTGCAACTGGGCTTGCGCGACCTGGCCGCCGTGCCGGGCCAATTCTACATCGACCTGCAAACCGGGTTCCCCAAAACGTGGGAGGCGGCAATGGAGAACGTAAATACCTACTCGGCTCCGCAGCTCCAACAGCTATTGAATGACGGCATCCGCAATCGGATGTTCCGTTCTGACATTAACATCCAGTTGGTTACCAAGATTATCGTGGAGCAGTTGAACATGCTGCTCAATCCGCAGGTGTTCCCGCCCGACCGCTACAACATGCGCGAGGTTTTCCGCAGCATTTTCCTGTACTACATTCGGGGCATCTGCACCGATGAAGGTGCGCGGATTGCGGCCGAGCATTTTGCCCGGCTGTAGGCAGCTCCGGCGTCGCGGCCGGGGGTAACTCTCTGTACCGATGCGTTTATCAACACTAAGCGGCTGGCTGGTACCGGCCGCCGCGGGCCTGCTGCTGGCAGGCTGCCAGGGCCAAACCTCGTCGTCGGAAACGGCCACGACCAAGGCCGATGCCCAAACCGAAGCCGCCCCTACCGACACGGCCAGCGTGGCGGCCCCAAACGACGGCATCACGCCCGCGCTCATGGCGCAGCACATCAAAGTGCTGGCTTCGGACGAGTTTCAGGGCCGGCGGCCGTTCACGGCGGGCGAGGACAAGGCCACGGCTTATATGGCTTCGGAATTCAAGAAGCTGGGCTTGCAGCCGGGGGCCAACGGCTCATATTTTCAGGCGGTGCCGCTGGTGGAAATCGCGGGCAAGCCCGACTCAATTGCAACGGTGACGGGCAACGGCAAGACCTTGCAGCTGAAATACCGGCAGGACTTCATGTTCCTGACCGAGCAGGAAAAGCCGGTTATCAGCATCAAGGATTCGCCGCTGGTGTTTGCCGGCTACGGCGTGACGGCCCCCGAATATAATTGGGACGATTACGCCGGCCTCGACGTGAAGGGCAAGACGGTGGTGGTGCTCATCAACGACCCCGGCAACGCGGGCAACGACACCACCCTATTCAAGGGCAAGGCCATGACGTACTATGGCCGCTGGATGTATAAATACGAGGAAGCCGCCCGCCACGGCGCTACCGGCCTGCTCATCATCCACGACACCCAGCCGGCCTCCTACCCCTGGACGGTGGTGCAAAGCAGCAACGGCGGCGCCAAGCTGCACCCCCAGACGCCCGACCACGGCGCCAGCAAAGTGGCCCTCGAAGGCTGGATGACCCTCGACGCGGCCAAGCGCCTCTTCACGGCCGCCGGCCAGAACTACGACGAAGCCTACGCCGCCGCCAACCGCCCCGGCTTTCGCGGCCGGGTGATGAACCTGCGTTTGAGCACCACCATCCACAACAAAATCACGCGCAAAACCTCAAAAAACGTGGTGGCCGTGCTGCCCGGCACCACCCGCCCGAAGGAGTACATCATCTACTCGGCGCACTGGGACCACCTGGGCATCGGCAAGCCGATTGCGGGCGACTCGATTTACAACGGCGCGCTCGACAACGCCAGCGGCTGTGCCGGTCTGCTGGCCATTGCCACCGCCTTCAAGCAGGCCAAGGAGAAGCCGCAGCGCAGCATCGTGTTTTTGGCCGTGACCGGCGAGGAACAGGGCCTGCTGGGCTCCGATTATTACGCGCAGCACCCGCTGTTTCCGGTGGCCAGCACGGTGGCCGACATCAATATGGACGAGCTGCTGGCCTTCGGGCCGATGCGCGATTTGACCGTCATCGGCTACGGGCAGTCGGAGCTGGACGACTACGCCCGCGCCGCCGCCAAAGAGCAGAACCGCTACGTCATCCCCTTCCAGCACCCCGAAACCGGCAGCTTCTACCGTTCCGACCATTTCAGCTTCGCCAAAGTGGGCATTCCGGCGCTCTACGCCAGCGGGCAGTTCGAGAGCCGCCTGCACGGCAAAGCCTTCGCCGAAAAGCAGCGCAAGGACTTCGAGGAAAAAGCCTACCACCAGCCCGCCGACCAGTTCGACCCCGCCTGGGACCTGCGTGGCGCGGCCGAAGATGCCCGCCTGCTGTTCCGCGTAGGCCAGAAGCTGGCCGGCGAAACAACGTTTCCGAAGTGGAAAGCAGGGTCGGAGTTCAAGGCCACGCGGGAGAAGAGTCGGGGCGGGAAGTAGAGCCTGCCAAGGATGTAGAGACGCATAATTGCGTCTCTACATCCGCACCGTTTGCACATCCTCGTTCAACGACGAGACGCAATTATGCGTCTCTACCCCGCCAGCAGCCACCCCAGCAGCCCGGCCCGCACCGTCCAGGCCAGCGTCCGCAGCCAGTTGGTGCGCGTGAGGCCGTCGATGGCAATGTAGTCGTAGCCTTTTTCCAGCCGGTTGTGGAAGGGCACGGCGATGAAGAACGTGGCCGCCCACACCAGCCCCACCAGCCCAAGGCTCCACCAGCCCGCGCCGCCGGGCAGGACGGCGCGGCCGGCCCAGGCCAGCCAGACGGCCAGGCCCAATTCCAGCACCATCGGGGCCATCACCACGTAGCCCATGCGGCGCGTGTGGGCCGCGTGGAAGGCCGCCCAAGCGTCTTTCGGCACCTTGCCGAAGCTGGGGTAATGCACCACCTGCACCGTCCAGATGAGGCCAGTGAGGTAAGCCGCAGCGGCGAAATTGAGCAAAAGCAGGAGGCGGAGCGACATGAGCGGAAAAATAATTTCACCGGAAACATAGCGGTTTTCGGGGGCTTGCGCGGCACGCAAACGTTCCCGTGGAAACGGGCCGGCACCGCCACTAAGGGCCAACATTTCCGTACCCATACGCTGTTGCGTAGGTTCGCACCGCACATTTTGCCCATTATCATGGCTGTAAGCACCGAAAATCTCACCCAACTCTTTCCGCCCGACGCGGCGGCCATTCCCGAAGCCTGGCGCCTCACCGAGCCCCTGCACCAGCGCCAGTACCTGCTCGACGGCGAGCTGCGCGAGTGGGCCGGCCCCACCCAAGAAGTCATTTCGCCCATGTTTGAGCGCCAGCCCGACGGCTCACTCACGCCCCGCGTCATCGGTTCCTATCCGTTGCTCGATGAGGCCGAAGCCCTCAAGGCCCTCGATGCCGCCGTGCAAGCCTACAACTTCGGCCGCGGCGAGTGGCCCATGCTGAGCGTGGCCGAGCGCATCGCGGCGGTGGAGAAATTCACCCGCCTCATCGTGGCCCGCAAGGCCGAAATCGTGAAGCTGCTGCTCTGGGAAATCGGCAAGTCGGCCGCCGACTCGGAGAAGGAGTTCGACCGCACCGTCGACTACATCCGCAACACGATTGACTCGCTCAAGGACATGGACCGCGACTCGTCGCGCTTCACCATCACCGAAGGCATCATCGGTCAGATTCGGCGCTCGCCGCTGGGCGTGGTGCTCTGCATGGGCCCCTTCAACTACCCGCTGAACGAGACGTTCTGCATGCTCATTCCGGCCCTCATCATGGGCAATACGGTCCTTTTTAAACCTCCGAAACACGGCACCCTGCTGCACTTCCCGCTGCTCCAGGCTTTCACCGAAGCCTTCCCGAAAGGCGTGGTAAACACCGTGTACGGCCGCGGCAATGCGGTGGTGCCGGCCCTCATGGCCTCGGGCAAGATTGACGCGCTGGGCCTCATCGGCAGCAGCCGCGTGGCCGATTCGCTCAAGAAGCTGCACCCCAAATCCAACCGCCTGCGCGCCATTCTCGGGCTCGATGCCAAGAACGTGGCCATCATCATGCCCGACGCCGACCTGGACGTGGCTGTGAAGGAATCGGTGCTCGGCTCACTGAGCTTTAACGGCCAGCGCTGCACGGCGCTCAAGCTGTTTATGGTACACGAGAGCATTGCTGCGGACTTCGTGCAGCGCTTCGCCATTGAAATCAACAAGCTGAAACCCGGCATGCCCTGGGACGCGGGCGTGAACATCACCCCCCTGCCTGAGCCCCAAAAACCCAATTACCTGGCCGAAGTCATCGCCGATGCCGAAGCCAAAGGGGCCCGCGTGATGAACGAAGGCGGCGGTACCACGGCTGGCCCGCTGGTGTACCCCGCCCTGCTCTTCCCCGTGAAAGACGGCATGAAGGTGTGGCGCGAAGAGCAGTTCGGGCCCGTAGTGCCGGTGGCCTCGTTCGCCAACGTCAACGAAGCCATCCAGTACATCATCGACTCCGACCACGGCCAGCAGGTGAGCATTTTCGGCTCCGAATCGCAGGAAGTGGCCGACCTCATCGACCAGCTCGTGAACCAGGTGAGCCGCGTGAACATCAACGCCCAGTGCCAGCGCGGGCCCGACACTTTCCCCTTCACCGGCCGCAAAGACTCGGCCGAAGGCACCCTCTCGGTGTACGACGCCCTGCGCTCGTTCAGCATCCGCACCGTGGTGGCCACCAAGCAGACCGAGGCCAACAAACACCTCTTCAACGAGATTGTGGACGGCCAGGAAAGCAGTTTCCTCAGCACCCGCTTCATTCTGTAGGTCCGTTCCGGCCGGGCCAAAACCGCTCCCGGCATCCCCGACGCATTCCCCGGCGCCCCCCATGCGCCCGCCGGCCTAGCCGAAGCAGTGCCCGAGGCATCCGAAGTTCTCCCAGGCCCGGCCGAAGCAATTCCCGGCGTCCCCAATGCATTTCCCGGCACGACCAATGCATTTACCGGAGCTAATTCCGATGTTTTGGGGATGCCCAGCCCGTTATTGGGCGTTCTGACCCCCAACCCACTGGCAACCTGCCGGCGGGTTGGGGGTCTTTTGTAAGCGGAGCCGTACGCTTTTGCTTACTTCGCCCTTCATTTAACCTGCCCACCCGAACCCTGCTCATGAAAAAACACCTGCTTCTGCTGCCGCTGCTGGCCGCGGCCGTCACCGGCTGCCCGTCGAACTCCCTGAAAACGGCCAGCACCACCGACAAGCCCGACATCCTGCACGCCGCCCTGGACACCACCGTGGCCCCCGGCGACGACTTTTTCGCCTACGCCAACGGCACCTGGCTGAAAAACAACCCCATTCCGGCCTCGGAAAGCAATATGGGCATCGGCAAAAAGGTGCAGGACGAGATTTACGCCCGCCTGCGCCAGACCAGCATCGAGGCGGCTGGGGCGCAGAGCGCTACGCCCGGCAGCAACCCGCAGAAAATCGGCGATTTCTGGGCCGTGGGCATGGATTCGGTGAAAGCCGATAAGCTCGGGGCCACGCCGCTGAAGCCGGAGCTGGACCGCATCGCGGCCATGAAAACCGTGGCCGAGGTGCCGGGCGTCATCGCCCACGAAATTCCGTTGGGCGTGAATGCGCTCATCGGCCCGCGCGTGGGCCAGGACGACAAGAACAGCGACAAAATGGCCCTATACCTGCGCCAGGCGGGCCTGGGCCTGCCCAACCGCGACTACTACTTCAACACCGACTCGCGCACGAAAAATATCCGCGCCGAGTACCTCAAGCACGTTGCTAACACCTTCAAGCTGCTGGGCCAGGACGCCGCCACGGCCCAGGCCAACGCCGCCAAGGTCATGGCCCTGGAAACCACCCTGGCCAAGTCCTCGCGCAAGCTCGAAGCCCTGCGCGACCCGTACGCCAACTACCACAAGATACCCATCGCGCAGCTCGACAAGCTCACGCCCGGCATCGACTGGAAAACCTGGCTGGGGCAGATGGGCGTGGCTAAAGCCGACACCGTGATTGTGGGCCAGCCCGAGTTTTACCAGACCGTGGGCCAGCTCCTAAAAACGCAGCCGCTTGATACCTGGCAAGCCTATCTCGCCTGGCACGTCGCCCACGAGTTTGCGCCCACGCTCAGCCGCCCGTTTGTGGACGAGAACTTCCACTTCTACGGCACAGTGCTGCGCGGGGCCACGGCCATCCGCCCGCGTTGGAAGCGGGTGCTGGATATGCAGGAAAATGCCTTGGGTGATGCCTTGGGTCAGCTTTTCGTGAAGGAATATTTCAAGCCCGAAGCCAAAGCCCGCTACGACACGCTGGTGAAAAACGTGGTTTCCGCCTTCGCCGAGCACATTCAGAAAGTGGACTGGATGAGCGCCCCCACCAAGGTAGTGGCCTTGGATAAGCTCCACAAAATCACCCCCAAAGTAGGCTACCCCAATAAGTGGAAAGACTATTCGGCCCTGACCATCGACCGGAGCTCCCTCGCCGCGAACGTGATGCGCGCCAACCAGTGGCAGTACAACTACGAGCTCAACAAGCTGGGCAAGCCCGTGGACCGCACCGAATGGGGCATGACCCCGCAGACCTACAACGCCTACTACAACGGCTCGAACAACGAGATTGTGCTGCCGGCTGCCGCCTTCGCCATCCCCGGCCTGCTTGATGCCGATGCCGACGACGCGCTGGTGTACGGCTACGCCGGGGCCAGCACCATCGGCCATGAGCTCACCCACGGCTTCGACGACGAGGGCAGCCAGTACGACGCCCACGGCAACCTGCACGAGTGGTGGAGCAAGGACGACCGCAAGCGTTTCAACGAGCGGGTGAACGGCATCGTGAAGCAGTTCAACGGCTATACCCTGCTCGATTCGCTGCACATCAATGGTAAAGCCACGGCCGGCGAGAACATTGCCGACCTCGGCGGCATCGTCATTGGCCTTGATGCCTTCAAGAAAACGAAGCAGTACAAGGAAGGCAAGAAAATCAACGGCCTCACGCCCACGCAGCGCTATTTCCTGGGCTACGCGCTAGGCTGGCAGATGCACGTGCGCGACGAAAGCCTCGCCTCGCAACTCCTCACCGATGTGCATTCGCCCGCCCAATACCGCGTGAACGGTCCGATGGCCGACGTGCCAGCCTTCTACGAAGCCTTCGGCATCAAGCCCGGCCAGAAGCTTTACCGGCCCGACTCGACGCGGGTGGTGATTTGGTAGGACGCTACGCTTAATGAGGAATGAGGAATGAGGAATGAGGAATGAGGAATGAGGAATGAGGAATTTCGGCCCCATTCGGTCATTTTCCAATTCCTCATTAAGCAAAGCGTCACTTCGCCGCCGGCATACTCACCGTCACGTTAGTGCCCGCCCCAGGCCGGCTCTGAATCACCAGCGTGCCGCCGTGGCGGTGCACGAAGGCGCGGCACAAAGCCAGCCCTAACCCGAGGCCGGTGGCCTGGGGCACGGGCGACGGCTCGGGCAGCGCCGGGCCGCTCATGAGCGACGACACGGTGGCGGCGCTCATGCCCGGCCCGGTATCGGTGCAACTGAGCAGGACCATGCGGGGGTCGTCGGGGTCGGGGGCGGCTTCGAGGTGGACGTGGCCGCCGGCGGGCATGAATTTCAGCGCGTTGCCCACCAGGTTGCGCAGGATGGTGCGCGTCATGTTGCGGTCGGCCAGCAGGCGCAGCTCCGGCGGGGCGGCCATGGTGATGTGCTGCCAGCTGGCAGCGGCCGTGGTCTGGTACAGGGCCTGGCACTCGGCAAACACCTCCGTGACCAGCAGGGGCGCGGGGCGGCAGTCCAGCTCGCCGGTCTGGCTCACGGCCCAGTTCAGCACGTTGTCGAGCAGGTGGTTGAGGCTGTCGGACGCCTGGCGCACCAGCGCGGGCAGGCGGGCCAGGCCGGCCTGGTCGTTCTGGGCAATGTAGGAGTCAATCAGGCTGGTAACGCCCGCGAAGGCCGTGACCGGGCCGCGCAGGTCGTGCGCCACAATGGCGTAGAGCTTATCCTTAAATACGGCCACGGCGCGCAGCTCCTCCGAGGCTTTTTCCAGAGCGCGGTTGTTGGCGGCCAGGGCGGCGCGGCTGCGGCGCAGGTTGCGGTGGAGGTACACGGCCACGGCCAGCCCCGCTGCCAGAATGGCCACGGCCGCCCCCAGCAGGCGGTTGTGCCAGCCCTGTTCGGCCTGCTGCGCGGTGAGCTGGCGCAGGCGCCGGGCACGTTCCTGGGTTTCGTAGCTGACCTGGGCCGCCGCCAGGGTTTGCATGGTCTGGCGGTTGTTCAGGGTGTCGTTCAGGTCCACGTAGCGCTTGTTCCACTCGTAGGCCTCGCGGTACTGGTCGTGCTCGGCCGCTTCGGCGGCCAGGATGCTGTAGGCATCGAGCACGCGCTCCAGGTAGCCGCTTTGGCGGGCCAGGGCCAGGGCTTCGCGCACGGCGGCATCGGCCCGGTCGGGCTGGTCGGTCTGGATGTAGTACATCGCAAACAGAATCAGCTGCTCGGCCTGGTTGCGGGCTGCGTGCTGGCGGCGGCTGATGGCCAGCGCCTGCGTGAGCAGCCGTTTCACCCGGGGCAGACGGCCCAGCTGCATCTGGTAGGTAGCCAAGCTGGAGAGGTAGGTCGACTCGGCGGTGGAGTCGCTTTCGCGGCGCGCCAGCGCCAGCGCCAGCGAATCATAGTGCAGCGCCTGCGGCACCTGCCGCCGAAAAAAGAACAGGCTGCCCACGTTGCCCAGCAGCTTCATGCGGGCATGGCCGCTCACTCCGGGCCGCTGGCTGAGCTGTAGCGCCCGCTGGTAGTGCCGCCAGGCCGTGGTGGAGTCGCCCCGCTCGTGATAGATGCTGCCCTGCGCGGTGTACACGCGCATCAGCGCATCGGTGTCGTGCTGGGCGCGGGCCAGCTCCTGGGCTTCGTTCAGCAGGTTCAGGGTTTCCGGGCCGTTGGATAGGTTGGCGTAGCAGCTGGCCAGGGCCAGCAGGCTGCGCAGCAGGCCGGGGGCCTGCTCGTCGGCGGGCAGGGTGCGGGCCAAGGCCACGGCGGCCTCGCCGTAGGGCAGGGCGCGGGCGGGCTGCTCGTCGTGCAGCCGGTAGCACATGGCCGTGAGCAGGCGCAGCCGGGTGGTATCGGGCAGGCGGGTGGCCAGCTGCCGCCGCAACCCCTCGGTGCTGACGGGCACGGCTGCCCTGGCTCTGCCGGGCACCAACGGCACCAGCAGCCCCAGGGCTAACAGCCATCTCAGCAAAAAAACGGGCCGCGTCATAAATGGCTGCATAGTGCTAGTCAAAGATAAGCACTATGCAGCCAACCTTCACGCTTTAATGCTATTTCAGCATTACCGCAGATTCCCAATTTGAAACCCCACATTCAGCAGAAAAGCCGTACATGCGGGATAACAATTGTTTTTACCGGATTAATCCTGATATCGGACAACTCCAAAACTGGATTCCCGGCCTGATGATACAATTTGCAGCCCACGCTTGCAAACTGTATTGGGCGGGCTGCTCAGCCCGTCAGCCCGGCTAACAGCCGGACTTATTGCTGGGCCGCGTCGCGCGCGGCCTGCCGGGCCAGCTTGGCATTGAGGCGGGCGGCATCGCCGCGGCGCACTACGCGGGCAATGTGGATGCTGAGCTCGTAGAGCAGCAGGATAGGGATGGTAACGATAATCTGGGCCGAGATATCGGGCGGGGTAATGACGGCCGCGATGATGAGGATAACCACAATGGCGTGCTTGCGGTAGGTCTGCATGATTTCGGGCGACACAATGCCGGCCTTGGCCAGGAAGAACACAATCATGGGCAGCTCGAACACGAAGGCGCACGACACGCTCATAGTGGTGAGCGTGCTCAGGTAGCTCTGCATGTCAATCTGGTTTTCGATGCTGGCATCGACCACGTAGCCGGCCAGGAAGTTGATGCTGAGCGGCGCGGCGATGTAGTAGCCGAACAGCAGCCCCATGATGAACAGCACCGACACGAAGAACACGGCCCCCTGCGAGTTCTGCCGCTCGTGCGGGTACAAACCCGGCTTCACGAAACGCCAGATTTCCCAGAACAAGTACGGGAACGCCAGCAGGATGCCCACGATGAACGAGGTGCTGATGTGCATGGTGAGCTGCCCGCTCATCTCACGGTTCTGAATCACGAAGCCCACGTCGTTGATGCACAAATCGGGCGCGTGCACCCACTGCCCGAACTTGCAGAACATGCGGTAGGTCCAGAAATCGGGCCGCGAGGGACCCAGAATCAGGGTGTGGAATAGGAAGTCTTTGGCGAAAAACGCGCCGGTGGCAAACACCACCACCGAAATAGCCGCCCGGATGATGTGCCAGCGCAACGCCTCCAGGTGGTCGATGAAGGACATTTCGTGCTGTTCGCCCAGCGGTTGGTTGGTTTGTTGAGGTTGCACGGAGGGAAATCGGTAATTAAGGGGAAATAAATATCGTCTGTCATCCTGAGCGCAGCGAAGGACCTTATCGCGCCCGCAGCAGCTGGATTGCGGCCAACCGTTCAGCGGTGATAAGGTCCTTCGCGCTGCTCAGGATGACAGACGATTTCATCCTATACGCAGAAACCTACGCAAACAGCGGGTAGTCCTGCAACCAGGAATTCACCTGCTGGCGCACCTGGCCGATGCGGGTGTCGTTGTCGTGGTTCATCAGGGTTTCGTCAATCAGCTCCACGATGCGGTGCATGTCGGTTTCGCCCAGGCCGCGGGTAGTTACGGCGGCCGAGCCGATGCGGATGCCGCTGGTCACGAACGGCGACTTGTCATCGAACGGCACCATGTTTTTGTTGATGGTGATGTCGGCCTTCACCAGCGTGTTCTCGGCCAGCTTGCCGCTGAGGCCTTTTGAGCGCAGGTCGATTAGCATGAGGTGGTTGTCGGTACCGCCCGAGATGATGTCGTAGCCCAGGCCCACGAAGCCTTTGGCCAGCGCCTGGGCATTGCGCGCCACTTGCTGGGTGTAGGTTCTGAAGTCGTCGGTCAGCGCTTCGCCGAAGGCTACGGCTTTGGCGGCGATGACGTGCTCCAACGGCCCGCCCTGGGTGCCGGGGAATACGCCCGAGTCGAGCAGGGCCGACATGGGGCGGATTTCGCCTTTCGGGGTTTTCAGGCCGAAGGGGTTGTCGAAGTCCTTGCCCAGCATGATGAGGCCGCCGCGGGGGCCGCGCAGGGTTTTGTGGGTCGTCGTGGTCACGATGTGGCAATGCTCGAACGGCGAGTTCAGCAGGCCCGTGGCGATGAGGGCCGAGGGGTGCGAGATGTCGGCCAGCAGCAGGGCACCTACTTCGTCGGCGGCTTCGCGCAGGGCGGCGTAGTTCCAATCGCGGGAGTAGGCCGAGGCGCCGCAGATAATCATTTTGGGGCGCTCGCGGCGGGCAATATCCTTGATTTTGCTCCAGTCGATAAGGCCGGTTTCGCGCTCCACGCCATAAAAGCTGGGCTGGTAGAGCTTGCCCGAGAAGTTCACGGCCGAGCCGTGGGTGAGGTGGCCGCCGTGGCTGAGGTCGAAGCCGAGGATTTTGTCGCCGGGGCTCAGGCAGGCCAGCATCACGGCGGCGTTGGCCTGGGCCCCGGAGTGGGGCTGCACGTTGGCCCACGCCACGCCGAAGAGCTGCTTGATGCGGTCGATGGCCAATTGCTCCACCTGGTCCACGATTTCGCAGCCGCCGTAGTAGCGCTTGCCGGGCAGGCCCTCGGCGTACTTGTTGGTGAGCACGGAGCCCTGGGCGGCCATCACCTGTTCCGACACGTAGTTTTCGGAGGCAATGAGTTCGAGGCCGTGGGTCTGGCGGGTTTTCTCCTGCGCGATGGGGTCGAAAACGGCGGTATCGAGGAGGCGGGCGGGGGGCGGCTGTTTGCATGGGCGTAAAGGTAACTATCAGTGTACAGTGAACAGTTATCAGTGAACAGTTGCCTGCCAATGGGTTTTCTGGAAAAAGTACGGCTGCACTGTTGCTCCAAACGAAACGCTGCCACTTCAAGCACTTATCCAGCTATGTAGGTGGCATTACTCGCGATTCCCCAAGCCCCACGCCCCCCCAACTGCTAACTGTTCATTGATAACTGTTCATTGATAAGCGTTTCCGTTGTTACTTGCTATGGCCTTTACTTTCTGCTATGCCCACGCCCCTTGCCGAAACCCTTACCCAGCTGCGCATCGGCAATCAGAAATTCCTGATTGACTTTTACCAGCACAGCCGGCACCTGTTTGCCCGCTGGGCGCAGCGCAAGCACCAGCTAACCGCCGACCAGGCCCACGGCCTGCTCCAGGACACGCTGCTCGATTTCTACGACCACGTAGCCGACGGCCGCATCACCCGCATGCCCGCCGACCTGCGCGCCTACCTCTACGGCATGGCCCAGGAGCGCATTGCGGCCCAGGTGCCCGCCCACCAGCCCCTGCCCGCCGCCGAGGCCAGCCGCCGCCAGCGCCTGCTGGCCCAGTTCAACCAGCTCAGCACCGACTGCCAGCAGGTGCTCACCTACTTCTACTTCCGGGGCTACCACTTTGAGAAGATGGGCGGCAAAATGGGCTTCCCCAACGCCACCGTGGCCCGCCGCCAGAAAAGCACCTGCCTGCGCAAGCTGTATGACCTGGTGCGCGGCGGCTATGAGCCGATAACCGGCGAGGTAGCGTGATGAGGAGGATGAACAGAAAACATCTGTCATGCAGAGCGCAGCGAAGCATCTTTACCGCGCCACTAATCCTTTTGATTGAATTACTATTGCGGTAAAGATGCTTCGCTGCGCTCTGCATGACGTGCTTTTACTGAACGTCTCCCCACCACTCTCCCTCTCCTTCGCCCCGTGCCCATAGACCTCCGCCCTTATTTCGATGAGCTCGAACGCTTCGCCGATGGCCAGATGAGCCCGGCCGAGCAGGATGCCTTCGAGCTGCGGCTGGAGCAGGACGAGGCCCTGGCCGACGCCCACGCCGCCTACGAGCAGCTGACCGCCGACCTGCGCTGGGCCGCCGGGCACGACACCCTGCGCCAGCGCCTGCAAGCCCTCGACGACCGCATGAACGAGCGCGGCACCGCCCTGGCCCGCGCCCAGCGCCTGACCCAGCGCCGCCAGCGCCGCTGGGTGGTGTGGGGCACCGTGGCCGCGCTGCTGCTGCTGGCTGGCGTGGCCGCCTGGTACCTGGCCCGCCCCACCCTGGCCCGCCCCACCCGCAACTGGGAGGCTTACTACCAGCCCGACCCCGGCCCCGCCGTGACCACCGGCCTGCTGCACAGCCGCCCCCTGCTGGCCGAAGCCCTCGACCAGTACCAGTCGGGCCACTACCCGGCCGCGCTGCACTCGCTGGGCCGCGTGAATTCCGCCAACGTGGGGGCCGATACCCTGCTCTACCTGCGCGGCCTGATGCTGCTGCGCCAGGGCCAGGGCAACGCCGCGCAGCTCTACCTGCGCCGCGTGAGCGACGACAGCGCCGGCCGCTCCGGCGCGCTGGCCCGCCGCGCCCGCTACCACCTCGGCATGGCCTACTGGCAGGCCCAGGAGCTGGCCCCCGCCCTGGTCACCCTTCGCGCCGTGGCCGCCGATTCGCTCAGCCCCTACCGCGCCTCGGCCCGCCGGGCAGTGGCGGCGGGCGTGCTGGACGGGAAGTAGGGTGCGGGGCTTGCCCCCACCCTACCGCTTTCTCGCAATGAGTATAAAAAGGCCGACCCGTGTGATGCGGGCCGGCCTTTTGCTTGTTTCAGGGCTGAGAAGCACCCGCCACCGGTGGCGGGCATTGGTTGAGCCGCATCGCGGCGGCTGGTTTGTAGTAAAGGGATACCGACAGCACAAAGCCGCGTAGCGGCGACAGAACCAACCGGCATTCTGTCACCGCTACGCGGCTCTGTTCGTTCACGGCAAGGGGCGGGCTACAAACCGGCCGCCGCTACGCGGCTACTCCGCAATTTGGGCGGTTTTGGGAGCAGTGGCGGGCTTTTTGGCATTTACGCGGCTGGGCTGGGCTGGCTGGCGTAGTAGAAGTAGCGGCGGGCCTGCATCGGGGCGCGGCGGTGGGTGTAGCGGACGGCGGTGTCCACGTCCCGGAGGGCTTCGGCCACGGCCAAGGCGGCGGGGCCGAGCTTGCCGATGGTGTGCAATCTGGTGCGGGCTTCGGTTTTGACGGTGCGGGCCTTGCCGTATTTTTTCAGCAGGGCGAGGGCGGCCGGGGCCTTCACGGCGGCATCCTCGGCGGCTTCCAGGGCCTCGGTGTAGGCGGTGAGGCGCGAAAGCATCCGGGTCCCCGCGGGGGCGTACCCGGACGGGCCAAGCCAACGCCGGCCGCGCATTGGGGATTTGGCCCGGGCACTCCACGGGCACTCCACGGGCACTCCACGGGCAAATGTTACATCATTTTGAAAAAATAATTCTTTGTAACATCTCTTGTTACAAAGAATTATTTTTTCAAAATGATGTAACAAAAAGCTAGCTGACTTTTAAGGGTGCCCCCGCTGGCACACGTCGGCGACGTGTGCCCCGCACTGATACAACAAGAAGCCCCGGCCGCTGACGCAGCCGGGGCTTCGGGAAACAGGCGGAAACGCGCGGGGCGCGGCCCTTGCCTCAGTCTTTCACCACGCGCTGGCGCAGCACCTGCCCGCCCACGGTGGCCGTGAGCACGTAGGGGCCGGCCGCGCAGGTGGGCTGCACCCGCACGGGGGCCGCGCCGGGCGTGAGGGCCTGCTCCTGCTGCCACACTGCGCGGCCCATGGCATCGAGCAGGCGCAGGGTGGCGGTGGTGGCGGTGGGATGGCTGAGGGCCACGGTCAGCTCGGGGCCGAACTGCGTGGGGTAGGCGGCCAGCGTGGCCGGGGCCGCGTCGAAGCGCAGCAGCTGGGGGTCGTAGTAGTGGGCGGTGCCGTCGCGGTCGTCCTGGCGGAGGCGGTAGTAGCGGGGGCCATTCTTGCCCTCGGCGGCATCCACGAAGCGGTAGGCACGGGGGGCACTGCTGTTGCTGCTCTCGGCGGCCACAAAGCCGATTTGCTTGAAGCTGTGGCCATCGAGCGAGACTTCGAGCCCGAAGCCGCGGTTGTTCTGCTCGGTGGCGGTGGCCCAGGTGAGGACGGCATCGGTGCCCTGGCGCTCGGCCCGGAAGGCGGTGAGGCCCACCGGCAGCGGCGCGGTGATGTCGCCCAGCGTCCAGCGCGAGAAGCCGCCCACGCTATTGAGCGTGGCAAAGCCGCTGCCGGCGCTGCTGATGCCCTTGTGCTGCCAGGTCACGCCGCCGTTGTCGGACTTGTAGAAGCGCAGGTTGGCCGGCGTGATGCCGTTCAGCTCGTGGGCGAAATAGCTCATGGTCAGGCCCAGGTCGAGGCCGGTGATGGTGGGCGCGCTGATGTCGAAGTAGCGCAGAATGCCCTGATGGCCGGCCACGCCCACCGGCGCGGTGCCCGTGATGCGCGTGACCTGCGTGACGCCCGGCAGCGTGGAGCCCACGGCCGGCAGCATGGTCAGGCCCACGCCGCCGAAGTCTTCGAGCTCGCCCTCGGCGGGGGTGCGGCGCACTTCCACGCGGCCCAGCACGTAGCTGGCGTCGGTTTCGGAGAGGTTGGCCAGGGGGTCAATCTTGAGGCGGTAGGGGCCGGTGGCCAGGATGCCGCTCAGCATCTGCACGCCGTTGTACACCTCGGCGTCGTCGGTGAAGGTTTTCACGCCGCCGCCGTTCACTTCCAGGTTGAAGTAGAAGCCGCCGCTCACGGTTTGGTTGCCGGCCCCGGTCAGCTTCACCTTGCCCGTGGAGCAGGTGAACTGGCCGGTGTTGAGCATGTTGCCTTTCACCTCTAGGTCGCCCAGCGTTTGGGCGAAGGTGCCGGTGCTGGTGTTGGTGAAGTTGCCGTTGATGAGGATGTCGCCGCCCGTGTGGTTGAGCACGCCCGCGTTGGTGAGGTTGCCCAGCACCACGGTCAGGCCGCTTTCCACCACCATGAGCTGGCCGTTGCTCACCGAGAACGAGTTCAGGATGGTGGTGGCCTGGCTCACGAGGCTGTTCACGCCGCTGGTGCCGGTGTTGGTCACGTTCGTGACGGTGTTGCCGGTGAGCTCGGCGCGGCCCGCCGCCACGCCCATGGCGGTGAGGGAGGCGCTGCTCACGCCGGTCAGGCTCACCTGGCGCACGGTGTTGCTGGTCACCTGGTTGGTGAGCGTGGTGCTGTTGCCGCAGCTCATCACAATGCCTTTGAAGTTCTGGGTGCCCGCGTTTTCCCAGATGCCGCCGACGGCCCCGGCCGCCCGACCGCCGATGAAGTTGCTGCTCACCAGTGCCCCGTTGGCCCCGGAGCCGGGGCGGAAGTCGATGGCCGTCTGAGCAGTCATGGGGATGGCCGTGGCATTATAGTAGAAGCTGTTGCCGCTGATGGTCCACTGGTCGCCGTTGCCGGCTCCTACCAATATGCCGGTGCGGCTGAAGTTGAAGAGCTGGCTGTTCAGCAGGCTGAAATTGTCGTTGGTGCCGCCGCCCGCAGTGGCCGCGTACAGCAGGTTGGCGGGCAGCAGGGCCGGGTCGGCGTTGCCCACGAAGCTCTGGATGATGGTGTTGTTGTCGTTGCCGCTGGCCAAGCCGCCGCCGATTACCACCACGCCGCTGGTCAGCAGCGTGTTCGAGCCCAGCACGATGGCCTCGCGCACCTCGTTATTAGACGCATCGTTGCCAAACACCACGGCCGGGGCGGTGAGGCTGGGCTGGCGCAGCGTGAGGGCGCGGGAGATGGTGCCGTTGTTGCCATTGAGGCTAGTGAAAGCACTACCGGCCCCGAAGGTGAGCGTGCCCGTGAGCACAGTGCTAACGCCCGCCGCCGGCCCGATAATGAGCGGATTTTCGGCCGAGCCGGTTTTGGTCAGCAGCACGTCTTCGGAGTAGGCGACATCCAGCAGGCGCAGCTCGTAGGGCTGCGTCAGGGGCGAGGGCACGGCCGCCAGCGCCGCACCAATAGTGGTATAGTTGCCACTGGTGCCTACCGTGATAATCACGTTGGCTTGTGCCCGCACGCCCATCATCAGCAACATGCTCAGCAGCAGGCCCACCAACTGCCAGCGGCGGCGCACCCACCACGGCTGGGCCGGCAACGCCCCAAACGAATGCGCCGGGGGAATAAAGGAGACGATGTGTTTCATATAGCGGAAGAAAAAATGAGAAAATCTGTGGGATAGAATGCCGGACGTTCGCTTGGTGCTGCTCAGTTAAGGACCTGATTGAATGGCGCACCGAACTTCGGCTTTGGATAACCATATTCCCTATTAACGCCTCTTGATGTCATCGGAGCTTGTGCGCTCCGTGACGAATTATCATTAATAGTATTTATCAAACCTAAATCATCTGTCCACCCTTCGCAACTATCCAGTCAATTACTCACAAGCATAATGCAATTTTGATTTCATTTTCCATTCATCATCCAATAAGCATCAACTATTTATGCCATTATTTTTTTATTAATTAAATTATTTTGTCCTTTTAGCTAAATCCGGTCAGTGACAATAAATCGTAGCCACCACCTCTGGGGCCGCTTGCAATTTTATAACTATTTAAGCAACACCGGCGCCGAAAATATCATGCGTACCCGACAAAATCTATAAAGCAACCTCCTTCGTATAGTCATAATACAAAACCACCCCTGCCGATGGGAGCAGGGGTGGCTTGGGATAACAGCATTCGGATTTCGGCCGGCGCTAGCGCTTGCCGATGGTGTAGGCGGGCTCGCGGTTGGGCACCAGGGTCAGTTTCCAGGTGTCGAGGTTGAGGGCGGCGAGGTGGGCCAGCTCGGGGTTGTGGCGGTACACGCAGCCGGTATCGAGGCCCAGCGCGCCGGGCTGCATGGCCGCTTTGGCGCGCACCTGGGCCGTGGGCGTGGGCACGTGGCCGTGCAGCAGGCGGCGGCCGCCCAGCCGGACGGGGTCGTACACGTAGCTCTTGGTATTGAGCATGGTAGGGTAGTCCTGCCGCATCTCGGCGGGCGGCAGGGCAAAGTTGTAGCCGGCATGCACGAGCATAAAATCGGGCAGTTCAATCTCATAAGGCAGGGTGGCCAGCCAGTTGAGGTAAGGCGCGGGGATGTCGGATAGGCGCGACACGCCGAAACTGCGCAGCGTGGGCAGGCGGCCGCGTGGGCCCAGCCAGTCCCAGCGCCAGCGGTGGCGGGCGGCATCGAGCAGGGCCTGGTCGTGGTTGCCGCGCAGGCAGTGGACCTGGTAGCCGGCGGCTTGCAGCCACATCAGGTAGTCGAGTACGCCGCGGCTGTCGGGGCCTTTGTTCACGTAGTCGCCCAGCAGGTAGAGCTCATCTTTCCGGCTGAGGTTGAGCTCCTCCTCGACCAGATAGCGGAAGGTGTGCAGGCAGCCGTGCAGGTCGGTAGTGGCGTAGCGGCTCACGAGAATAAGTGGATTGGTATAAACATCAATAGCAAAAAGGACGTCATGCTGAGCGCAGTCGAAGCATCTCTACCGCAATAGTAAATGAATACTTCGGCGGTAGAGATGCTTCGACTGCGCTCAGCATGACGTCCTTTCTAAAAACGACAAGCCTAAGCGCTAATGCCCGCCGCCAAAAGCCGGCTTATCAAGTTCGGGCTTGTCGAGGTTGCGGTTGGGGTGGCGCAGGCCGGCGTCGATGGCTTCCTGTTCCAGACGCTCTTCAGTGGCCTCGTTGGTTTCATTTACGGGCAAGTCGCCAGAGCCTTTGGGCAGGCCTTCGCCGGCCGGAGCGCCATGGTTTTCACCCGATTGCTGGTTGGTGCTATTGCTTTTGTACGGCATGATAAAAGAATTTAGAGAGTGAAAAACGTGAACTGATTTTTCTGTTGTCTTAACCCATCATCCGATGCAACAGGCTATTGGTCGATGGCCGAATCGGAGGCGTTGGGGTCGTTGAGTTCGGCGTTGGTATCGGTGCCGGTGATGGGCTGGATGGGGCGCGGCTCCATCTGGCCCATGCCCACGCGGGAGTTGGGGTTCAGCATTTCATCCACACCGGGGCGGAAGTCGTGCACGTCGAGCTCATCGACGGGGCGGCCGCTGGGCACGATGGTATCGGTGTAATCGTCGAGGGGCGGCATGTCCTGGTTGGCGCGGTCGTCGCGGCCTTCGTCCTGCGAGCGCATGTTGTCCTTGGGCGGGCTCATGTTGTCGGCGGTTTCGTTCACGCCCACGGCCGTTTCTCCGCCCGAGGTGTCGGAGCCGAAGCCTTCTTTGCCGTCGCGGTTGCCAAAACCGCCGCGGGCGGCCTCATTCTTGGGTGGGTCGGCGTTGGGAATGTGGTGGCCGGCCTCCATTTCTTCGTTGGTCGTGTCGTCGTTGATGACGCGGATAGGACGGTTGTTGGGGTCGATGGCCATGGGAATTGAGAAGTGATGGTGCGAATAGAGAAAGGTGTACTTTGGTTTAAGCATTTGGGTTGTCTACCGCCCCGCTCACGCCTTCTTCCCTCAATCCTTAAATATAGCAAAAACCATGTGGAACAACGTCGACAATAGCCTGCGCCATAGCTTCCGGTTCAGCGATTTTAAAACGGCCTTCGCCTTCCTCACCGAGGTAGCCGCCGAGGCCGAGCGACTCGACCATCACCCGTGGTTCAGCAATGAGTACAACGTGGTGGAACTCCGCCTCCGCACCCACGACGCGGGCAACACCGTGACCGCCCGCGACCATCGGCTGGCGGCGGCCATTGATGCCGTGGCGGCGCGGTATGAGTTGAGTTGAGCACCTGTCTCCTGAGCGCAGCGAAGGACCTTATCACGCTTGCATTATCTGAATTATTACTTCAAACTGTTCTTACGTGAGAAGGTCCTTCGCTGCGCTCAGGATGACGGGTGCCCTACCAATCCCACATTACCTTTGTCGCTATGCCCAACACGGTCCTGTACCTCGTGCCTACGCCAATTGGCAATCTGGAAGATATTACCCTGCGGGCCATCCGCATTCTGGGGGAAGTGGGCACCGTGCTCTGCGAGGACACCCGCACCAGCGGCCGCCTCATGCAGCATCTGGGCATCAAAAAGCCGCTCCTCTCCTACCACCTGCACAACGAGCACCAGCAGGTACCGCGCCTGCTGGAACGCCTGGCCGCCGGCGAAACCATGGCCCTGATTTCGGATGCCGGCACGCCGGGAATCTCCGACCCCGGGTTTCTGTTGGTGCGCGAGTGCCTAGCGCGGGGCCTGGGCGTGGAGTGCCTGCCGGGTGCTACCGCCTTCGTGCCGGCGCTGCTCAAGTCGGGTTTTGGGGCCGAGCGGTTTACGTTCGAGGGCTTTTTGCCGGTGAAGAAGGGCCGGCAGACGCGCCTGCAGCAGCTTGCCTCGGAAACCCGGACCATGATTTTTTACGAGTCGCCGCACCGCATTGTGAAGACCCTCGGCCAGTTGGCCGAGGTGCTGGGCCCGACGCGGCCGGCTTCGGTCAGCCGCGAATTGACCAAATTATTTGAAGAAACCGTGACCGGCACGCTGGCCAGCCTGGAGGCTGACTTCGCGGCCCGAACCGCTATTAAAGGAGAAATTGTCGTTGTCGTCGAAGGAAACCTTGCCCCGCCCCCCCGCGAGCCCCGCCCCGGCCGCGAAGACCGATACCGCCGCCCTGCCGACGACGATGACACCGACTACGAGGACTAGGCCGCTGCTCCAACAGCCTCTGGTGCTGGCCGTGCTGAGTGCGTTGCTGCTGAGCGGCGGCTGGGCCCCGTGGCCCACGGCCTGGCTGGCCCCGCTGCTTTTCATCGGCTGGGTGCCGTACCTGCTGATGGAGCGCCAGCTCACGCTGACTGGTGCCCGCAAAGGCCACGTATTTGCTAGCACCTACCTCATGCTGGTGCTCTGGAACGCCCTCACTACCTGGTGGGTAAGCTACGCCGACCTGGCCGCCGGCATTGCCGCCGTGGTGCTGAATGCGCTGCTCATGTGCCTGCCACTCATGGCCTTCCGCCAAACCAAGAAGCGGCTGGGCAACCGCTGGGGCTACCTCTCGCTGCCCATTTACTGGATTGCGTTTGAGCAGTTGCACCTGCACTGGGATATCACCTGGCCCTGGCTCACGCTGGGCAACGGCTTTGCGGCCGCGCCGCAGTGGGTGCAGTGGTATGAGTACACGGGCTTCCTGGGCGGCTCGGTGTGGGTGTGGGCGGTGAATCTACTGTTTTTCAACGAGCTGCTGAAACGGCTGCCGGTGGCCACGTTTTACACGAAGTCGGCCGATGGATTGCAGGGAGCGGAAGTGCCCGGGAATATTGAGGCGGCGGGCGGGTCGTTTATCAAGCTGCGCACGTCGTTGGCAGTGCCGCTATTGGCCATTGCTCTGCCAATTGGTTTGTCGTACCTCATTGGGGCCACTTACACCGAGAAAGGTCCTGCGGCCGAAGTGGTAGTGGTGCAACCCAACTTCGACCCCTACGTGGAGAAGTTCGAAGGTGGCCCCAAATTCATCCCCTACGACGAGCAGCTCACGCGCCTGATGCAGCTCTCCGAGCAGCACCTCACGCCCGAAACGCGCCTCGTGCTCTGGCCGGAAACGGCGCTGGAAGAGCCTTATTGGGAAAACACCATCGAAAGCAACCCCAAAATCCGCCGTGTGCGCGAGTGGCTGGGGCGGCACCCGGGCGTGGCGCTGCTCACGGGTATCACCACCCTCGGCTCGTATCCTAACAAGGAAGCAGCCAGCGAAACCGCCCGCTACCGCGACGACCTTGGCTACTACGACTTCTTCAATACCGGTGCCTTCTTCGCCAATGCTACCGCGCCCGTGGTCTTTTACCACAAATCGCGCCTCGTGCCGGGCGTGGAGAAGATTCCGCCCGTGCTGGCCTCGCTCATCGCGCACATCGACCTAGGCGGCACCGTGGGCAGCGTGGGCAGCCAGCCCGAGCGCACTGTGTACCCGGCCCCGGCCAACGCGCCGGCCCTGCGCGTGGCCCCGGTCATCTGCTACGAATCCATCTACGGCGACTTCATCGGCGAATACGCGCACAACGGGGCCACGCTGCTGGGCCTCGTCACCAACGATGCCTGGTGGCACGACTCGCCCGGCTACCGCCAGCTGCTGAGCTACGGCCAGTTGCGCTGCATCGAAACCCGCCGCGACCTGGCCCGCTCCGCCAACACCGGCTTCACCGGCTTCATCAACCAGAAAGGCGAAATCACCCAGCGCGAAAAAGCCTGGATTCCGACCGCCAGCCGCGCCACCGTGCATCTCAATGACGAGGTGACGTTCTATGTGCGTTTTGGGGAGTTGATTGGGCGCGGCGCGCAAGTGCTGGCGGTGCTGGTGTTGGGATGGGCAGTTGTAGTGGGCTGGACGCGTAAAAGCGCTGTTTTGCAGTAGAGGCGCATAATTGCGTCTCGTCGTTGAACGGCTTGTGCCAACCTAAGTAATCCGTCTTTTCTCGTTCAACGACGAGACGCAATTATGCGTCTCTACTGCTCAGCCATTAGCTATGCGCCTCGATTTCACCCAACTATCGCACGACCTTGCTGCCCTATGCCGCACCACGGCCGGGTTCATCCGCGAGGAAGCCGCCACGTTCGACCGCGCCAAAATTGAGCACAAGGGCCTGCACGACCTCGTGAGCTACGTGGACCAGGAAGCCGAGCGCCGCCTCGTGGCCGGCCTGCGCCAGCTGCTACCCGAAGCAGGCTTCATCACCGAAGAAGGCACCGCCGGCCCCGACGCGCACACTGAGGAATTTGTCTGGATAATCGACCCGCTCGACGGCACCACTAATTTCGTGCACGGCTTGCCGGTGTACTGCATCAGCGTGGCGCTGACGCAGCACCGGGAGCTGGTGGTGGGCGTGGTGCACGAAGTAGGCCGCGACGAGAGCTTCCGGGCTGTGCGCGGCGGCGGCGCATTCTGCAACGACCAGCCCATCCGCGTCACCGATGTGGCCGAACTCAACAGCTCGCTCATCGCCACCGGCTTCCCCTACAAGGATTTCGGCAATATGGACGCTTTCCTGCAAATCCTCGGCGCGTTTTTCACGCGCAGCCACGGTGTGCGCCGCCTGGGCTCCGCCGCCGCCGACCTGGCCTACGTGGCCGCCGGGCGCTACGAGGGTTACTTCGAGTTCAACCTGAACTCATATGATGTAGCGGCTGGCATCCTGCTGGTGCGCGAGGCGGGCGGCCACGTCACCCAGTTTCTCACGGATGGCGACCCGTTGTTTGGCCGCGAAATAGTAGCCAGCAACCGGCTCATTCATCATGAGATGCAGGCTGCCATCGGCGAGTTCTGGCAGTAGCGCAAACTATTCCTTTTCTCGTTTAGTTTACCCGGTATGCTCCTGATTGCTATCACCTCTGTTGAAATTCAATACCTGCTGATTGGCGCGCTGTTCATCGCGGCGGCGTTCTACGTGGGCCGCATTTTCTACCGGGCGTTTTTCAGCAAGACGGCGGCCGGCTGCGCCAAGGGCTGCGGCGGGGCTTGCGGGCAGCTCGATGTCGAGAGCTTGCAGCGCACCATTGAGGCGCGCATGGCGGCTAAATAGCGCCGCCCGCCGAGGCATAGCACTTCCGCATTTTTTCTATAGATTTGGTATAACCCGCCCCCGCCCCGGCTGCGTATAGCCGGAGCGGGGGCGGCTGGCATTTACGCCGGTTGGCTCCGCTTCATCCTTACCCAAACACCCCACCGCCATGCAAGACAAAGAAGAAGAACGGTCCCTTGTCAACGTTGAGAACAAACTGAACAAGGACGGCTTCACCCAGGATTTCAACGTCGTGGATGGCCGCCTGCACACCATCGGCAGCGACTCCAACAAGACCTACGCCGCCGACGAAGTAACCATCGTGGATTTCTACCGCTTCGAGGGCGAAAGCGACCCCGACGATATGTCCGTCCTCTACGCCATCGAGGCCAACGACGGTACGAAAGGCACCATCGCCAATGCCTACGGCACCTACGCCGACTCCGACACCGACGACTTCCTCAAACAGGTCGAAGACCTCGGCAAGAACCTGACGAAGAAGGACAAGTAAGACGCCTTCGGCTTAATGAAGAATGAGGAATGAAGAATTGCCGACTGGTTAATTCTT
>JAQBNT010000181.1 GCA_028288445.1 Hymenobacter sp. | reverse complement strand
ATCTGTCCCTGAACGGGCAGAGCGTGCGGGCCACCTACAGCACCGGCCCGGCGGGCACCTGGGCCCGGCTGGGGCCTTATAACGTGACGCTGGCGGCCACGGGCACGGTGGCCTTCACCAGCACGGGGGGCTGGCCCAACTTCTCCGGCGTCGAGCTCTGGCAGCAGACCAGCGCCCCACCGGCTGCCAAAACTGCGAGCCAAGCGCTGGCGGCCAACACCAGCTCCGCCGCAGTGGCCCTGGCCGTGGCTTACCCGAACCCCTCGCCCAACGGGCATTACCGCCTGCTGCTGCCGGGCACCTTCACCGGTGAAGTGCGCTACCGGCTGATTTCGGTGCTGGGAGCCACGCTGGCCAGCGGCACGCTGCCGGCCGGGGCCACTGCGGCGGAACTGGACTTCGCCCAGCCGCTCTCCGGCACCAGCCTCAGCTACCTGCTGCTCGATGACGGCCGGCTCACGGCCCGCCTCAAGCTCGTGCGCCAGTAAGCGCATCGCCCTTCCATTCACCCGGTAAATTCTCCAAGGCCATGAAAAGCATGCTCTGCATTTTCCTGTTCATTCTGTTGGCGTTTCCCAAGGTGGGGATGGGCCAGAGCGTGACTTTTTCCACCACCCGGGGCTTCTACGATACCCCGTTTCAACTCACGCTGACCACTACCCTGACGGGCGGCACCATCCGGTACACCACCGATGGCTCGGCCCCGACCGCGGCGGTGGGCACCGTGTACGCGGGGGCTATTTCGATTGCGACGACCAGCGTGGTCCGCGCCCTGGCCTACAGCGGCGCGGCCACCACGCCGGTGGCCACGCACTCGTACTTTTTCCTGAATGATGTTATGCATCAGCCCAAGAACATTGCAGGCTGGCCCAACAATACCTACGCGGTGGGCGCGGGCACCGCCACGGCCGTGCACGACTACGAAATGGACCCGAACGTGGTGAACGACCCGGCCTACAGCGGGCAGGTGCGCACGGGGCTGCTGTCCATCCCCACCATGTCGCTGGTGCTGAACAAGGCCGATTTCTGGGATTTGTACGACGGTGACGCGACCCACCCCACCTCGGTGGAAATGCTGTATCCCGATGGTACCAAGGAGCAATTCGACTGCGCCTTGGAGCCGCATAGCCACGACCGTCTGAAACGCTCGCTGAGCCTGTCGTTCCCGACCACCATCACCACCAACATGTTCCGTAAGGCCCCGTTCAACACGGCGGCCGTCACCAATTCCTTCAAGGATACCAAGATTGTGCTGCGGGCGGGCAACAACCGCTCCTGGGCCCGCAACTGGAACCCCGACCGTACCTGCTACACCCGCGACGAGTGGTACCGGCAGTCGCAGCAGGCTATTTCGGGCGTGGGCGGCCGGGGCACGTTTGTGCACCTGTACGTCAATGGCTTGTACTGGGGCCTCTACAACCCCGCCGAGCGCACCGACGCCGGCATGCTGGCCAACTACTACGGCGGCAGCACCTCCGACTGGATGGCGCTGGACCCCGACGGCGTCCGCAGCGGCGACCCCGCCCGGTTCAACTACCTCACCACCACGCTCATCAACCAGGACCTGACCGTGCCGGCCAACTACGCCCAGCTGAAGCAGTACCTGGACGTGACCCGCTTCTGCGACTACCTGATAGTAACCTGGATGACCGGCATGACCGACTGGCCCGGCAACAACTACCAGGGCGGCAACCGCAACGTGCCCCCGGCCCCGTTCTGGTACAACACCTGGGACTGCGAATGGTCGTGGGACACCACCAACGGCTCGAACCTGGGCGCGTGGGTGCACCCCGAGTTCCTGAACAACACGACCGGCAGCAGCACCCTGGCCAAATTATGGCACGCCGCCCGCCGCAATCCCGATTTCATGCAGCTCTTTGCCGACCGCGTGTACCGGAGCTGCTACAACAACGGCGGCCTCACTGACGCGGCTTCCCGCGCCCGCTGGGCAGCGGTAAATAATTACATCAGCACGGCCATCGTGGACGAGTCGGCCCGCTGGGGCGATGCGTTGGGCGACGGCATCACGCGCACCAAAAACGGCCATTGGACCCCCGAAATCAACCGTGTGGACGGCCTGATGAACGGCAACGTGAACCGATTCATCGCGGCGCTGGTGGCCCAGGGCTACTACCCCTCACTCGCGCCGCCCACCTTTAGCCAGGAGGGCGGGGCAGTGGCCCCCGGCTTCCAACTCACCATCACCAACCCCAACGCCTCGGGCACCATCTACTACACCACCGATGGCACCGACCCCGAAGCCGCTGGCGGTGCTGTGGCCCCCGGAGCCGTGGCCTACGCCGGCCCCTTCACCATTTCGGGCAGCCAGGCCGTGAAAGCCCGTGTGCGCAGCGGCAGCGCCTGGAGCGCCCTGCACGAGGCCCCGTTCACGATTTCGGGTCAAATTACCGGCTTGTTTATCAACGAGTTTATGGCCAGCAACACCAAGCTGGCCGATGAGTTTGGCGAGTTTGATGATTGGATTGAAATCTACAACTCGGGTACCCAGGCCGTGAACATCGGCGGGCTCTACATCACCGATTTGCTCACCAACCTCACCAAGTTCCAGATTCCGACCACCAACTCGGCCCTCACCACCATTCCGGCCAAGGGCTACCTGCTACTCTGGGCCGACAGCCAGCCCGCCCAAGGCCCCCTGCACCTCAACCTGGGCCTGAGCAAAGGCGGCGAAGCCATCGGGCTCTCCCAGATGATAGGCACCACGCCCACCGCGCTCGATTCCTACACGTTCGGGGCGCAAACGGATGATGTGTCGACGGGCCGCTTCCCGGACGGCACCGGCGCGTTCCGGCAGTTCACGGCGTCCACGCCCGGCAGCTCCAACATCATCAACTTCAAATCCAACCTGTTCATCAACGAGTTCATGGCCGTCAACACGACCTCCATCACGGACCCGGCCGGCGAGCACGACCCCTGGATTGAAATTTACAACAACAACACGTCGCCCGTCGACATCGGCGGCCTTTACCTCACCAACACCCTCGGCAACCCCTCTTTTTATCGCATCCCGACCACCAGCGCGGCTCAAACCACCATTCCGGCCAAGGGCTACCTCGTGCTGTGGGCCGATAACCAGCCCGCGCAGGGCGTGCTGCACGCCGGCTTCCAGCTGAACGCGGGCGGCGGCCAAATCGGCCTGGCCGACATCGTGGGGCCGGATGTGTCCATCATCGACTCCACCCGCTACGGCGCGCAGGTGGCCGACGTGTCGCGCGGCCGCTACCCCGATGGCAGCAAGCAGTTCAAATCCTTTGCCGCCCCCACGCCGGGCGCTACCAACACGGTGCCGGCTGTCACAGGCTTGTTTATCAATGAATTCCTGGCCAGCAACACGACCATTCCCGATGAGTTTGGCGAGTTTGATGACTGGATTGAGATTTATAACAACAACACGACGCCCGTAGATATTGGGGGGTTCTACATCACCGATGACCTGACCAACCCCGGCAAGTATCAGATTCCGACCACCAATCCGGCCCAGACCACCATTCCGGCCAAGGGCTTCCTGCTGCTGTGGGCCGATGACCAGCTGGCCCAGGGCGTGCGGCACATCAGCCCCAAGCTCAGCGCCGGCGGCGAGCAGATTGGCCTGTACCAGCCCAACGGTACCACCGTAACTGCCCTGGATACTTACACCTTCGGCGCGCAGGTTTCCGATGTATCGGTGGGCCGCGGGCAGGACGGCGCGGCCTCGTTCGTGAGCTTCACCGTGCCCACGCCCAACGCCACCAACAACGGTACTGCCACCAACCCCCCGCCCACGGCCAACGCCGGGCCTAACCAAACCATCACCCTGCCCACCAGCAGCGTGGTGCTCAACGGTTCGGGTACCGACGATGGCACCATCACCGGCTACGCCTGGGACCAGGTGAACGGGACCAGCACGGCCACCCTGAGCGGGGCCACCACGGCCACCCTCACGGCCAGCGGCCTGGTGGCCGGCAGCTACACCTTCCGCCTCACCGTGACCGATAACGGCGGAGCCACCGGTACGGCCCAGGCCATCATCACCGTGAACCCGGCCGCAACCGGCGGCCCGCAGGTGGTCAGCTACACGCTGGTAAACGCCAGCACCGGGGCCGATATCCAGACCATCGCGGCGGGCGCGACGCTGAACCTGGCCACGCTGCCGAGTACCAGTCTCAACGTGCGGGCCAACACCAGCCCGGCCACCGTGGGCAGCGTGGTACTGGCCCTAAGCGGCGCGGCCACCCAGAACCAGACCGAATCGAATGCTCCGTATGCCCTGTTTGGCGACAACGGCGCGGGTACCTACAACGCCTGGACGCCGCCCGTGGGCAGCTACACGCTGCTGGCCACGCCCTACAGCGCCGCCAGCGGCGGGGGCACGGCCGGCACCCCGCTCAGCGTTTCCTTCACCGTGACCAACGGCGGCACGCCCGCCAGCTACAGCCTGGCCACCGCCACGGTGGGCAGCGGCAGCGTGGTGGCCTCGCCCGCGCAGGCTGCCTACCCCAGCGGCAGCACGGTGAGCCTGACGGCCACGCCGGCTGCGGGCTTCCAGTTTAGCGGCTGGAGCGGCGATGCCAGTGGCACGGCCAATCCCTTGTCGGTGACCATGACTGCCAACAAGAACATCACCGCCACCTTCACCGCGGTGGCTACGACTTACACCCTGACCACCGCCACGGTGGGCACGGGTACGGTGACGAAGAACCCGAACACGGCCACGTATGCCAGCGGCAGCAACGTGACGCTCACGGCCGCGCCGGGCGCGGGCTTCACCTTCACCGGCTGGAGCGGGGATGCTACGGGCACCACCAACCCGCTCACGGTGGTGATGACGGCCAATAAGACCATCACGGCCACTTTCACGGCTACCACACCGACGAATTACACGCTCACGGTGAGTACCACGGGCAGCGGTTCGGTGACTCCGAATCCTAACCAAGCTACTTATCCCAGCGGCTCGGCAGTGAGCCTAACGGCGACGCCAGCGGCCGGCTTCCAGTTCAGCGGCTGGAGCGGCGATGCCACCGGCACCACCAATCCCTTATCGGTAACGATGACGGCCAATAAGAATATCACGGCCACGTTCACGGCGACCTCGGGCGGCGGTTATACGTTCTACCGGGCCATCAACCTGGGCGGTCCGGCCCTGACGCTCGACGGCAACGCTTGGGGCGGCTCGACGGCGGCCAACTACTCCACCAACGGCTCGGCCTTCGCCAACCAGGCCGTGGCGCTGATTCCGGCCACCGATGCCACGCGGGCGGGTATGATTCGGGCGGCGGTTTACGGGCCCAATTTGAGCGTGACGCTCTCGGCCGTGCCGGCGGGCAGCTACCAGGCCTACCTCTACGTGTGGGAAGACAACAGCCCGGAGGTGATTAATCTGTCCCTGAACGGGCAGAGCGTGCGGGCCACCTACAGCACCGGCCCGGCGGGCACCTGGGCCCGGCTGGGGCCTTATAACGTGACGCTGGCGGCCACGGGCACGGTGGCCTTCACCA
>JAQBNT010000143.1 GCA_028288445.1 Hymenobacter sp. | reverse complement strand
CACCACGGGCACGGTGGGCCGGATGGCCTTGATTTCGGTGAGCGTCTGCAAGCCGGTGAGGCCGGGCATGTTCTCGTCGAGAAACACGAGGTCGTAGCTCTTCTCCTGGATTTCTTCGATGGCATCGGCGCCGCTGTTCACGGGCGTTACATCGTAGCCTTTTTCCTTGAGAAAGAGCAGGTGCGGGTTGAGCAGGTCGATTTCGTCGTCGGCCCAGAGGATGGTGGTTTGTTGCATAGTGGGGACTTGGGTCTTGGGGACTTTAGCGTCTTGGTTAATCAAGTTAACGTAAGACATCCCGAATGGATATATAGCCGGCTTGCCGCGTTGGCGCAGCCGGCTTCCCTCGAAGGGTTGAGCTTGCCCAAACGGGCTGCCGTAGCTTCGCGTTCAGTTATTGACGGGCGGGCACTGCAAATGTTGCCTGATTTTGCCCATTCGCCGTGTATTTCTACTGTTCTGTTTTCTGCCCGCCATCCCTCCCCCGCTCGTTCCGTGAACAAAAAGAAAATCTTCAACGACCCCGTTTACGGCTTCGTCACCATCCCGACGGAGTTTCTGTTTGACCTGATTGAGCACCCGTATTTCCAGCGGCTGCGGCGCATCCAGCAGCTTGGCCTCACCGGCTTTGTGTACCCCGGGGCGCTGCACACGCGCTTTCATCACGCGCTGGGGGCCATGCACCTAATGTCGCTGGCCCTGCGCACGCTCAAGGACAAGGGCGTGAAGATTTCGGCCGCCGAGGGCGAGGCCGCGATGGCCGCCATTCTCTTGCACGACGTGGGCCACGGCCCGTTGTCGCACGCCTTGGAAACGGCTATTTTCCAAGATGTGCCGCACGAGCAGCTTTCGCTTTTCTTGATGGAGCGCCTGAACAAGGAATTTCATGGCAAACTCGATTTAGCCATTGAGATGTTCAAAGGCACCTATCCACGGCCATTTTTTCACCAGCTGGTGAGCAGCCAGCTCGACATGGACCGCCTCGATTACCTCAACCGCGACTCCTTCTACACCGGCGTGGAGGAAGGCCGCCCGGGAGCCGACCGCCTCATCAAAATGCTGCGCGTGCACGAGGAGCGGCTGGTACTCGAAGAAAAAGCCGTGTATTCGGTTGAGAACTTCCTGGTGAGCCGCCGGCTGATGTACTGGCAGGTGTACCTGCACAAAACCGTGACCTCGGCCGAGCAAATGGTTATCCGGGTGGTGCAGCGCGCCCGCGACCTGGCCCGCCGGGGCGTGGAAGTGCCCGCCAACAGCTGCCTGGGCTACTTTCTGGGCCGCGCCGTAAGCCTGGAGGAGTTCGAGAAAGACGATAAAATCCTCAGTCATTTCGTGGAGCTTGATGACTATGACATCTGGTCAGCTATGAAGTCATGGGCCGGACATTCCGACGTCGTGCTCAGCTACCTCGCCAAGAGCATCCTGCACCGCAACCTGCTCAAAATCGTGCTCGCCCCCGAGCCGTTCGACGAGGAATTCCGCCTCGGCATCCAGGAGCTCATCGCTGAGAAGTTTAAGCTACCAATGGAAGAAGCTGAGCTGCTCATGATTTCGGGCCGCCTCAGCAACAGCGCCTACAACGCCGAAAGCCAGGAACCTATCGAAATTCTGACCAAAAAAGGCGACGTGGTGAATGTGATGGAAGCGTCTGATTTGCCCAACATCCGCGCCCTAAGCCAGCGCGTGGAGAAATTCTACATCTGCTACCCGAAGGAGATTGTGTAGGTTTTGAGGGTTTGTTGAAGTAGACGAATAAAAAGAACGTCATGCTGAGTGCAGCCGAAGCATCGCTACCGTAGTAGTAATCATTTACTCTCGCGGTAGCGATGCTTCGGCTGCACTCAGCATGACGTTCCACTATTGCCCGCTCATCGTTTAATCAACTCACCCCAGACTAAAAACAGAAACCGCCGCCTAATTTTGCGCCTTATGGAATTTACCGTTCAGCAAATTGCCGAAGTTCTCGGCGGCACCGTGGAGGGCGACGCCACCCTGCGCATCTCCAGCTTGGCCAAGATTGAAGAAGCTCAGGCCGGCTCCCTCACCTTCCTCTCGAACAACAAATACGAGCCGTTTCTCTACGAAACCGGCGCTTCGGCCGTTATTGTGGGCCAAGCCCAGGAGCTGAAACAGGCCATCAAACCCGCTCTCATTCGGGTCGAAAATCCTTATACCGCGTTCAGCCAGCTGCTGGAATTTTACGCCCAGGCCACCCGCACCGGCAAGCGTGGCGTCGAGCAGCCTTCGTTCATTGCCGAAAGCTCCGAGATTGGACCGGGCCACTACCGGGGCGCGTTTTCCTACATCGGCGAGAATTGCAAGCTGGGCGAAAACGTGTTGGTGTTCCCCCACGCCTACATCGGCGACCGGGTTACAATTGGCGCGGGCAGCATCATCCACGCCGGAGCCAAAATTTATTCCGATACCGTCATCGGCCAGTTCTGCGTCGTCAAAGCCGGGGCAGTGGTCGGGTCCGACGGTTTCGGCTTCGCCCCGCAGCCCGACGGCTCTTATAAAGCCATCCCACAAATCGGTAACGTGGTGCTCGAGGACTACGTGAGCATCGGGGCCAACGCGACCATCGATTGCGCCACGCTGGGCTCCACGCGCATCGGCCGGGGCAGCAAGATTGATAACCTCGTGCAGCTGGCCCACAACGTGGAAATAGGGCAGCACACCGTCATTGCCTCGCAAACGGGCATCGCCGGTTCGGCTAAAATTGGCGACCATTGCGTGCTGGCGGGGCAGGTGGGCATGGCCGGCCACGTCACGCTGGCCAACAAGACGACCGTTACCGCGCAGTCGGGCGTGGGCAAGAATGTGAAGCAGGAAGGCACCATCCTGCAAGGCTCCACGGCCTTCGACTTCAAGCAGAACCAGCGCGCCCAAATCGTTTTCCGCCGCCTGCCCGAACTCGAACAGCGTGTGGCCTTGCTGGAGAAGGCGAAAAACGCGACGGAAAAGCCCTAGCTTTGCAGCCTATTAGTTGTCGGTTGCTAGTGGTCAGTGGTCAGGTTCAAACGCCTTTCAGCCTGATTGCGAACAGCTAACAACTGACAATCAGCAAGAATGAACGACAAGCAACACACCATTCAGGCACCCGTGACGGTGCGCGGCATCGGACTGCACACCGGCGTAGAGGCCACCATGACGTTTTGCCCCGCTCCGGTGGGCCATGGCTACAAGTTTCAGCGGGTCGATTTGCCCGGTCAGCCCATCGTGGATGCCGACGTGGACAACGTGGTGGACCTGAGCCGCGGCACCACCATCGAGCAGAACGGGGCCCGCATCAACACTGTGGAGCACACGCTGGCGGCCCTCGTGGGCCTGCAGCTTGATAACGTGCTGATTCAGCTCAGCGGCCCCGAGCCGCCCATTATGGACGGGTCGTCGGCCGAGTTCATCAAGGCCCTGGTTTCGGTCGGGTTTGAGGAGCAGAACGCGCTGCGCAACTATTACGAAATCCCGGAAAGCATTCGGTACGTGGACAATGCGCGCGGCGTGGAAATTGCCGCTTTGCCCCTCTCCGACTATCGCCTCACGGTGATGGTGGACTACAACTCGCCGGTGCTGGGCTCGCAGCACGCCACGCTCACGGATATCGGCTTGTTCAGCGAAGAAATTGCGTCGTCGCGCACGTTCTGCTTTTTGCACGAGCTGGAAATGCTCTACAAAAACAACCTCATTCGCGGCGGCGACCTTTCAAACGCCATCGTGGTGGTAGACCGCGTGGTGAGCGACGACGAGCTGACCGACCTTGCCAAAATGCTGGGCAAGCCCCGCGTTTCGGTGAAGAAAGAGGGCATTCTGAATAACGTGGACCTGCGCCACAAAAACGAGCCCGCCCGCCACAAGCTGCTCGACCTCGTGGGCGACCTCGCCCTGGTAGGCCGCCCGCTGAAAGGCCAGATTCTGGCCGCCCGCCCCGGCCACGCCGCCAACGTCGCCTTCGCCAAGAAAATCAAGAAGAAGATGCTGGAGTCTCGCACCAACCCGGTGCCGATGTACGACCCCAACCGCGAGCCGGTGATGGACATCAACCGCATCATGCAGGTGCTGCCCCACCGCTACCCGTTCATCATGATTGACAAGGTCATTCATCTGGACGACCAGGTGGTGACGGCCGTGAAAAATGTGTCGATTAACGAGCCTTTCTTTCAGGGCCACTTCCCCGGCAACCCGGTGATGCCCGGCGTGCTGCAAATCGAGGGCTTGGCCCAGACCGGCGGCATCCTGGTGATGAACACCGTACCCGACCCCGAAAACTACTGGCAGTATTTCCTGGGCATCGAAAATGCCCGGTTCCGCAAGAAAGTCCTGCCCGGCGATACCATTGTGTATCATTGCCAATTGCTGGCCCCCATCAAGCGCGGCATTGCCAAGATGCGCGGCCAGGCTTTCGTGAATGGCAAAGTGGTGTGCGAAGCCGAAATGAGCGCCGCCATCGTTCGCAAAGACGCCTAATTCATTTAACAATTAACAGTTATCATTTAACAAGACCCAAAGGCTGCCTCAAATGACCCAAGCCTTTACCCTCTGTTAAATGTTAAATGATAAATGACCACTGAGTACATGATTTCCCCCCTCGCCTATATTCACCCTTCGGCTCGCCTCGCGGCGGGCGTCACCGTCGAGCCGTTTACGACCATTGCGGCCGATGTCGAAATTGGGGAGGGCACCTGGATTGGGCCGAACGTGACCATCATGAACGGAGCCCGCATCGGGGCCAATTGCCAGGTATTTCCGGGTGCCGTGATTGGGGCCGTGCCGCAGGACTTGAAGTTTGCCGGCGAGCAAACCACCGCCGTTATTGGCGACTACACCGTGATTCGGGAGTGCGTGACCGTGAACCGCGGCACCGTGGACCGCGGCGAAACCCGCGTGGGCAGCCACTGCCTGCTGATGGCCTACGTGCACGTCGCCCACGACTGCATCATCGGCAACCACTGCATTCTGGCCAATACCGTGCAGGTGGCGGGCCACGTCGAGATTGGCGACTACGCCATCGTGGGCGGGTCGTCGGCGGTGCATCAGTTCGTTAAAATCGGGGCGCACGCCATGGTTTCGGGCGGCTCATTGGTGCGTAAGGATGTGCCGCCGTACGTGAAAGCCGGCCGTGAGCCCCTCTCCTATGCTGGGGCCAACTCGGTGGGTCTGCGCCGCCGGGGCTTTTCCGAAGACGCAATCAACATGGTGCAACAGCTGTACCGCACGCTGTTCCTGGGCGGCCTTAACAACAACGACGCGCTGACGCAGATTGAGCGCGAAATCCCGGCTTCGCCCGAGCGCGACCTGGCCCTGGAATTTGTGCGGGCCGCCACGCGGGGCATCATCAAAGGCCCCAAGCGCGGCCGGCCCGATGGTAGCGAATCGGAGTAAGCACATTCCGTTTTGTGTCAATAGAGGCCGTCATGCAGAGCGCAGCGAAGCATCTTTACCGCAATAGTAATATCAATTACTGCCTCGGTAAAGAAGCTTCGCTGCGCTCTGCATGACGGCCTTTCGCATCAAACAACCAATCAACCTTCCCCACCTTGCAAATCGATGCCACCGGCCTGGGCAAGCGCTTCCAGCGCGACTGGATTTTCCGGGGCCTGACGCGCGTTTTCCGGCCGGGCAGTGCCACGGCCGTCCTCGGCCCCAACGGCGCGGGCAAGAGCACGCTGCTGAACACTTTTTCGGGGCAGTTACTACCAACTGAGGGCACGCTGACGTACTCGCTGGCAGGCCGGCCACTGGCCGTGGAGGACGTGCACCGGCACTTGGCCTACGCCGCGCCCTACCTGGAGCTGCTGGAAGAGCTGACGCTGCTGGAGATGCTGCAATTCCACACCCAGTTCAAGCCGCTGCGGCCCGGCGTGACGCTTGAGCAGCTCATTGGCATCATGTATCTGGAGAAGGCGCGGCACCAACTGGTGCGCGAGTTTTCGTCGGGTATGAAGCAGCGGCTGAAGCTGGGCATGGCCCTGTATGCCGATGCGCCCCTGCTCTTGCTCGATGAGCCCACCACCAACCTCGACACCACCGGCGTGGCCTGGTACCAGGAGCATGTGCAGGCTACCCGCGCCGGCCGCACGCTGCTGCTGAGCTCCAACGTGCCGGCCGAATATGGCTTTTGCGACGAGCAATTGGTGGTGACGGATTTCCAACCGGTGCGCGGGTAGCAACTGGGATTTTCGGGCTTTCAACCTCCTGATTTCTTGATTGGAATAGCTGTCTCGTAACCCGGCAAAAGGGCCATTCTCAAGCTTGAGCTTATCTTTTTAGCGAAATCAATGGCTCGGAAAGGGAACCGAAAATCCGCGGCGGCCGTATCTTCGCGGCCTACTCAAGTATCATTCCCCACTTCAACCTATATCCGCCCCGGCCATGATTGATGACGACGACCTGGACGACGACCTGCTCGCCGACGACGACGACCTGGATACGTATGCCAAGAAAGGCGGCGCTGCCGCCATCGGCAATACCGAAGACCGCCTTTCGGCCAAATATGCCGACTACCTGATGTGGACCGACACGGGCTCCTCGCACGACGAGGCCCTGGACCTGGCCAACATGAGCGAAGAAGAATTCGTGGAAGCCGAGCGCGCCGAAAACTCCGACCGCGGCGGTTTCACCAGCCTCGACGATGACGAGGACGACTTTGCCGACGACGATGATGAGGACGACGAAGGCTACAGCAGTGGCCGGGGCAGCCGGCGCGGCAGCAGCCTCGACAGCGACGATTACTAGGCCAATACGGCGTTTTTACGCATGAAAAAGCCCCGACTGGAAATTCCAGCCGGGGCTTTTTCAATCAAACTATCCGGTAATAATCGGCTAGCGGCCGAACACCGTTTTGAGGATGTCGCTGGTGCGGGCGGCGGGGTTTTTGCGGATTTTGGCTTCCTCGTTGGCCAGCAGGATGAACAGACCGTCCACGGCTTTCTGGGTGGTGTAGTCGGCCAGGCTGAGGTTGACAGGCGTCATCAGCGGGATTTTGTTGTACTGGTTGGTGATGGTGGCGTAGGCGCGGCCAGCCCCTACCTGGTCGATGGCAGTTTCAATGTCGCCGTGGAAGGCCGAAATCAGCTGCTGCTGCGTGGACTTGCGCAGGAACTGCGTGGCGGCATCGGTCTGGCCGCTGGTCACCAGCGTGAGGGCATCGGTGATGCTGATGTTGGTGAGGGCGTTGAGGAATATGTCTTTGGCTTTGGGCGCGGCGGCCTCGGCGGCGCGGTTGAGCTGGGTTTCGAGCTGGGTGAACAGCGTGTTCATGCCCGGCAGGCGGCCCACGGTCGACTTCACAATATCCAGGTCGGGCGGCGTGGGGATGTGAATGTCGTCGTTCAGGTTGAAGCCGTCGGGCTCCGAGGCGAACTGCACGGCCTTCACGATGCCCTTGTTGAGGGCTTCCTTGATGCCGGCGCTGGCTTGAGACTCGGTGAGAGGCGCGACGGGCGCGGCTACGGGCGTGGCGGCTTTGGTGGCAGCGGCTTTCGCAGCGGCAGCTTTGGCGGCAGCGGCCTTGGTGGCGGCGGCTTTGGCGGCGGCCGTTTTAGCGGCAGCGGCCTTGGCGGCGGCGGCTTTTTTGGCGGCAGCGGCTTTCGCGGCGGTGGTTTGGGCGTGGGCGGCGGGGGCCGTAGTGGCCAGCAGGCCGGCTACGAGCAAGGCACTGGCAATGCGAGTAAACATGAAAAAAACGGACGCGGCGGGAAAACCGGAAGGCCCCTGTGGCTGTCCTTGGACCGCCGCTTGTGCAAATTGAAGACAATTTTGCGGCCAA
>JAQBNT010000118.1 GCA_028288445.1 Hymenobacter sp. | reverse complement strand
TGCGGGTACACGATGCCGACTACTACCACCGCCTGCGCACCGGCCAGCTCACCCGGCAGGAGGAGCGGGCCACCGGCTTCCCGTGGTCGAAGGAACTGTTTGAGCGCGAAATTACCATCCTGGGCGGCACCATTGAGGCGGCCCGGCAGGCGCTGTCGCACGGCGTGGCGTTCAACATCGCGGGCGGCACGCACCACGCGTTTCGGGCACGGGGCGAAGGGTTTTGCCTGCTGAATGACCAGGCCGCCGCTGCCGCGTGGCTGCTGGCCCACGGCCACGCGCATAAAGTTCTCATCGCGGACCTCGACGTGCACCAGGGCAACGGCACGGCTGCCATTTTTCAGCACGAGCCCCGGGTATTCACCTTTTCCATGCACGGCGGCCGCAACTACCCCGCCCGCAAAGAAACCTCCGACCACGACCTGCCCCTGCCCGATGGCACCGACGACGCCCACTACCTGAAGCTGCTAACCCAAACCCTGCCCCGCCTCCTCGACGAAGTGCAGCCCGATTTCGTATGCTACCTGGCCGGCGTGGACGTGCTGGCCACCGACAAGCTCGGCCACCTGGCCCTCAGCCGCGAAGGCTGCCGCCGCCGCGACGAGCTGGTACTCGGCCTCTGCCATCGCCACCGCCTGCCCGTGGTGGTGTGCATGGGCGGCGGCTACTCCGAACGCATTATCGACATCGTGGAAGCCCACGCCAACACCTACCGCGTGGCGGCTGGGATTTATTAATGAGGAATGAGGAAATGACCGAATGGGTGCGAAATTCCTCATTCCTCATTCCTCATTAAGCGCAGCGTAAAATCACCTGCCAGCGAAAGGCCCAGCGCCAGCGCAGCTCATACTTCGTGATGCCGGCCCGCGCCAGCAGCGCCACCCAGTCCTGCCGCCGGAAGGCCCGGGCCACCGACAGCGGCGCATCGTGCCGCACGAGGTAGGAGCCGCCCAGCAGCCGCGTCAGCCACTTGATGCTGTGGTAGGCCAGCCAGTGCCGGTGCAGGTCGTTGATGACGACGGCCACGCCCGCCTGCTGCTGCCATTGCCGCAACAGTGTCACCAACTCTTCATCGGTAAAATGGTGGCAGAACAGGCTGCACGTCAGCACGTCGTAGGGCTGCGCTTGAAATTCGAGGGAGAAAATATCAAACTGTCGGTAACTGATTTCGGGGTATTCCCGGCTTTTGGCCGTGGCGTATTCCAGCATGAATTGATTAGCATCAATGCCCGTCAGTTCGATGGGAATACCGCTTTTGCGCGCCCAGCGGGCTACGTGGCGCAGGGTGTCGCCGCCGCCGCTGCCCAGGTCAGCCAGGCGCAGGGGCCGGCCGGCCGGGAACCGGCTTTTCAGTCGTTGCAGCGCATTCAGCACCGGCTCATAGCCGCCCAGCCAGGTATTGATAGTTTCCAACTCGTCGAGGTTCTGGCGCAGGGCATCATTCGCCAGCGTCAGGTCGTCCATCAACTCCGGGCCGGAGGCTCGCTCTTCAAACATTCGCCGCGAGCAGTTGGGCGGTTTCTGCTGCTGCTTCTGCCTGCGGCTGCGGGCTCACGGCCAACTGAAGCAGCATGGCCTCCATCGTCAGGCCCGGGCCGAAGGCGAAGCTGAGCACGGGCGCGCCGTCATCGGCCGGAGTGGCATGGGCCAGCACGTCGCGCAGCACAAAGAGCACCGTGGCCGACGACATATTGCCGTAGTCGCGTAGCACGCGGTAGGCGTGGCGGTTGTCGTCGTGGGTCAGGCCCAGTTCGGCTTCGATGGTTTCCAGAATCTTGCGCCCGCCGGGGTGAATGGCAAAGTGACGGATGTCGCCCAGCTCCACGGGCAGGCTGGCCAGCAGCCCATCCGTCAGGCTGCGAATGCCGCGCTGAATCAGCTTCGGCACGTAGCTGCTCAGCGTCATCTCAAACCCGAAGTCGTTGATGTGCCACGCCATGTCGTCGTGCCCATCGGGCTCCAGTCCGCAGTGAAACGCCTGCAATGCCAGACTGGGCACGCCATTGGGCAGCGGGCGGGCCTGCACCAGGCAGGCCGCCGCCCCGTCGCCAAACAGCGCGTTGCTGATGAGGTGGTCTTCCTCCGGGCTTTTCTGGAAGTGCAGGGTACACAGCTCCACGCTCACAATCAGCACGCGGGCCTCGGCATCGGCGCGGCAGAACGCATCGGCCAGCTTCACGGCATTCACGGCGGCGTAGCAGCCCATGAAGTTCACGCAGGTGCGGCGCACGTCGCGGCGCAGGCCCAAGGCCTGCACCAGCTCAATATCAAGGCCTGGCGCGTACATGCCCGTGCAACTCACCGTGACGAGGTGGGTGATGCTGGCCGCCGCTACATCTGGCACCTGGCGCAGGCACTCGCGCACGGCTTCGGTGGCCAGCGGCAGGGCTTCGCGGCGGTACACGGCCATACGCTGGCCCACGCTCGGAAAGGGCTCCAGGGTGGGCGTGTTGGGAAAAAACGTGTAGTCGCCGTTGGCCCGGCCGTAATCGGGCAGCACCGAATAGCGCTGCGCAATGCCCGAAACCCGGTACAGTGCCCGCAGCTTGCGCGTGTCGGCCTCGCCAAATTCCAGGGCCTGGGCCATGAAATCGGCAATTTGCGGCTGCGCAATGCGGTGGGCGGGATTGGCAGTGCCAATGGCACCTAAGTAACTCGGCATTCCGGGAAGGATTTTCGGATTCGGATAATTGGAGGAGGGCCAACGCGCCTAGCGGCTGAAAGTACGGGCGGCCCCGCGCATTGGTCCACTACTTACGGAATAAAGGCATGATTTTGCACATTTAGCCCCAAAAAAGCCAATAACATTCCGGCCTCCGCCCTGCAAACCGCCGCGCCGCCGCCAGGTTTCAGAACGGCTGGCCGTGGGTGCGCCGCATCAACGCCCGCACGGCCCCCGGCCAGTAGCGCAAGCTGCCCACCACCGCCTCACTCAGCAGCGGCCCGCCAAACAGCCCCTGCACCGCCCGCCCCACCCGTAGCCGCGCTCCAAACTGCGCCTGCCAGGCCCGGGCGTAGTCCGCTTCCATCTGCGGCCGGCTGGTGTGGCCTGCTAAAAAACCGGCCGCCGCCGCTGCCGCCAGGGCCGCGCCGTGCAACGCCATCGCCATGCCATTGCCGCACAGCGGCGTGATTAGGCCCGCCGCGTCGCCGCACATCAGCACATGCTGCTCCACGGGCTGCTTGGGGGCGAAGGATATTTCATTGATGACTTCGGGCTGCGGGTACAGCACTTCGGCCGCGTCCAGAATCTCGCGCAGGCGCGGATTGCGGGCCAGCACCTCCCGCTCCAGCGCCGGAATAGTGCCGTGGTCTTTCAGATTCTGGCGGGTGCTGAGGTAGCAGAAGCACAGCTTGTCCTCCTCAATGGCCGAAATGCCCGCGTAGCCATCGGCGAAATTGTGCAGCGCAATCACGTCGCGCGGGAAGCCTGGCAGGCGCAAGTGGTATTTCACCCCGAGGTAAGGCGAGCGCTGCGCGAAAAACGGCCGTTGCAGCTGCCGGTCGAGGTTGGCGCGCTTGCCGTAGGTGCCCAGCACCACGCGGGCCGTGAGGGTGCGGCCGTCGGCCAGCGTCACAGTGTGCCGGTCGGTGGCGGGGTCAAAAGCCACGTCCGTCACCGTGCTTTTTAGGTGAAAAGTGACGCCCGCCGCCAATCCTTTCCGGTAGAGAAAGTCATCGAGCACGTAGCGGCTCACGCTGAAGCCGCCCAGGTCGAGCGGGCTGGTAAGCGTCCGGCCGCCCGGCGACGACAGCAGGAACTTGGAAATAGCTGCCGGCCCCAGTCCGGCCGGGTCGGCTCCGAGGCGGCGCAGGTAGGGGAGCACCTCGTTGCTCACGTACTCGCCGCACACTTTATGGAAGGGGTATTGCTTGCGCTCCACCACCGTCACCTGATGGCCACGCCGGGCCAGGTCCAGGGCCGCCGCCAAGCCGGCCAAGCCACCACCAATCAATAAAATATCCATTTAACTGGTCGGTGAAATAGGAACAATGGAAGCGAAAGTAGCGTAGTCTATCGAGGTTTTTGGATATTCTGGTGTAGCTTACTGTGCAAGCGCCGTATCTTTGTCAACCAAAAGCAAGTTTTTCCGTTAATCCAGTACTCGCCGCTCTTTCTACCCACCCACTAATTAATACTATGATGCAACGCCTACTCTTACCCCTGCTATTATTCGTTTGTCTCAGCCTCGGAATGGGGCCATTGCTGCGCACCGTGCCTACTGCTTCGGCCGCCGCCATGCACCGCCACGGCCAGCAAACCCGGCCCGGCGACGACAAAACCCTCTTGGTGTACCCCAACCCCAGCACCGGCATCGTCCACCTTACCATCAATAACTTGCAGGGCAAGAAAGTGGAGCTGAGCGTGCTGAACGTAATTGGCTCGGTGCTGTACCACGAAACCGTAACGGAACTCAACGATAAATATTCCCGCACGCTTGATTTGAGCAAATTCGCCAACGGCCTGTACTACGTGCGGCTGGAGTCGGACAACACCAGCCAGATGTGCAAACTGGTTATTCGCTAACCCACAATTAAGATAATCAAGAGCCAATTATCGGACAATAAAAAAAGCAGCTTTCGGGCTGCTTTTTTTATTGTCGAAAACGAAGGAATTACCGGGCACGCACCGGAATGGGCGTGAGCATTTCTTCCACGTTAGATACCGTTTTGAGCGCGAGGATGGCGGTGACCAACAAGAGGCCAAGCATGAAAATAAACATAATGCTACAGAAAAATCGGGTGGATAAAAAGCAGCCTGATTCAGTAAGCTGCGTCTGAGGTATTCAACCCCGAAAGGCCCGGCCAGGTTTCAATAAGATTAGGGCATTTGCAGCAGCGCCCGCACCACGCGCCGGGCATCGGCCCCGATGCCGTTGAGCAGGGCCGAGTTGCGGCTATCGAGCCAGTCGAGCCCTAGGAAAGCCACGCCGGGCGCTGCCGTGAGGCCCCGCTGGTGCCGGGGCTGCCCATCGGCCTCCAGAATGGGTAGCTCCAGCCAGCCATAGTCCGGGCGGTAGCCGGTGGCCCACACCACGGCATCGAGCGGGGGAGAAGCTGCTCGCTGGCCCTGAATAGCGCCTGGGGGCAGCGCCGCCGTGGCCCGGCCGATGAACGTGGCCGCCGGCAGCCGGCGCAGGCGGGCCAGGTCGCCGCTCACCACGGGCTCGGGCTGGCCCATCATCCAGCGGCCGGGGGCCGTGTGCCGTGGGATGCGCATCATGCCCGTGACGGCCAGAAAGGCCCACATGAACTGGTTGTTGGGCATGGCCGGAGTCTTTTCATCAAAAGCCACGAAAACGGGCCGGCCGGTGGCCGCGATGTCGGCCGCGATTTGCAGGGCGGAGTTGCCGCTGCCCACCACCGCCACCGGGTCGGTACCGGGCAACTGGCCGGGGCGGCGGTAGTCGCGGCTGGGCAGCTGGACTACGGCGGCGGGCAGTTGGGCGGCCCAGTCCGGGATTTTGGGGGTGGTGTAGGGGCCTGTGGCCACAATCACGCGGCGGGCGGCGTAGGTGTGGCCGGCGGCGGTGTGCGCGTGGTAGCCAGGCTGGCCGGCGGCCGTCAGGCGGGTTACGCGCTGGTTGGCATCGAGCGGAAACGCGAAATGGGCGGCGTAATCGCGCAGGTAGGCGCTGGTTTCGGCCCGGGTGGGGTAGCGGAGGTGGTTGCCGGGCCAGGGCCGGCCGGGCAGCCCACTGGCCCAGGCCGGCGAGAACAGCCGTAGCGAGTCGTAGCGGGTGTCCCAGGCGTGGCCGGCGGTGGGGGCCGCATCCAGCACCCGAAAATCAACGCCGTGCTGTTGCAGATAATAAGCCGCTGCCAGGCCAGCCTGGCCCGCCCCAATCACCAGCGTGTCGGTGTGGATGAGTGGGGCCGACGCGGCCGGGGGCATTGGCAGCGGCATATACGTTAGGCTTGCTGCTCGGGAAACTCCGTGCGCAGGCCGGCCATGACCTGCTCCGTGACGGTGCGGATGAGGGTGACCTGCTGCGCGGCGTGGGCCGGGGCGGGCGGCGTTTCGCCAAAGGCTTCGGCCTCCCGGATGACGTGGCGCAGGCTTTCCACGCCCAGGCCGTCGAGGGAGCTTTTGAGGTGATGGGCGGCGTCGCCGAGGGCTTCCCAGTCGCCTTTGGTCAGGGCCTCATCAAGAGCGGTGAGGATGGCGGGGGTGGTTTCGATGAACGCCCAGGCCAGGCGGCGCACGATGGTTTCGTCGTTGCGCACCAGCTGGCGCACGTTGCCTAGGTTGTAGAGGGGTGGAGCAGAAGTCATGGAAGGAGTAGTAAGGTAAGTGGGAGAGGGTTCGCTGACCTGGTTGTGGCGGGCCAGGACGGCGTGCATGATTTCGAGCAGTTGCTCTTCGCGGTAGGGTTTGGCAAGGTAGCCGGCAAAGCCGGAGGCCTGCAGGCGCTCGGCCTCGCCGGCCTGGGCGCGGGCTGTGAGGGCGATGACCGGGGTAGCGGCCCGGCGGGGGTCGGGGTGCTCGCGCAGGGCGCGGGCGGCGGTTTCGCCATCCATGCCCGGCATCTGGATATCCATTAAGACCAAGTCGAAGGCCCGATGTTCAAACAGCTTGATGGCGGCCGGGCCACTGGCAGCGGTGGTTACCTGCCAGCCCCAGTTGCGCAGCACGGTTTCGGCCAGCAGGCTATTTACCAAGTTGTCTTCTACCAGCAAAATACGGCCGGCATCGGCCAGGGGCGCGGCCTCGGCTGGGGTTTCGGGGGCCGTGGGGCTGGCGGGGGCCACGGGCTGAAAGGCCAGGGTGAAGGCAAACGTGCTGCCCTGGTCCACCTCGCTGCACACGAGCAGCGCACCGCCCATGAGCTTCACCAGCCCTTCCGAAATGCTCAGGCCCAGGCCCGTGCCGCCGTATTCGCGGTCGGTACTGGCGGTGGCCTGGGTGAAGGGCTCAAATATTTTGTCCAGCGTTTCGGGGGCAATGCCCAGGCCGGTGTCGCTCACCATAAATTGCAGCCACACCGTGCCCACGGGCTCGGTGTGCTGGCGGGGGCCGGGCACCACCCGGCAGCGCAGGCGGATGTTGCCGGCTTCGGTGAACTTGATGGCGTTGTTGACCAGGTTGAGCAGCACCTGGCGCAGGCGGTGTGCATCGCCCAGCACCTGCCCGGCGAGGGTGGGCTTGTCGATGCGCAGGCTCAGGCCTTTTTCGCGGGCGCGGGGCCGCAGCAGGGCCGCACAGCCGCGCAGCAGCTCGCCGGGGGCAAAGGGCATGGCCTCGGGCTGGAGCTTGCCCGCGCCGAGGCGGGCGGTGGTCAGCACGTCGTTCAGCACGTTAAGCAGGTGCTCGGCCGATTCGCCCAGCAGGCGCAGGTAGTCGTGCTGGCTGCGGCTGAGGGTGGTTTTCACCAGCACGCCCGTCAGGCCCAGAATGCCGTGCAGCGGCGTACGGATTTCGTGGCTCATGTTGGCCAAGAAATCCTCTTTGGCCTGGGCATCTACCTGGGCCGTGGCAATGGCGCTTTCCAGGGCTTGCTGCGTGCTTTTGAGTTCGGTAATGTTGCTGTCCACGCCCAGCACCTGGGCCGTGCCGTCGTCCTGCACAAAGAGCCGCTTCACGCTGCTGAACCAATCGATGCGGCCATCCGGGTTCGTGAAGGACTCCTCCAGCGTCAGGTCCTGGCCGGTAGCGAGCACCTGCAAGTCTTGTTGCAGATAGCGGGCCGTGTCTGCCGTGGCCGGAATGTCCGGCTTGCCGGCGCGCACCAGCTCCTCCGGCGTCAGGCCATACAAAGCGGCCAGCGCCTGGTTGGCCAGCAGGTAGTTGCCGTGCTCATCCTTTAGGTAAATGGGGTGTGGCAAGGCATCAATCACCTGCCGGAACAGGCGGTGCTGCTCGGTGAGGCGGGCCGTGGCGAGACGGTGCTGCTCGTCGGTCGCCCGCTGCTCGGTGATGTCCTCGGTCACGCTGATGATGCTGGTGGTTTGTCCGTGGGCATCGCGGCCAAAGGGTGCCTGGGTGCTGTGCAGCCAGCGGATGGAGCCGTCGCGGTGGCGGGCCGTGAACTCAATGGTCCGCACTTGGCCATCGGGCAGCTGGGCCACGGCCGCAATGGTGGCCTCGAAGTGCACCAGCGACTCGGACGGCAGCAGGTGCGGCAGCAGGCGGCCAGCCGGGAAAGCCAGAATTTCCTCGCTGGTGTAGCCCAGCAGGGTTTCGATGCGGCGGTTGGTGTAAGTGGTGCGTTGCTGGTGCAGGTCGAAAACTGCCACCAAGTTGGGCACCACGTCCAGCACCTGCCGCAGCAGGTGGCGGCTCTGGCGCAGCTCATCCACGGCGGCGCGGTGGCGGGTCACGTCCTCGGCGCTGCCCGTGATTTCCAAGGGCTGACCTGCGGGGCCAAGTACGCTGGCCCGCACCCGCAGGCGCAGCAGGCGCCAACTGCCGTCGTGGTGGCGCACGCGGCAGTCCCAACTGGCTGTCTGGTTTCGTGTCAGCAGCTGCTTAATATCCGATTTGACGAGCTGAGCCAGCGAATCAGGGTGCATTACGTACTGGCTCAGGCCAGGGCCCAGGTCCATCAGTTCCTGAGGCGTGTAGCCCAGCACGGTGCGGCAGTGGCGGTTGCAGTGCACCAACTGGCGAAGCCGCAGGTCGTAGCTGAACAGGATGAGGGGAACCCGGTCGGCTAACACCTGCGCCGGCATCGCCGCATCTTCTGGAGCCGTGGCGGTGTCGGCGGGCAGGGGCGAAGCAGGCTGCGTCGCGCGTTTGGCTACCCGCCGGGCCGCCGGCACGGCTGGCCGCCGAGGCAGACGAGGATAACGGGAGCGGCGCATCAAAAAAGGACTAAGCGTAAATAATGCCGGAAGCAAATAGAAAGCGAACCAATAAATTCGGCTAAGCCCCGATAGCCCGCCATGCGGGGCTTAGCCGAGGTGCAGCTCCTGCTGTTGTAACATACGATAAATAGTGGATTTTCCGATGTTCAGGCGGGTGGCCACCGCCAGTACGTCGCCGTTCATCTCATCGAGGCAGTTCTGGATGATGGCCCGGTTTTGCTCGCGCAGCGAAAGCTGGCTGCCAGGGCCAATGGTGGCTTTGCCGGCCCGCAGGGGCAGGTCTTCGCCGTGGATGAACTCGCCGTCGGCCAGCACGGTGGCCAGCTCCACCACCGCTTTCAGCTCGCGCACGTTGCCCGGAAACGGGTGCGCCTTCAGCTGCTCGCGGGCCGAGTCGGTGAGCTGGCGCGGCGGCAGGTTGTTGAGCTGGCAGAAATCGCGCACGAACACCTCGGCCAGCAGCAGCACATCGGCCCCGCGCTGGCGCAGCGGGGGCAGGGCAATGGGCAGGCCCAGCAGGCGGTAGTACAGGTCTTCGCGGAAACGCCCCGCCTGCACCTCCGTCAGCAAATCGCGGTGCGTGGCCACAATCAGGCGCACATCGAACGGGATGGACTGGTTGCCGCCCACGCGGGTCACCTCCCGCTCCTGTAGCACGCGCAGCAGCTTGGCTTGCAGGCTCAGGTCGAGGTCAGCGATTTCGTCCAGAAACAGGGTGCCGCCGTTGGCTTCTTCCAGCCGGCCCACGCGGCGCGCCACCGCCCCGGTAAACGCGCCTTTCTCGTGCCCAAACAGCTCGCTCTCCACCAGCTCGCGCGGAATGGCGGCCATGTTCACCGCCACAAAAGGCAGGCTGGCCCGGCCCGATTGAAAGTGAATGGCCTTGGCGACTAGTTCTTTGCCGGTACCGGTTTCGCCGCTCACGCTCACCGTGATGGTGGTGCGGGCCGCCTTGGTGATGAGCGTCTGCACGGCCTGCATCGACGCGTGCTCGCCCAGAATGGCCTGGCCAGCCCCGTGGCGTGCCCCAATTTGCTGGCGGAGCTGGGTGTTTTCGCGGCGCAGGCACACCTGCTGCTCCACCTTGCCCACTAGGTTCCAGAGGCGGTCGAGCGTGTTCTCGTCCTTCACCAGGTAGTCGTAGGCTCCCTGCTGGAGCATGTTGACGGCCGTGCTCACGTCTTCCTGGCCCGAAATCACTACCACCTCGGTGCCCCGCAGCCGCTCCCGAATCTGGCGCAGCACCTGCTCGCCCTTGGCATCAGGCAACGAATAGTCGAGCGTGATAAAATCTGGCTTCTCGCCCAGATGCTCCAGGCACGCCTGCGCCGTGGTAAAGCGCGAGACGCTGTGGTTCGGGTTCTGGCTCAGGCGGTGCATCAGCAGTTCGCCATACCACTCATTGTCCTCGACAACAAAAATTTTGAAAGGTAGAGCAGGAGTCATGCAGAAAGGGGGTGTGGATGCCTGAAATAACGTCGCGTCAATCGAAAGTTGCTAGTCGACAAGCTGATTTACGATAGATGGATAAAAGGTTTCATTAGAAAAATTACATTGCAAAAATACGCAATAAATCACAGATAGGGTAGAAAAAGGCCTTAATAAGGCACATACGGACTCAAAACGTAATCGGATTGCAGCGGTATTATTGATAAATTCCCATTTAAGGACAGTATTCCAATAATGGGAAATAAATTTAATATCGTGAAAGTTATATCTAATTGGTTAGTAAGCTAGGAGAGCGGGTTGGCACCACATGGCCACGGAATTGCAAGAACGGGGAAGGCACAGGGCCAAAGAGTTAAATATTTTTTTGCGAATCGATATGGAATCCCCTACTCCAACCTCCGTTTCATTGGCCCGGTTACGGGCCTGGCTGATTACCACCCTGCTCGTGATATTGGCCATGAATACCGCTAGCGCCGCCGGCGCTCCCATTTATTCCACCACCGGGGTCGCGTCGGCCAGCAGCAACTGCCTGGTGCCCGCGCTTTGCGCCCTGCTGGGCGGCGGGGTCAGCAACCCGGACCAGGCCGCCAACGGCACATCTACCACCGACTATGCCACCATTACGAAGTTTGTCGCCTTGGGCAAAAGCGTAAGCCTGCGCCTGGGGCTTGACCGGAAGGCCAGCATTGGTGACCGGGCCGGCGTACTGGTCGCGCCGCCGGCCAGCCTGGCGGGCGTGAGTGCGCTGGGCACCTACACGCTGCGCACGTACCTGCGTGGCAGCAGCACCGCCCTCGAAACCCAAGTAGTGTCGCTGGCGGTGGTGCAAAGCCTGCGGGTGGCGGCGGGCACCGACCGGCCGGTCCAGATGGAATTCGTGACCAAGCAGGCGTTCGATGACATCGAGCTGGAAATCAGCGGCACGGTCGATGTGCTGTACCGCCTGAATGTATATTATGGCTACGCTGTGCAGTCGTTGGTACAGCAGCCGGTGCGCGGGCTTACCTCGCACTTTCCCGCCGGCGACCTTTCGCCCTACTACAACACTGCCATCACGCCCGGCGATTTGGTGAGCGTGTGCGGCAACACCAACATCTCCAATCCGCAGTATGCCGTTGATAACAGCCTAACGAACCACGCCACCTTTGGCACGTTCATCTCGGTCAATTGCCCGTCGTCGCTCAGCGTCAAGCTCGAAAGCTCGAAAACGGCCCCGGCTGGCTACTACGCGGGCTTCGTGCTGGGCAGTTCCGGTGTGCTTGACTTGGCGGCGCTGTCGGCCCTGCGCATCACTACGTACAAGACCATCAACGGCGTATCGGTGAAGCAGGAATCGGCCACTGGGGCTAATTTGCTGGACGTGAAGCTGCTGCCCGACGGCAAATACCAAGTGAGCTTCCCCACCAAGTTTGCCTTCGACGAGGTGAAGATTGAGCAGATTGGCGCCCTGTCGGTCCTGGATAACCTGGACATCTATTACGGCTTTGGTGTGGAGCCCGCGGCGTTCACGGGCACTACGCGCTACCTGTCGGACTTTGGGCAGCCGGTGTCGAACACCAACTACGCCACGAACACCTCGGCGGTGGTGTGCGCCGGCTGCGGCGTGAGCAACCCCGCCGGTGCCGCCGATAATGACCCCGCCACCAAGGCCGTCATCAACATTGGCGGCGGCATCGCCTCCACGGCCGAGCTGAAGCTGGACCTGCGTGCCCCCGGCAGCACCGTGAAAACCGACGTGGGCCTGGCGGGCTACCGCGCCGGCATGATTATCAGCAGCAACAGCGGCCTGCTTGATGCCAGCGTACTCGACCGCCTCACCCTGAGCACGTACGATGCGGCCGGCAACCTGCTGGAAAGCGCCTCGGGCTCGTCGCTGCTCTCGCTGAACCTGTTGCCCGATGGCCGGCAGGAAATCTCGTTTCTGACCACCAAGAACTTTGCCTCCATCCAAATCAGCGCCTCCTCCACGGTGGCCCTGGGGGTAAACATCAACGTGTTCCAGGCCTTCGCCGACAACCTTGCCGGGGGCATCATCACCACCATTATACCGTTGCCCGTGGAGCTCACGGCCTTTGTGGGCAAGTGGGCCAACGGCGCGGCCGAGCTGAGCTGGGCCACCGCCACCGAAAAGAACAGCAGCTACTTCGCCGTGGAGCGCTCCACGGGCGGCGAGGCCGCCTTCAAAGCCGTGGGCCAGGTAGCGGCGGCCGGCAGCAGCACCAGCCCCCTTACCTACAAGCTCCGCGATGCCGAAGCCGGCTCGCTGGGCGTTGCCACGCTCTACTACCGTCTGCGCCAAGTAGATAATGACGGCACCCAAGCCTTCTCGCCCGTGGTGGTGGTGACGGTGGGCAAAGCCGTGGCCGTGCCGCAGCTCGAAGCCTACCCCAACCCCGCGCCCGATGCCCAGGCTGTGCAGGTTCGTTTCATGAATATGCCAGCCGGTGGCGGCCTGGTTCAGACGTACTCGGAAATGGGCCAGCTGGTGAGCCAGCAGCCAGTAGACGCCGCCACCACCGGCCTGGTGTTGCCCCGGCTGGCCCCCGGCCTCTACCACGTAGTGCTGCGTGATGCCGCCGGGCAGCGGTTGGCTACCCAACGGCTGGTGGTAAGCGGCCGGTAGCCACGGCCAATCCCATTGAGCAAGTAAAGAGTCCCGTTGGCGTTGCCGGCGGGACTTTTTGTGGATGAGCATGCCGGGTGATAGCCGATTATATAGTAAAGTATTTATTTCCTGCAATAATATCAATACCAGATATGCTGATTCAAACCGGTTTCACTGAATAATATTTGGGTAAAATATGATTATTAAAAGATATGATTCAAATGACAAAATGTTGATGGCCTAATATTTAGGCGATTGGTAATGTAGCGGTAACATTACGGTGGCGGTGAGGCAACTCCAACGCAGGAATTTTGCGGTCACCGTTCATCAACTCCCATTTCCAACCTGTTTTTATGAAGCAAACGATTACCCGTCTCAGCAGCGCCGCGCTGCTTTTGGTCCTGGCCGCGTCGTGTTCGCGCACCGAGCAAGTGGCCCCGAGCCAGCAGCCCATTGCCGCTACCGTAAACCAGGATGCTACCCGCGACAGCCACCTCACCATGGGCAACCCCAGCGGGGCCGTGACCGACGCCACCAACTCGCCCAACAATTACCTGATGAGCAAAACCCAGTACGCCCTCTCGTATAGCCGCGCCCAGGGCAAGCCGAACTGGGTGAGCTGGCACCTGAGCAGCGCCTGGCTGGGCAGCACCGCCCGCCAGGACAATTTCGCTTCCGATGCCACGCTGCCCTCCGGCTGGTTCAAGGCCACCAACAGCAGCTACACCGGCTCCGGCTTCGACCGCGGGCACAACTGCCCCAGCGCCGACCGCACCGGCTCGGTAGCCGACAACTCGGCCACCTTTCTCATGACCAACATGATGCCCCAGGCCGCCAACAACAACCAGCAAACCTGGGCCAACCTGGAGAACTACGAGCGCACCCTCGTGGCCCAAGGCTACGAGCTGTACGTCATCTGCGGCAGCTACGGCAGCGGCGGCACCGGCGTGAACGGCTACGCCACCACCATCGCCAGCGGCAACATCACCGTGCCCGCCCGCTGCTGGAAAGTAGTGGTGGTGCTGCCCGAAGGCAGCTCCGACGCCGGCCGCGTGACCACCGCCACGCGCATCATTGCCATCGATACGCCCAACACCACGGCCATCAGCTCGGCCTGGGGCGGCTACCGCACCACGGTGGACGCCATTGAGGCCGCCACGGGCTACAACATCCTCTCGGCCGTGAGCAGCACGGTGCAGGCCACCATTGAGTCGAAAGTAGACACCGGCCCCACGAGCTGATATTGTGCTGGCCAACCGGTTTTTGACTGATTCATTACCGTTGTAATAACGAAGCCGGCCGGAAATTAAAAAGCCCATGAAATACCGCGTATTTCATGGGCTTTTTGCTTCCTGATAAATGCGGCCGGAGGCTACGTATCAGGGATAAAGAGACAAAGCTACGGCGGGTTGTGCTTGCAAAGCAATTGGTTACGAATGCCCGAATTTTTTTCAGGGTGAAAAAAGGCGGCGAAAAGTGCGTCGGTTAGCCAGTTAGGGCGAAAATGAAAATTGAAAAAAAGCCACGCAATAAAAAGGTAACATTACCAATGTTTGCCCGGCGTAAACATTCCGTAATTTTGCATCGTGCTTCAACCCAAAGACATGTTGATGAAGCGCGGGACCCTGCTCAGCAGTGACCCGCGAGAGGACCGGAAGGTCTTCGCCGCCGCCGGTTTTTCCGATTTTGCCTCCGGTATTTCCGCTGTTTTTTCTGGTTGTTGCCCCGCCACCGTTTCGGATTCCGAAACGGTTTTTTTATGCGCGGTCGGTTCGGATAGATAAGTCATTCCTGCGCTCAGGCGCTGTTAGATTACTCATTTCACCCATTCACTGTATGGATACCAACACCCTCGCCCCGAAAGTAGCCGCGGCTACCCTGAGCTCGGCCCACGCCGGCAACCGCAACTTGAGCACCGATGCCAAGCGCATGGCGGTAATCAAAGTATGGGACTCGATGATGCGCGGCGCTCGTAAGTATTGCGAGGAGCAGGGCTTCGTGACCATCCACAACATGCCCCACATTGTGGGTGTAACGGGTGCTTGCGAGAACACCGACACGTTGTTTACCCTGGACTGGTACGACGGCAAGAAGATGTTCCTTCCCCAGAGCAACCAACTCTACATCGAAATGCTGACCCAGGCCGTGGAAGGCGGCCGCGTGTGCGGCGAAATCCAGAGCTTCCGCAAGGAACTGAATGCTGACAACCGCCGCCTGGCGCAGTTCACGCTGTTCGAAATCGAACACCTCGGCGACCTCGACGAGCTGCTGGGCCACCTGGCCGGCATCGTGCACACGGCTTGCCGCGAGGTAGCTACCAAGTGCGCCAAGGAGCTGGCCCTGTTTGGCCGCGATGCCTTGGATATCATCGACTTGACCTTCAAGCGCAAGACGTACGCCGAAGCCATTGAGCTGCTGAAGCCCAACGGATTCCCCGACCTGCAGTGGGGCGACGACCTGGGCGCCGAGGAAGAAGGCCGCCTGACCGAGCTGGAAGGCCCCATCTTCATCACGCACTACCCGGCCGACATCAAATTCTTCAACATGCGCAATAACGAAGACGACCCGCGCGTGGTGAACTCCTCCGACCTGCTGCTGCCGCTGGCCGGCGAGTCGGCTGGTTCGGCCGAGCGTGAGTTCGACGGTGCCAAGCTGCGCCACAAGCTGGAAACCAGCTCGATGCTGGCCGGCCTCATCCGTCAGGGCATGAAGCTGGAAGACTTTGAGTGGTACCTGAGCTTCCACGAGGAGCACGACGTGCAGCTGCACTCGGGCGCTGGTGTGGGCATGGCCCGCGTGGCCCAGTTCATCCTTGGCCAGACCGACATCCGCGAGTGCGTTCCGTTCCTGATTAACCGCGACAACGTAATTTAAGGAATCCTTTCGCCGGTTCGCCGGCCGAGCGTCACCCGCACTTGGCACTGCCGAAGTGCGGGTGAATGTTCGTTTTCATTACTTATACGATACTTATGAAACTCGGAGCCATCACGTTACAGAATGCAGTGTGCCTGGCGGCAGCGCCGTGGGACCTCGTCGGCGAGGGCTACGAGCAGCTGGGCGCCATTTTCACCAAAACCGTGACCATGGAGCCCCGCGCCGGCCTGCCCGGCGACGAAGGCATCCTGCAAGTGGCCGACCAAACCCTGCTCAACCGCACCGACCTGCGCACCGAAGGCGCCGAGCTGCTGGTGCAGGAGCACCTGCCGCGCCTGCGCCGCTTCGGGGTGCCGGTGTTTGTGAGCATCACCGCGCCCGGTGTGCCGGGCTTCCGCAAGATTGCGCGCTACCTGCAGCAGCAGGCCGGCGAGCAGCTGGCCGGGCTGGAAGTGTACATCACGGTGCCGCCCGGCGGCTCCGGGGCCGATGTGACGGCCCGCTTCGTGCGCGAAGCCACCGAGGCCGTGCGCAACGAGCTGCACCCCGACGCAGCCGTAATTGTGAAGCTGCCACCGTGGCCCGACCACATCCGGGGCCTGGCCCTGGGCGCGCAGGAGGGTGGCGCAACTGCTTTGGCGGCTACCAATACGTTGAAAGTGCTGCATCTGCCCACTAATACCAATGATGCGCTGCTGGTGGGCGGGCTCTCGGGCGAAGCACTCCGGCCGCTGGCCCTGCGCTGCGTGTGGGAGCTGGCGAATGACGAAAAATTACAGCTTCCCATCTTTGGAACGGGGGGCATTTTCACCCTCCGCGACGTGCAGGACTACCTGCGCGTAGGTGCCCAGGCCGTGCAGGTGGCCAGCGGCGAATGGCTGTCGCCGGGCCTCACGGCGCGGCTGGCTGCTGAAGTAGCCCACACCGTTACCACCATTCGATAAATAGTCCATACTCCTCCCAAAATCCCACCCAAACCCTCTTCGCGTATCGCCATGCAAAAGCTCCTCACCCGCGTTGAAACCATCAATTCCCTGCTTTGCGTGGGGCTGGACCCCACGGGCGATGATGCCCAGGCGGCCCAGCGGCTGCGCGAAGTCATTGCCGAAACCGCGCCTTATGCAGCGGCTTTCAAACCCAACCTCGCCTTCTTTCTGAGCCGTGAAAACGGCGTGGCCTTGCTTCAGGAAACCGTGCGCAGCATTCCGAAGGACATTCCGGTGATTCTGGATGGCAAATTCGGTGATATTGCCAACACGGCCGAGCAGTACGCCCGCTTTGCTTATGATATTATTGGGGCCGACGCCGTGACGGTGAACCCCTACATGGGCGACGATACCATCCGGCCGTTTGCGCGGCCCGGCAAAATGGTTTTCTCGCTCGCTAAAACATCCAACAAACCCATCCACGGCCTGCAGGACGCGGCCATGACACGCGGCGGCTCCATCAGCGACTGGGCGGCCCGCCTGGCCAAGCTGATGGACGAGGAGCTGACCGAGTCGACCATCGGGCTGGTGGTGGGCGCTACCGAGCCGGCGGCCGTGGCCAAAGTCCGCGCCGCCTGCCCGGACCAGTGGTTTCTGGTGCCGGGCATCGGCGCGCAGGGTGGCGATTTGGCCGCCACGCTCCGCGCCGGCCTGCGGGCCGATGGCAGCGGCCTGCTCATCAACTCCTCGCGGGGGATATGGCAGGCGAAAGATGCCGGCGCCGCCGCCAAGGAATTGAAAGAACAAATCAACGAATTCCGGGCCGTGACGAGCCCGGCCCACGCCTGAACCAAAAAGCCGCTTCACCGCGGCTTTTTGCATAGTAGATTTTCTATAAAAGATGAACAACCAAGTATATACCTCGGCCATCACCGCTTTCGATGCGGCCACGCTGGAGCATTTGCTGCGCCAGGAAAATGCGCTGTTGAGTGGGCATTTCCGCCTGTCGTCCGGCCTGCACTCGGACACCTACGTGCAGTGCGCCCGCTTCCTGCGCCGGCCCGATTTGGCAGGCCCTGCCGCAGCGGCGCTGGCAGTTCAGCTGGAAGCGGCCGGCCTAAAGCCCGATGTGGTAGTAGGCCCCGCCATGGGCGGCGTGGTGATTGGCTACGAGCTGGCCCGGCAGCTACGCGTGCCCGGCATCTTCACGGAGCGCGACGCCGACGGGCAAATGACCCTGCGGCGCGGTTTCACCATTGAGCCGGGCGAGAAAGTTGTTATTGCCGAAGACGTAGTGACGACGGGCAAAAGCACGCTGGAAGTAGCTAAAGTGCTGCGCGCTATGGGCGCGGAAGTGCTGGCCGTGGCGTCGCTGATTGACCGCACGGGCGGAAAAGGCGGACTGGATTTTCCACATTTCGCGCTTTTACAGGTGCAAGCGGCGACCTTTGCCCCCGAGAGTTGCCCGTTGTGTGCCGCCGGCGTGCCGGTAGTGAAGCCCGGCAGCCGGCCGGAAAAAGCGTTTTGATGTTGTTGAGTTCAGCCTTAGCCTGAACGTTCTGTTGAGCTTGCCGAGGCGGCTGCCGCTTCGTTGTGATAGTAAATAATTAGTTGTGCAATAGAGCTGCTTCGGCAAGCTCAGTACGACGTTCTGATATTATTGATGTCCGATAACACCCCCAACACCACCCACACCATCCAGCTCACGCTGAAGCCTGGCCAGCACGACGGCGACGGCCAGCGCGTGGCCGAAGCCGCCGCTCGTCACCTCGGCTTGGCCACCGGCCGCGTGCGCAGCGCCGCCCTCTACACGGTGCGCTACCCGCTCACCGAAACCCAACTGGAGGATTTTGCCACCCGCTGCCTCGCCGACCCGGTGCTGCACGACGTGCGCCTAAACGAACTGACGGCCGCCGAAGGCTTTGCCACTTATATCCTCGTGGCCCGCCGTCCCGGCGTGACCGACGACGAAGGCACCTCCGCTCAAAACGCCCTCGCCGACATCCTGAATGAGCCGCTGGACGTGCACACCCAGCACATTTTCAGCAAGAAGCTTTACCTGCTCGAAAACGACCTGCCCGAAACCGACCTGCGCCGCATCGCGGAGGAGCTGCTCGGCAACAAGCTCATCAACTGGCTGGAAGTGGGCCGCGTGGCCGATGGCATCCGCGACTACACGCCCCGCCCCGGCGGTGGCGCGGAGGCCATTACCGAAGTCATTTCGCTGACCGGCCGCACCGATGCGGAGCTGGTGCAGCTCTCGAAGGAGAACATCTACGCGCTGAACCTGGAGGAAATGCGCGCCGTGCGCGACTACTTCGCCGCCGCCGAAACGCAGGCCGAGCGAAAGGCCGCCGGCCTGCCTGCCGACCCTACGGATTGCGAGCTGGAAATCATCGCCCAGACATGGTCGGAGCACTGCAAGCACAAGGAGTTTTCGGCCCTCATCAACTACAAAGACCTGGAAACGGGTGAGGAGAAGCAGGTCGATTCGCTCTTCAAAACGTACATCAAAGACGCCACTTCCGAAGTGGACCGCCAACTGCGCGCCAATGGCAACGACTGGCTGATTAAGGTGTTTTCCGATAACGCCGGCGCGGTGCGCATCAACTCGGAGTCGCTGTTCGTGTGGAAGGTGGAAACGCATAATTCGCCCTCAGCCATCGACCCGTACGGCGGGGCCATTACGGGCATTTTGGGTAATAACCGCGACCCCTTGGCCACGGGCATCGGGGGCGCGCGGC
>JAQBNT010000203.1 GCA_028288445.1 Hymenobacter sp. | reverse complement strand
ACTATTTTGACTACTACAACCACGAGCGCCTGCACTCCAGCATCGACTATCAGATACCGTATTACGCTCATCAACAGCTTCTTCAAACTAACGCCCTAAACTGTCCAGCATAGTTGGACCACCTCATATTTACCCTTCCATTGAACACCTAATTGTCCAAAAGCAGACAATCGAGGTGACAGCGGAAAATATACTGGTCTTCGGTTTGATAGAAGGCAACAGCATCGTTCACGGTGATTATGTTGTGTATGACCCTCAATCCCCAAATAATCCATCTTACTTCCATCAAGGTGGTTCAACAGCCAATCATTTGGCAGTCGTTCTCAATCAATGGGAAGCCCAGCAACTTACTGGCTTATATGATATAGATGCCATTGGCCAGCATTTGCTGGATAAAGGCGCAGAGGTAGTAGTTATCAAACAAGGTGCTTCAGGGGCGAGCATTTTTGAGAAAGACAAGAAGTCATTGCGTGTGGCCGCTTATCGCACCGAGACGGTTTGGCCAATTGGAGCGGGTGACATTTTCTCGTCCGTATTCGCACATTATTGGATTGAGGAGAAAACCAGCGCCCGCCAAGCGGCCAAGAAGGCATCTATAGCAACCGCCTTCTACTGTCAAACTCAAACGCTTCCGATTCCCAAAAACCCTGCTTTTTGGAATGAACTCGACTTACATACCCTCCCTTTTCTAGGGCATAAACGGCGAAATGTTTACTTAGCTGGCCCTTTCTTCACAATGGCCGAACGGTGGCTAATCAATGAGAGCTTATCTGCACTTAGGCAGACAGGGAACACCGTATTTTCGCCTTTACACGATGTTGGGCACGGAGTAGCTAACGTCGTAGTACCGCTTGACATAGAGGCACTCGACAATTGCGATGCAGTATTTGCAATCGTTGATGGTTTGGACTCAGGCACCCTGTTTGAACTGGGCTACGCAATAGCAAAAGGAAAGCCTGTGGTAGCGTTCGTGCAGAATGAAACGCCCGACAACCTCAAAATGCTAGAAGGCACAGGGTGTATCATCTCTGACGATTTTTCTACAGCGATTTACCGCTTGAATTGGCTTACATGAAGCGCGCTTTACTCCTGTCCGGCGGGATGGATTCAATTGCTCTCGCTTATTGGTTACGTCCTGAGGTTGCGTTTACTATTGATTATGGGCAGCTTCCATACAATGGAGAGCTACGAGCAGCTGAGGAAATAACGAAGCAGTTAGGCATCCGGCACGAATTGCTCAAAGTGGATTGCAGAGCTATTGGCTCCGGCGACCTGTCTGGTAACGCTCCCGATTCTCATGCACCTGCATCTGAGTGGTGGCCCTACCGCAACCAACTGCTAATCACCTTGTGCGCAGCCAAGGCTATTACGATGGGTATTGAGGAAATTATCATTGGCTCGGTAGCCAGTGATGGATTTCACAAGGATGGCACGCCACAGTTCATTCAGCTAATGAATGACCTTGTTTCATACCAAGAGGGAAATCTGCGAGTAAGCGCCCCAGCCATTGCGATGACTTCTGCGGAACTAGTGAAACAGTCGCAAATCCCCGAGGAGTTGTTACTTTGGGCCCACTCTTGCCATAAGGCGGATTATGCCTGCGGCAATTGCCGGGGGTGCAACAAGTACCGAAACGTCATCCACGAACTCTATGGGAGCCCTGCCGCTACTGGCTGACCCACGGCCGCGTCTAAAACCCAAGTCAACTGCAACTAGCAGTTCTTATAAAACGAGCGAGAAATTCTATCTGCCGCGACCAGATATCAAGGGCAATAAGTCCTTCTTTCGGGTTCTGGCTGCTCGCGCCTCCAGAAGGCAATTCGCACACGTTTCCGATGAGAAACTAGCCACCTTCTTGTGGTACAGCGCAAAGGCTCTTTCCATCAATCAGGGTCCGCACAACATTTTCTGTCAGCACCGCTATGTGCCTTCAGCAGGGGGGCTGCACCCTATTGATTTAATTGTGATTGACGTGCACGAGGGTTCGGTCAGCGTTTATGACCCTATCGCTCACGCGCTATGCCGGCTAGACGTTGCTGAGGAGAATGTGGTGGCCTTCTTAAGATACAGCCAAACAGTATTGGATGCTGGTTCCGGCATCCTGATTTGGTTTGCTGCCCGCCCCGATAAAGTAAGTGCCAAGTACACGCATGAACTAAGCCTGATTTGGCGCGACGTGGGTGCGCTGATTGCTTCAATGTATTTGATTGCTGAAGCACTCAGCCTCAACTACTGTGCCTTAGGTGCTTTAGGAAGCCAAGAGCTACAAACCTTAACGGGTGACAATTCTATTTTGGGCGCAGGAGGATGTATTCTTGGGTCGCGCTAACAATCCCCCTGCCAACTCCGCCTCGATGCCCTAGCCGCTGACGGCACCTCATACCGATAATTCTACCTTGCTCCTCTCCCCACCCGCCGACCCCGCCCGCATCAACCTCCTCTCCACCATCGAGGTGAACTACTGGTGCCAGACGCTGAACTGCACCGAAACCCGCCTGCGCAACGCCGTGCTGGCCGTGGGCCCGCTCGTGGCCGACGTGCGCGGCTACCTCAGCCGCTGAAGAAACTTAAAGCTGCTGTGCGGCCTCTTGCTCTCATTCCATCACTCCTTTCCCCACATGATGCACAAACTGCCTTCCCTCCTGCTTGCTGGCGGCCTGCTGCTCCTGGCCTCCGCTGCTCAGGCTCAGGTCACTTTCAGCATGGGCCCGCGCCTGGGCCTCAATGTTTCCAGTGCCCCCTTTAAGGACGACCAACACACCTACGACACGGGCAGCCGCCTGGGAGCCGAGGCCGGCTTTGCGTTCGACCTCAACTTCGGCCACTTCGCCCTGCAGCCCGCGCTGCTCTACTCCCAGAAAGGGTTCACCATCAACCAAACCTATACCACCACCTACACCAGCGCCAGCTACGTGGAAACGACCCGGACGATGCTCGACGAGGAGTACCGGCTCAACTACGTGACCATTCCCCTCAACTTTGCCTACGCGCTGCGCGCCGACGGCCAAGGGCTCCAGCTCTTTGCCGGCCCCTATTTCGGCCTGCTGCTCGGCGGCAACTTCAAATACAGCGACCGGCAAGAAGCCACGTCGCAGAACGTGGTGGTGCGCTCATTCGCTGACTCCGGCAGCGGCAACGTGGTCGGCGGCGATTACTATTCCCCCGGCAGCGCCAACACCAAGTTTTATTCCCGCAGCAAAGACGCCGGGCTGCAATTCGGCCTGGGCTACCGCAAGCGCAGCTTCCTGCTGCAGGCAGGCTATTCCATGGGCCTGCGCGACCTGGGGGCCGACCTGCAAATCAGTAACGGCATCGCCGGTCCCAGCACGATTAACGGGCCGACCTACTACAACCGCGCCTTCCAGCTCTCGCTGGCTTACCTGTTGGGGCCTAAAGGCTAGGCGGCGGCCCACGCCGTGCTTTACTCCTTTCCCAGCGGCCTACCTACCTTGCCCGCCTATGGAAGTCACCCGTCAGCTCCGCCTCGACGCCCTCACGAAAAAAGGCCTGGCCCCCATCCAGCTCACCTTCTGCTGGGAGCGCCAGCGCCTACGCCTGGGCTCGGGCGAAACCTGCGACCCTAAGCACTGGAACCCCAAGCGGGAGGAAGTAAAGCCCGCGCCCGGCAACTACGCCGCCGACACCAACCTGGTGCTGGAGCGCTACAGCCAGGCCGCACACGCCGCCCAGCACGCCGCCGAGGAAACCCGCACCGTGCTGAACAAGGCGCAGATGCTGGCCGAAATCAAGCGGCGCTACCAGCTGCTCGCCGCCGGCCACGACGCCCAGGCCCGCAGCCCTGAGGTGCCGCCGCTCCCGGAGGTGCAGGCCGCCCCGCCCACCTTCCTGGCCTACTACGACCAGTGGCTGGGCGAGCAGACCCGCAAGACCTCCCATAAAACCGGCCAGGGCCTGAGCAAGTCCTACCTCGACAGCCTGGCCAACACCCGCGACGTGCTCGAGGACTTCGCCGCGCCGCCGGCCGCGCCCCTCGCCTTCGCCGGCGTGGACCACGCCTGGTACGACCGGTTCCGCGAGTTTTTCTACCAGGGCAAGTGGGGCACCTCGGCCAACACCTTCGGCAAGCACGTGCGCCACCTCAAGTCCTTCCTGGGCTGGGCCGAAGACCGGGAACTGCCCGTCAACCGCAAATACCGCAAGTTTGAGGCCCCCGACGCCTACATCGGCGTCGATGCCCTGACCCAGGCTGAGCTGCTGCGCCTGGCCGCCGTGGACTTCCGCACCGAAGAAGCCCGCACCTACGTGCGCCAGCAGTTCGAAACCCTCGACCCCGCCCTACAGGCGCAGGCCGCCACCAAGAAAGGCATGCGCACCAGCCAGGCCGACCCGCACCGCGTGGCCGAACGCCTGCGCATGCTGGAGTGGGCCCGCGACAAAATGCTCCAGTGCTGCTACCTGGGCCTGCGCATCTCCGATGCCGACAAGCTGACCCCGCGCCAGATTAGTGGCCAGCTGGTGAAGCTCAAAGCCACCAAAACCCGCAAGGATTGCTTCATCCCCTACTTCGATGACGACGTATTCCGGCCCGTGGCCCTCGTCGAGAAGTACGCGGCCCGGCACATGGCCACTTGCCTGCCCGTGGTCAACGGCCTCTCCGACTACCTGCCCCACGTCCAGCACCTGGCCGGCCTCACCCGCTTCAAGCTCACGAGCAAAATCGGCCGCAAAACCTTCGTCACCCTCAAAATCGCGCAGGGCGTGCCCCGCGCCCAGGTCATGCAGGCAACCGGCCACCTCACCGAGGCCAGCTTCAACCGCTACCTGGGCGTGATGGAAGACGAGCTGGTCGAAACCTACCGCAAAACGGCCCGCACGGTGAGCAAGAAAGTGCCGGGCGCAGTGCCGGATGCCGCTTGAGGCCGCCCATTTGTTGCTTACTTGCACCTCCACCAGCCCCTTCCTTCCCATGCTCACCAAATACTCTCCCAAACTGCTCGTGCTGCTCCTGGGCCTGCTCATCGGCGGCGGCATTATTGCGGCCAAGGCCCCGGCCGTGCCCAGGGCCTACGACTATGTGTCGGTCGTCTCCACTGGCAACGAGCTGCGCATCTCCTCGGGCGCGGACAAGTTTGATATTGTCGCTACCAAACCCACCGGCAAGAACAGGGACTACAACCTCACCCCTTTTCTGGGGAAGCTGACCGAGCTCGAAATGCAGGGCTACGAATTGGTCAACAGCAACGGCTTCACCTCGGCGGGGACCGCAGAATTCCCCCGCGTTTACGCGCTGCTGCGCCGACCCAAATAAGCCCGTTCTGTGGCAAAAACCTGTGGCATGCGTGTGCGCAACGCCGCTCACCCCTGCTGAACGTCACCCGCGAAAACCGCGATTCCAGCCAATCAGTCCATTTTCATCAAGCGTGAGTAAGCCAGAATGAGCGTCCTGACGTCCCGTCCAGACCGCTCGTTTGCAAACAAAATCCCCTGCAAGTCACATACTTGCAGGGGATTTTTGTTTTCGGATGAGAAATCGACAAAACAAACTGTATCCCCCACTGCTGGCCTCAACTTGTGCATTCAGGAGCCAAAAAGGGCACGGTTAGCTGTAGCTAATTTAATTCTGCCCCGCATCATTTACTGCGCGCCGCCCAAGCACGGCGGTCCTACCTTTGCCCCCGATGCGTCTGTTTGCCCTGCTGCTTTCCGTGTACCTTACTTGCCTTTCGTGCATGCCCTGTGCCGACGACGTAGCGGTACGCGTTGCCCATGCCCAAACTACCGTCAGCGCTGCCTCTCATTCCGATTGTGACCAGCACGGCCTGGGCGACTGGTGCTCCCCGCTCTGCCAGTGCCATTGCTGCCCTGGGGCCGTGCTAGGGCCTATCATTGCAGTACAGCTGGCTTTTCCCAGAACCGGACAGTGGGCCACCGGCCCGCGCCACGCCATGCTGCTGGTGGCTGCCCCGACCCGCATAGCCGCCACCGTGTGGCAGCCGCCACGGGCCTAGCCCTCCCCTCTTTTTCCTGCTGCCCCCGCCGGGGAACGCCGGGCACTTTGTGCGTATCGGCTGCCTCCCATTCGGACATTTTGCGCCGGACGGGTCATATCGCTGCTGCTTCCGCTGATACAGCCGGAGCCGCCGCGCCGCAGGGTTTCATGAAAGTATTCGACCTAACCCCCACAGCGGATGTTTGACCGATTGATTCATTTTTCCATTCACAACAAGCTCATCATCGCGCTGCTGACGCTGGCGCTGGTGGCCTGGGGCGGCTACTCGCTCAGCCGGTTGCCGATTGACGCGCTGCCCGACATCACCAGCAATCAGGTGGTGGTGTATACGGTGGCGCCCTCGCTGGCCGCCCAGGAGATTGAGCGGCTCGTGTCCTTCCCCGTCGAGCAGGCCATGGCCACCATCCCCGGCCGCGAGGAAGTCCGGTCCTTTTCGCGCTTCGGCTTGTCGGTGGTTACCATCGTGTTCGAGGACAAAACCGACATCTACTGGGCGCGCCAGCAGGTGTCGGAACGGCTGAAGGAAGCTGAAAGCCAGATTCCGGCTGGCACCGGCCGGCCGACGCTGGCCCCGCTCAGCACCGGGCTGGGCGAGATTTATCAGTACCTGGTGCGCGCCCGGCCGGGATATGAAAAGCAGTACGACGCCACCGAGCTGCGCACCATTCAGGACTGGCTGGTGCGGCGGCAGCTGCTGGGCACGCCCGGCGTGGCCGATGTGAGCAGCTTCGGCGGCCTGCTCAAGCAGTACGAAGTGGCCCTCGACCCCGAGCGCCTGCGCTCGCTGGGCGTCACCATTGCCGAAGTGTACCAGGCCGTGGCCGCCAACAACCAGAACGCCGGCGGGGCCTACCTCGACCAGAACCCCACGGCCGCGTTCATCCGCACCGAGGGCCTGGCCACTTCGCTGGCCGACATCGGCAACATCGTTATCCGTAGCACCAGCACCGGCCTGCCCGTGCTGGTGCGCGACGTGGCCGAGGTGCGCTACGGCTCCGCCGTGCGCTACGGGGCCATGACGCTGAACAACCAAGGCGAAGTGACCGGGGGGCTGGTGCTCATGCTCAAAGGGGCCAACGCGGCCGAGGTTATTAAAGACGTAAAAACGCGCATGGCCACCATCCGCAAAACCCTGCCGGAGGGCGTCACCATCGAGCCGTTTCTGGACCGCTCGGCCCTTGTGGGCCGCGCCATTCACACCGTGAGCAAGAACCTGCTGGAGGGTGCGCTCATTGTGGTTTTCGTGCTGGTGTTGTTTCTGGGCAACTGGCGCGCCGGGCTGGTGGTGGCTTCCGTTATTCCGCTGGCCATGCTGTTTGCGGTGAGCATGATGCGCCTGTTTGGCGTGTCGGGCAACCTGATGAGCCTCGGGGCCATCGACTTTGGGCTGATTGTGGACGGGGCCGTGATTATCGTCGAAGCCATCAGCCACCGCCTGCACGGCGGCCAGCTCCGGGCGCCCGGCCACCGCCTGAACACCGCCCAGATGGACGAGGAAACCTACCACGCGGCCAGCAAAATCCGCTCCTCGGCCGCGTTTGGCGAAATCATCATCCTCATCGTGTACCTGCCGCTGCTGGCCCTGGCCGGCATTGAGGGCAAAATGTTCCGGCCCATGGCCGAAACCGTGGCCTTCGCCATTCTTGGGGCTTTTATACTGAGCCTGACCTACGTGCCGATGATGTCGGCGCTGGCCCTGAGCCGCTCCACGGAAAACAAAAAGACCTTTTCTGACCGGATGATGGCCTTTTATACCCGCGTGTACCATCCCCTGCTGAAAGGCGCGTTGCGCCACCAGGCGGCCGTACTGCTCACGGCGGCGGGCCTGCTGGTGGGCGGCTTCTTGCTGTTTCGCACCCTCGGCGGCGAGTTTATTCCCCAGCTTACCGAAGGCGACTTCGCGGTGGAAATGCGCGTGCTCACCGGCTCTTCGCTGAGCTACACCATCGAGAAAGCCCAGCAGGCCGGGGCCATCATCAAAAAGCAATTTCCCGAAGTGAAGCAGGTCGTGGCCAAGATTGGCTCGGCCGAAATTCCCACCGACCCCATGCCGGTGGAAGCTGGCGACCTGATGGTCATTCTTAAGGACCAGAAAGACTGGACCTCGGCCGACAATCGCGAGGACCTGGCCCGCAAAATGGCCCAGGCCGTGGGCGTCATTCCGGGCGTGAGCTTCAGCTTCCAGCAGCCCATCCAGATGCGCTTCAACGAGCTGATTTCGGGCGCGAAGCAGGATGTGGTGCTCAAAATATACGGCGAGGATTTGCAGCAACTGGCTGACTATGCCCAGCAGGCCGGCCGCCTGGCCCGGCAGGTGCCGGGCGCGGAGGATGTGTACGTGGAGCAGGCCACGGGCCTGCCCCAGATTGTGGTGCAGCTCGACCGCAACCGCCTGGCCCAGTTCGGGCTGAACGTGGCCGACGTGAACCGCACCGTGCAAACGGCCTTCGCCGGCGAAACGGCCGGCCAGGTGTTCGAGCAGGAACGGCGGTTTGATTTGGTGCTGCGCCTGCGGCAGGACTTGCGTAAGGACATCAACAGCGTGCGCCGGCTGTTCATCGCCGCCCCCAACGGCCGCCAGGTGCCCCTGGAGCAGGTGGCCAGCGTGGAGCTGCGCGAAGGCCCCAACCAGATTCAGCGCGACGACGCCAAGCGGCGCATCACGGTGGGCTTCAATGTGCGTGGGCGCGACGTGGAAACGGTGGTGCAGGCGCTGCAAGCCAAGCTGGACCGGCAGCTGAAGCTGGCCCCCGGCTACTACATCACCTACGGCGGCCAGTTCGAGAACCTGCGTGCGGCCACCGACCGGCTGCGCATTGCCGTGCCAGTGGCCCTGCTGCTCATCTTCGGGCTGCTGTTTTTCACCTTCCGCTCGCTGAAGCAGTCGGTTATGATTTTCACGGCCATTCCACTATCGGCCATCGGCGGCATCGCGGCGCTGTGGCTGCGCGACATGCCGTTCAGCATCTCGGCCGGCGTGGGCTTCATTGCGCTGTTTGGGGTGGCCGTGCTTAATGGCATCGTGCTCATCGGCTACTTCAACCAGCTCAAGGCCGAGGGCGTGAGCGATTTGATGGAGCGCATCCTGCGCGGCACCGAAGTGCGCCTGCGGCCCGTGCTGATGACGGCCACCGTGGCCTCGCTGGGCTTCCTGCCCATGGCGCTGTCGGCCTCGGCCGGGGCCGAAGTGCAGCGCCCGCTGGCCACCGTGGTCATCGGCGGGCTGGTGTCGGCCACGCTGCTCACGCTGTTGGTGCTGCCCGTGCTGTATGCCCTGAGCGAACGGGGCAGCCGGGCGGGCAATGAGGAATTAAGAATGAGGAATGAAGAATTGGGCGGAAAAGGAAATTCTTCAACGCCGCAATCCCTCATTCTTCATTCCTCATTCTTCATTATTTTCCTACTGCCGCTGCCGGGCCGGGCACAGTCGCCGCTCACCGCGCCCCAGGCCGTGGCGCAGGCCCTGCAAACCAACGGCACGGTGCTGGCGGGCACGCGGGCGCTGGAGGCGCAGCAGGCCCTTCGGCGCACGGCCTACGACTTTGGCCGCACCACCGTCACGGGCAGCTATGGCCAGTACAACTCGCAGAACCGCGATAATCAGTTCACCATCAGCCAGTCGGTGGGCTTGCCCGGCGTGTACCGCAGCGCGGCTGGCCTGGCCGATGCCCGCATTGCCGGCCAGCGGGCGCAGCTGGCCCAGGTGCAGGCAGAATTGCGCCGGCAGGTGCGCCTGAGCTACGAGCAGGCCGTGCACGCCCGCCACCGCCTGCGGGTGCTGCGGGGGCAGGACAGCGTGTACACGGAGTTTCTGCGCGCGGCCAATTTGCGCTTCAAAACCGGCGAGGCCGCCCGCCTCGAACCGGCCACGGCCCTGGTGCAGCAGGGCGAAATCCGCACCCAGCTGCTGGCGGCCCGCACCGATTTCCGGGTGGCCCAGCGCCAGCTGCAAGCCCTGCTGCAAGCACCTGCCGCTGTGGCCGTTGCCGACAGTCTCCTGCATCCGCTGGCGCTGCCGGGCGCGGCAGCACTGACCGATACCGCCGCGCCCGCCCTGGCCGATACGCTGCTGAAAATCAGCAACCCCCAGGCCCGGGTGCTGGCCCGGCAGGTAGCCGAGCGCCGCGCCGAAACCCGCGTGGCCCGCGCCGCCGGGCTGCCAGAATTCACGGTGGGGTACTTTAATCAAACCATCATCGGCTACCAGCGCCTCGACGCGGCTGGCACCGAACGCTATTTCGGTCCCGGCGCGCGCTTCCAGGGCGTGCAGGCTGGCGTGGCCGTGCCGCTGTGGCGGCAGCCGCTGAAAGCCCGGGTGCAGGCCGCCCAATTGCAGGAACAAGTGGCTCAGGCCGGCTACGACCGCTACCAGGCCGAACTAGCGGGCCGGCGCGATGAGCTGCTGGCCCGCCACGCCGAGCAGCAGCAGCGCCTGGCGTACTTCGAATCCACGGCGTTGCCGCAGGCCACGGTCATCACCCGGCTGTCCACCATTGGCTACAAGGCCGGCGAAACGGGCTATTCCGAGTACCTGCTCAACCTGGAGCGGGCCCGCCGCCTGCGCCTCGACTACCTCGACGCCCTGCTCCAACACAACCAGACCGTTATCGAGTTGGAATACCTCCTTGGTGGCCAGTAGCCCGTGCGCTCCCGCCGCTCTCTCTCATTCAGCCATTCCTCCCTCATGCGTTACCTAGCCATAACTACCCTACTGCTCAGCCTACTCACCAGCTGCGGCAGCAAAGAAGCCTCCGCCGATAAAGCGGAAAACCCCGGGCCGGTGGCCGAAAAAGCCGCCCCCGACCGCGTGACTCTCACGGCCGCCGAGCAGCAGCTGGGCGGCGTGCGCCTGGGCACCCTCACCCAGCGCCCGATGAGCGGCGGCCTCAAAGTCAACGGCGTGCTCGACGTGCCGCCGGAAAACCTCGTCTCCGTGAGCGCGCCGCTGGGCGGGTTTGTGGCCCGAACCGACCTGCTGCAAGGCTCGCGGGTGCGCGCCGGGCAGGTGCTGGCCGTCATCCGCAACCCCGATTTCGTGCAGCTTCAGCAGGACTACCAGGAAGCCCGCAGCCAGCTCAAATTTGCCAAAGCCGACTACGAGCGGCAGGCAGAACTGTACCGGCAGGAAGTGGCCCCCCAGAAAAACTACCAGCGCGCCCAGGCCGAATACGAGGCCCTGCAAGCGAAAACCAACGCCCAGGCCGCCCGCCTGCGCCTGGCGGACCTGCCCATCGGCGGCCCCATCGTGAGCACGGCCACGCTGCGCGCCCCCAAAGGTGGCTTCGTGAAGGCCGTGAACGTGAGCATCGGCCAGAGCGTGACGCCCACCGATGTGCTCTTTGAAATTGTGAACCCAGAACACCTGCACGTTGAGCTGACGGTGTTTGAAAAGGACATTCCGCAGGTGAAGGAAAACCAGCTTATTCGCTTTTCGCTGGGCAACGACTCGGTGAGCCGGGAGCGCACGGCCCACGTTTACCTCATCAGCAAGACCATTGGTGAGGAGCGCACCGTGCGCGTGCACGCCCACCTCGACCGCGAGGATGAGCTGCTGCTGCCCGGCACCTTTGTGCGGGCTGTCATCGAAACCAACCGCGTCACCGTGCCCACCCTGCCGGAAAAGGCGGTGGTGCAGTTCGGGGCGCAGGCCTACGTTTTCGTCGTGGCTGCTTCGGCCGCCCCAGCGGGGGCGGCCACCTACCGCATGGTGCCCGTGACGCGGGGCGTGAACGAGGACGGCTACACCGAAGTGCACCTGCCCGCCACCGAGCAAGGCCAGTCCTTGCGCTTTGTGACGGAGGGCGCGTATTCCCTGCTCGGCAAGCTCAAAAATGCCGAGGAGGAAGAGTAGCCGCAGGCCACGGCCCTGCAACGCGTGGCCGCCGAGCAGCGGAAAGCCACTGGCCAGAAGCTGAGCCGCAAAGGGAAACGGAAGTAGCTTTTGGGGCATCATTTGTCATCCTGACGTTCTTTTAGCATTCGTTTCCACCTCCACACCGCCTCCCCAATGAAAATAATCCGCTACGGCCAGCCCGGCCACGAAAAGCCGGGTGTCATCATCCAGGACCAATACTTCGACGTTTCGGCCTTCGGCGAAGATTACAACGAAGCCTTTTTTGCCACCAACGGGCTGCAACGGCTCGCGGAATTTCTGCAAGCCCACGAAGGCCGGCTCGCGCCCATCGCCGGCGAGCGCCTCGGCCCACCCGTGGCCCGGCCCTCCAAAATCCTGTGCATCGGCCTGAACTACGCCGACCACGCCCGCGAAACCGGGGTCACGCCCCCACCCGAGCCGGTGCTGTTCATGAAATCGACCACCGCCTACGTAGGGCCGAACGACGACCTCATCATCCCCAAAAACTCGACAAAAACCGACTGGGAAGTGGAATTGGCGGTGGTTATCGGCCGGCGCGCGTCCTACATTTCGGAGGCTGATGCGCCCGCCTACATCGCCGGCTACGTGCTGCACAACGATGTATCGGAGCGCGAGTTCCAGCTGGAGCGCAGCGGCACCTGGGACAAGGGCAAGGGCTGCGACACGTTCGCGCCGGTAGGCCCATTTCTGGCCACACCCGATGAAATCGGCGACGTAAACAACCTGCGCCTCTGGCTCTCCGTGAACGGCAAAATGATGCAGGACGGCACCACCGCCAACCTCATTTTCAAGATTCCCTTCCTGATTTCCTACCTCAGCCAGTTCATGACGCTGCTGCCCGGCGACATCATTTCGACCGGCACGCCCGCCGGCGTGGGCCTGGGCATGCAGCCGCCCGTGTACCTCAAGCCCGGCGACGTGGTGGAGCTGGGCATCGACGGCCTGGGCTCCTCACGCCAGGAAGTAAAAGCCTATTCAGCGATTTCCTGAGGCAGGAAATTACTGAATCAGTGAATTAAACATTAGCCTACTGCTACCGCCCCATCCAGCCGCCGTCGACGGTGAGGATGGTGCCGTGCACGTAGTCCGAAGCGGCCGAAGCCAGGAACACGGTGGGGCCTTTGAAATCCTCCGGCGTGCCCCAGCGGCCAGCCGGAATGCGGCCCAGAATGGTCCGGCTGCGCTCTTCGTCCTGGCGCAGGGCGGTGGTGTTGTCGGTGGCAATGTAGCCCGGTGCGATGGCATTCACGTTCACGCCCCGACCGGCCCATTCATTGGCCAGCGCCTTCACCAGGCTGCCGAGGGCACCCTTGCTGGCCGCGTAGCCGGGCACGTTGATGCCGCCCTGAAAAGTGAGCAGGGAGGCCGTGAAGATGATTTTGCCGCTGTCCTGGCGCAGCATCTGGCCGCCAATGGCGCGGGCCAGACGAAACGGCGCATCGAGGTTGATGGCCAGCACATCGTCCCAGTCCTGGTCGGAATGCTCGGCGGCGGGGGCGCGGCGGATGGTGCCGGCGTTGTTGATGAGGATGTCGATACGCGGAAAATCGTGCTGCACCCGCGTGATGAAGGCATCGGTGGTGGCGCGCTGGCTGAAATCGGCCTGGTAGGCGTGGAACGCGCGGCCCAGTGCCCGTACCTGGCGGCCGGTGTCGCCGCCATCGGCCGCCAGCGTGGCCGATACGCCGATGATGTCGGCCCCGGCCTCGGCCAGCCCCAGGGCCATGGCCTGGCCAATGCCTTTGTTGCAGCCGGTTACCAGCGCGATTTTGCCGGTCAGGCTAAAGAGGGAATTGCTACTCATGCAGAAAGGGAGGGCGGGCTGAAAAATGCGACTCCCCAAAAGTAGCGCCGCCCGCCCGGCGTACTCTTCCGCACTCTTCCGCACTCTACTGAATTTCGGTAGCGCTTAAGCCTTGCGTGGCGAGCACAGCAGACGAACCCGATATTTTCTCAAACGTACATTCAGCACGACAAGAAGCTGCAAACCAGAAAAATGGAGTACTTACAGCCCGAAAAATAATTGCACCTTGCAGCCGCTTTCACCGGCCCACTCGCGCGGCCAAAACGCTTCATAAACCATGAAAAAAACGCTTTGCAGTGGATTAGTGGGTCTGTCAATTGCGCTGAGCAGCGCTGGAACTGCGTTGGCTCAAAACACGCCAGCGGTCAGCCACGTCGCGCTCTACGTCTTCGACCTGCAGAAAAGCGTGGATTTCTACGGCAAGGTGCTGGAATTGCAACAGATTCCGGAGCCGTTCAAGGACGGCCGCCACGTCTGGTTTCGGATGGGGCCGCACAGCCAGCTGCATATTATTCAGGGTGCCGCGAAAGTGGAGCCGCACGACAAGAACATGCATTTGGCTTTCAGCGTGAAGGACCTGAAAAAATTTACCGCCCACCTCGACCACCTCGCCACGCCCTACGGCAGCTGGGCCGGGCTGTCCAAAGAATCCACGGCCCGGCCCGACGGCGTGAAACAGGTCTATTTGCAGGACCCGGACAATTTCTGGGTGGAGGTGAACGACGACCCGTTTTAGGGTGTGAAGACAGCAATAAAAAGAACGTCATGCAGAGCGCAGCGCTCTGCATGACGTTCTTTTTGCCTGATTTCTACATATATCAGCCTGCCCGCCCCGCACCTACCAGCCCGGCCGGTAGGTGCGCTTCACAAACTGGTTAGCCTCCTCGAAATTGGTGACGCGCAACTGCTGCGGGTCCCAGAGTAGCTCGATGCCGCGGCCGGGATAGTCGAAGCCCGCACCGGTAGTTTTCGGACGCTGGATGTCGTAGCCGCGAATGGCCAGGTTGGCCATGAGCAGGGCTTCGGTGAGCGGGCCGGCCAGCTCGAAGGGCGAGCTGACGGCCTTGTTGCCGTAGCCGGCCAGGCAGGCTTCGACCCACTGGCCGTAGTGGCCGTTGGCGCCGTCGGGCACGCGGGCCAGGGTGGGTTTTACGTGAACTTCGCTAGTGCGGGAGGTGGGCAGCAAGCGCGGGTCGGCGGAGTAGGTGCTGGCCATCATCTTGCCCTTTTTGCCGATGAACAGGATGCCGTTGCCGCCGTCGCCGAACTTCTCGTTGGGGCCCAGTTCCTCGGGCCGCTCGGGCTGAATACCGCCGTCCATCCAGTGCATGGTGACTTCGTGCTTGGTCTTGCTGGTTTTGGGGAAGGTGAGCGTGACGTGGCTGGAGGGCGGGCAGCTCTCGGGGAAATAGCCGCGCTTAAACTCGTCCACGTACACGCTGCCCACGCTGGCCTGCACCGCCGTGGCGTAACCTAGGTTCAGCACCCGAAACGGCGCCTCCATCAGGTGGCAGCCCATGTCGCCGAGCGCGCCGGTGCCGTATTCCCACCACCCGCGCCAGTTGAAGGGCACCAGCTTATCGACGTAGGGCCGCTGGGGCGCGGTACCCAGCCACAGGTCCCAGTCCAGCTCCTTGGGCACGCCGGCCCCTGGCGCGGGCCAGGCAATACCCTGGGGCCACACCGGCCGGTCGGTCCAGCAATACACCGTGTGCACCTCGCCGATGAGGTGGGCGTCGTACCATTCCTGGAGTTGCCGCACGCCGTCGCCCGATGCGCCCTGGTTACCCATCTGGGTCACCACTTTGTAGCGCTTGGCGGCCTCAGTGAGGGCGCGGGCTTCGTAGATGTCATGGGTGAGCGGCTTTTGCACATAAACGTGCTTGCCCAGCTGCATGGCCGCCAGAGTGATAACGGCGTGGTTGTGGTCGGGCGTGGACACCGAAACGGCATCGAAACTCTTCCCCTCTTTATCGAGCAGCTGCCGCCAGTCCTTATAGTATTTAGCCTGCGGAAATGCCTGCACCGAGCGGGCGGCGCGGCGGTCGTCCACGTCGCACAGGTAGCCGATGCGGACTTTGCCGGTTTTGGCGAAGGCGGCCAGGTCGCTTTCGCCCTTGCCGCCCACGCCCACGCCGGCCACCACCAGCTGGTCGCTGGGCGCGGTGTAGCCCCGGCCGCCCAACACGAAGCGCGGCACAATCATAAACACAGCCGCAGCGGCAGCGCCCTGTTTCAGGAATTCGCGCCGCGACGGCGCTGCGGAAAGGTTATTCGACGCGTCTTCAGAAAGTTGGCTCATGGGTAATTAGTAGAGAATTTCAGCCGGGAAAGGGGACCCAAAGGTCAATCAGGAAACTATACCCAATAGCTGGGCCGACAGCTTCCAAATTACCATAAAATTCAATCTGAGAATGGAATGCCGACCAAACTTAGCAGCAAGGTAAGTGGGTGGACACTCATCCTTTGCAATATTATGTAAATTATTGGCCCCGTAGTGTTTGACCGGCAACAAATTATTTTATATTTGCTCGCACCGCGTGGCCCATATTGCTCGCCGGCCTGTTGCCAGCAGATGGCACTCCGATTGGATTCCTTTCTCAATTCCCACATCATTTGCTAGCGTAACATGGAAAAAAATACGTACGATGCCATAGTCATCGGGTCGGGTATCTCGGGGGGCTGGGCTGCAAAGGAGCTAACGGAGAAGGGCCTCAAAACCATTATGTTGGAACGGGGCCGCAACGTGGAGCACATCAAAGACTACGTGAACGCCAACAAGGCCCCGTGGGAATTTGAGCACCGCGGCGGCAAAACCCAGCAGATGATTGCCGACTACCCGGTGCTGAAGCGCGACTACACTCTCAACGAAACCAACCTCAGCTACTGGGCCAGCGACAAAGACAGCCCCTACGTGGAGATTAAACCCTTCGACTGGTTCCGGGGCTACCAGGTGGGCGGCCGCTCACTAATGTGGGGCCGGCAGTCGTACCGCCTGAGCGACTTCGACTTTGAGGCCAACGCCAAGGACGGCATCGCCGTGGACTGGCCCATCCGGTACAAGGAAATGGCCCCGTGGTACAGCTACGTGGAGAAATTTGCCGGCATCAGCGGCTCGAAGGAAGGCCTGCCGCAGCTGCCCGACGGCGATTTTATGCCGCCCATGGAGATGAACGTGGTGGAAAAGGACGTGGCCGCCCGCATCAAGAAGCACTACGAGCACCGGCGCATGGTCATCGGGCGCACGGCCAACATTACGGTGCCGCACCACAACCGCGTGAACTGCCAGTATCGCAACAAGTGCTGGCTGGGCTGCCAGTTCGGGGCGTATTTCAGCACGCAGTCCTCCACCCTGCCGGCGGCCGTAGCTACCGGCAACCTCACGCTGCGGCCGTTTTCCATCGTCACCAAAATCCTCTACGACAAGGACACCAAGCGCGCCAAGGGCGTGGAAGTGCTGGATGCGGAAACCAACAAAACCATTGAATACTACGCCAAAGTCATCTTCCTCAACGCCTCGGCCCTGAACTCGGCCTGGGTACTGATGAATTCGGCCACCGATGTGTGGCCCGGCGGGCTGGGCAGCAGCAGCGGCGAGCTGGGCCACAACCTGATGGACCACCACTTCCGGGCCGGCGCGCACGGCGACGTGGAAGGCTTCGAGGACAAATACGTGTACGGCCGCCGCGCCAACGGCATTTACGTGCCGCGCTACCGCAACCTGTTCGGCGACAAGCGCGACTACATCCGCGGCTTCGGCTACCAGGGCAGCGCCGGCCGCGAGGGCTGGAGCCGCGAGATTCCGGAAATGAGCATCGGCGGCGACCTTAAAGATGCCCTAACCGAGCCCGGCAAGTGGACCATGGGCCTCACCGGATTCGGCGAAACCCTGCCCTACCACGACAACCAGATTACGCTCGATAAAACCAAGAAGGACAAGTGGGGCCTGCCCGTGCTGGCCTTCGACGCCAGCATCCGCGACAACGAGCAGAAGATGCGCATCGACATGATGGCCGATGCCCAGGAAATGCAGGAAAAAGCGGGTCTGAAGAACGTGAAGACCTTTAACAACGGCTACAACCAGGGCGGCGGCATCCTCGAAATGGGCACCGCCCGCATGGGCCGCGACCCCAAAACCTCGGTGCTCAACGCCCACAACCAGGTCTGGGATGCTCCCAACGTGTACGTGACCGACGGAGCCGCCATGACCTCGGCCGCCTGCCAAAACCCCTCGCTTACCTATATGGCCCTCACGGCCCGTGCCGTGGACCACGCCGTGAGCGAGCTCAAAAAGCAAAACATCTAAACCGCCCCCCATCATGAACAGAAGAGACGCCCTGGCCCGCGTGGCCATCATCATGGGTGGCACCGTTATCGGAGCCGATTTTTTCCTGAGCGGCTGCTCCTCCCCCGCCAAAAAGGAAGAGAAAACTGCCGCTGGCGAGACTGCGGCAGTAAAAGAAGCGAAGCCATTGCTTGACGCCAAGCAAATCAGCCTGCTCGATGAAGTGGGCGAAACCATCTTACCCGCCACCCAAACGCCGGGGGCCAAAGCCGCCCAGGTCGGCAGCTTCATGAGCGTGATGGTGCGCGACTGCTACGCCCCTGCCGACCAGAAAATTTTCCTAAACGGCCTCACCAAGCTCGACCAGGACTGCCAGAAGAAAAACGGCAAAGGCTTCCTGGCCTGCGACGCGGCCCAGCGCACTAGTTTCCTCACCGCGCTGGATGCTGAGCAAAAAGCCTTCACCCAAAACAAGCAAAAGGACGACCCGGCCCACTATTTCCGCATGATGAAGGAACTCACGCTGCTGGGCTTTTTCACTTCAGAAGTGGGCGCTACGAAGGCCCTGCGCTACCTGCCCGTGCCCGGCCGCTACGACGGCAACGTGCCGTATAAAAAGGGCGACAGAGCTTGGGCAACTAGTTAATTTTTCAGTGCTTGGTTTAAAAATATCATGCTGAGCGCAGCCGACGCATCTCGCGTGCAGCAGTAACCAAGGCCGATTTAACGATTGAATTAGTTGCGGCACGCGAGATGCTTCGG
>JAQBNT010000200.1 GCA_028288445.1 Hymenobacter sp. | reverse complement strand
ACCCCCTCCATGCTGCCCGCTGATTCGCCTTTTGCCCGCCTGCCCGCCCCCGGCCCCCACCCGGCCCCGGCGGAGCTGCGCGCCTACGCGGCCGGCACCCTGGGCGCGGCCGAGGAGCACCGCATTGAGGCCCACACCCTGGACTGCGAGCGCTGCGCCGACCTGCTGACGGGCTTTTCGATGAGCGACCCGGCCACCACCGACCAGGCCGTGGCCGAGCTGCGCACCCGCCTGCACGCCCGCGTCGGGGCCGAGGAGCCGGCCCCCGTGGCCGGCGGCTGGGCGTGGCCCCGCATCGCGGCGGCGGCCGCAATAGTGGGCGTAATGGCCGGCGGCATCTGGACCTGGGAGCAGCACGAAACCACGCCGCCCGCCGCCACGGCCCGCCTCGAAACCACGGCCGCCACGCCCCCGGCCGCCCCGAATGCCCCCGCCGCCAGCCCGGCCCCGGCCCAGGAGCCGGCCGGACCGACAGTGGCCGATGCGGCCGAAACCGCAGTAGCAGCGGCCCCCACCGCCTCGAAAGAGACAGAGCAACCCGCCGGGTATGCGGCCGTCCGGCCCACTCGGGCGCAGCGGCGGGCCCCGCTGGGCCGGGCAGCCGGCCGGACACCGGAGGCCCCCAGCCCCGACGCAATGGTGATGGCGGACGAAGCGGAAGCCCCGGCAGCCCAAGCCGAAGCCCGGGTAGCCGCCGCGCCGGCCGCTATAGCCGCCGCGCCGGCAGCCACTGCCGGAGCCGTGAACACCGTCGACTCCGCGACCAAAAGGGCCTCTATCCTGGCTGAAACCACTTCGGCCGATACGCTGACCGCGGCCAAAGCGGCCAAGACCAGCCGGGCATTCGCCTCCAAAGCCAAAACCGCAGCCGCCGCGCCGGTAGCCGACAATACCGCCAGCGTGCGCGTGGCCGACAAGCCCATGCCGGCCACCCCCACGTTCAACCCGGCCCCCGTCGGCGGCACGCCGGCCTTCCGCAACTACCTGTACCGCGAGGCCGCCGCCTTTGAGCCCGCGCCGGGCCAGCCCCACCTCGATGGCACGGTGCGCCTGCGGTTCACGGTGGGGGCCGACGGCAAAGTCAGCAACCTGAAAGTGGTCAGCAGCCTGCGCAAAGACTATGACGACGAAGCCCTGCGCATGGTGTGCGAGGGTCCGAAATGGCAGCCGGGCATTGCCGCCGGCCGCCGCACCGACCTGCCCATAGAGCTAAGCGTGACGTTTTAGAAGCTGTCTAGCGTGGTTCTCAGGTAGGTGGACACTGGCCGGTGTAGGGGCGAAGCACCGCTTCGCCCGCCGGTCGCATCGTTGCAACGATTCCGTTCAACGGCGGGCGAAGCGGTGCTTCGCCCCTACACCGGCCAGCCACTCACTACAGCGCCGCGCCGGGCTGCACCGTGCCGGCATCCACGGCCTTCAGAAACCTGATGAGGCCGGTGAAATAGGTTTGCTGGTCGTCGTAGAGGCTCATGTGGCTGCCTTTGGGGCAGATGAGGGAGTTGCCCTTCTGCACCTTGGTGGCAATCATGCGCATGTGCGCGGGGTCCATGGTATCGTACTTGCCGCCGATGCTGAGCACGGGCACGGTGAGCCTGGGCAGGTCGGCCACCCGGTCCCAGTTGGCCAGCTTGCCGGCCACGCCAAACTCGCTGGGGCCCTGCATCGTGACGTAGAGCGACTGGTTCGTCTTGCCCAGCGAGCGGGTTACGGGCTCCGGGTTGGGCACGATGCGGCACAGGTGCTCGGCGTAGAAATTGGGTTCGAGCAGGCCCATATAGCGCGGGTTGGCGAAGTCCTTTTTGGCTTCCAGCTGCCGGATTTCGGCCAGCACCTCGGGTTTCATCTGCTTGGCCAGCACGTCCTGGGCGTATTGGCCGTAGGCGGGGCAGCTCATCATCATGTTGGAAATGATGAGGCCCTTGAGGTTTTGCTGGTACTTGAAGGCGTACTCGGCCGCCAGAATGCCGCCCCAGGAGTGGCCCAACAGGTAGAAGTTGGTGTTATCGAGCTTCAGGGCCTGGCGCACTTGCTCCACTTCCTCCACGTAGCGCGGCAGGCTCCACATCGAGGTATCCTTGGGATTGTCGGAGTTGCCGCAGCCCAGCTGGTCGTAGTAGATGAACTCAATGCCCTCCTTCGGCAGGAAATTCTCCATGCACTCGAAGTACTCGTGCGTGGCCCCTGGCCCGCCGTTCAGCAGCAGCACCTTGATTTTGGGGTTATTGCCAAACCGCTTGGTCCATACCTTGAACGTGCCTTTGGGCGTGCTGATGGGAATAATCTGCACGTTGCCGTCCTGCACCCCGGTCTCCGAATCGGCGAAATAGCTGGTGAGCGTGGCGGCTGGGGCAGCGCCGGTTTCGGACGTTTTGGGCTGGTTGCAGCCCATAAAACCGGCCGTACCAAACAGCAGCGCCACCGCGAGGCGAAAGGGAGTCGAAAGCTTCATATCACGCAAGGGGCGAAGGGAACAGCAGTATGCCGGCGAAAGATAGGGGGCGACTGAATCTATTTATTCATTAAAAAACCGTCTGTCATCCTGAGCGCAGCGAAGGACCTTATCACGCTGGAATGTTCTGGCGTGATAAGGTCCTTCGCTGCGCTCAGGATGACAGACTTTACAAACAAACAGGCCCTACCCACTGTAGCCGCCGCCGCTGCCGGGCTCGGTGGCGCTGCCGTTTTCGGGTTCGGCGGGGGTGGGCAGGTCGGGCTGGGTGCGCAGGTCGAGGTGGCTGTAGTCGGGGGCACCGTTGCCGGCCGGCACTGGAGCTTCGTCGAAGGTGCGCTCCAGCTCGGACGTATCGAACTCTTCTACCGGCGTGCCGAAGCTTACTTTGGCCGTGATGCGGTATTCGACAATGCGGTTGGCCTTCACCTTGCAGCTCTGGTCCTTGATGTAGATGGAATTGATATTCGGTACCGAGCTGCTGAGCTGGGCCACGGCGCGTTGCAGGGCGTCTTCAAAGCTCTTTTCGGACGAGGCCAGGATTTCAATGACTTGCTTGATGGAGGACATTTTAAATGTGGAGATGTGACGGATGAGAAGATGGGAGGATAAAAAAGCGTAGCCGCCGTTCTGGCGTCCCAGTGTGTACGCTGGGAGGGCTTTGGTGGCTACACTTGCCGCGATAAATGACATGGTTCGGCATGGGTGTACTTTTGCACCGGGCGCGAGTACCGACTTTGCATTTCCACCTCTTCACATTCGCACATTTTCACATTCCATAAAATGGCTTTCCGCACCGAAAAGGACACCATGGGCACCGTTCAGGTGCCTGCTACCGCCTACTGGGGCGCTCAGACCCAGCGCAGCATCGAGAATTTCCCCATCGCCCAGGACATCAACCGGATGCCCAAGGAAATCATCGCCGCCTTCGCTTACCTCAAAAAAGCCGCCGCCCTCACCAACCGCGACGCGGGCATCCTCTCGGCCGAAAAAGCCGAGCTGATTGGCAAAGTGGCCGACGAGATTCTGGCCGGCAAGCTCGCCGACTCGTTCCCGCTGGTGGTGTGGCAAACCGGCTCGGGCACGCAGTCCAACATGAACGTGAATGAGGTGATTGCCTACCGCGGCCACGTCCTCAACGGCGGCCAGCTCACCGACGAAAAGAAGGCCCTGGCCCCCAACGACGACGTGAACAAGAGCCAAAGCTCGAACGACACGTTCCCGACGGCCATGCACATCGCGGCCTACAAAATCCTGACCGAAACCACCATCCCCGGCATCGAGAAGCTGCGCGACGCGCTGAAGAAGAAGTCGAAGGACTTCATGCACATCGTCAAAATCGGCCGCACCCACTTCATGGATGCCACGCCGCTCACGCTGGGCCAGGAGTTTTCGGGCTACGTCTCGCAGCTCGACCACGGCCTGCGCGCCATCAAGAACACGCTGGCGCACCTCAGCGAGCTGGCGCTCGGCGGCACGGCGGTGGGCACGGGCATCAACACCCCGCCCAACTACTCGGTGAACGTGGCCAAGCACATTGCCACCCTCACCGGCCTGCCCTTCGTGACGGCCGAAAACAAGTTTGAGGCGCTGGCCGCGCACGACGCCATCGTGGAAGCCCACGGTGCGCTCAAAACCGTGGCCGTGAGTTTGATGAAAATTGCCAACGACATTCGGATGCTCAGCTCCGGCCCCCGCGCCGGCATCGGCGAAATTGACATCCCCGACAACGAGCCCGGCTCCAGCATCATGCCCGGCAAGGTGAACCCCACCCAGTGCGAGGCCATGACGATGGTGGCGGCCCAGGTGATGGGCAACGACGTGGCCATCACCGTGGGCGGCTCGATGGGCCACTTTGAGCTAAACGTGTTCAAGCCGGTGATGATTTACAACTTCCTGCACTCGGCCCGCCTCATCGGCGACGTGTGCGTGAGCTTCACCGACAAGTGCGCCGTGGGCATCACCGCCATCCTGCCCAACATCAAGAAGCACGTCGACTCGTCGCTGATGCTCGTGACGGCCCTCAACCCGCACATTGGCTACTACAAAGCCGCTGAAATTGCCCAGACGGCCCACAAAAACGGCTCGACGCTGAAGGAAACCGCCATCAAGCTCGGCTACGTGACCGCCGCCGAGTTTGATGACTGGATGAAGCCTGAGGAAATGGTGGGCGAGATTAAGTAGCCCCGTTTGTCATCTGGCAAACGCCTGTCATCCTGAGCAGCGCGAAGGACCTTATCACGAAAGAACAGCTCGCAGTACTTCAACTGATGCGACCGTGATAAGGTCCTTCGCGCTGCTCAGGATGACAGGCGTTCTGAAAAAGCCGTTCTTCCGCTCGCGGAAGGGCGGCTTTTCTTTTTTCCCGGCATCTTTGCAGCCCTATGGATTTTTCCGCCCAAGTAGTCCTCGAAAACAATCGCGCCCGGCTGCGCCCGCTCGAGCTCACCGACTTTGAAGCCCTCAAAGCCGTGGCGTTCGATGCCGACATCTGGAAATACACCCTCACGCGGGGCGACGATGCCGTGAGCCTGGCCGCCTACCTGCGCCAGGCCGTGGAAGCCCGCCAGCAGGGCCTGCGCTACCCGTTCGCCATCATCGACCGGGCCACCGGCGAGCTGGCCGGCAGCACCAGCTACTACAGCGTGGTGGAAGCCGACCAGCGCCTGAGCATCGGCTACACCTGGGTGGGCAGCAAGTTCCAGCGCTCGGGCCTGAACCGGGCCTGCAAGCACCTCCTACTTCGCCACGCCTTCGGGCAGCTCGATTGCGAGCGGGTGGAGCTGGAAACCGACTCGCGCAACCACAAGTCGCGCACGGCCATGGCCCGCATGGGCGCCACCGAGGAAGGCACCCTGCGCAGCCACCGCCCCACGCAGGGCGGCGTGCGGCGCGATACAGTCATTTTCAGCATCATTCGGCCTGAGTGGCCGGCCCTGCGCAAATCCACTTTTCAGGAGTTTGAAGCCCGTGGCTGAGCCCACCCCACCAGTCCCCGACCGCCTGCGCCCGCCCGAAGGCCTGTGGCGGCAGCGCGTGGCCAGCTTCGGCCACGCCGGGCGCGGCGTGTGGTCGGCGCTCCGCTCCGAAGTGCATTTGCGCTTTCATGCGCTGGCTACGGTGGTGGTTATCGGGCTGGGGGTTTATTGCCACATCACCCGCCTGGAGTGGGCGCTGGTGGCCATTTCGGTGGCCGGCGTGTGGTCGGCGGAGCTGATGAATACCGCCATCGAAGCCCTCACCGATTTGGCCTCGCCGGCCTGGCACCCGCTGGCCGGTAAGGCCAAGGACGTGGCCGCCGGGGCGGTGCTGCTGGCCGCGCTGGGCGCGGTGGTGGTGGGGGCGCTGGTGTTTGGGCCCTACTTTTTTAACGCCTGATTCCGGCCCTTGCCTCAACTATTGGCCGCGCCGGGCGTACCCATAGCAGTCCGCGCTTGTGGGCACGCCCCGCTTCTTCCTCAAACTCCTATGCGTTTGCTCTCTTTCGCTGCTGCTTTGCTCCTCACCTCGGCCTGTGCCCGCCAACAGGTGAGCGTGACCACGCCCACTTCAGCACCGCCCAGCGGCCAGGTGAGCGCCACCGATGCGGCCCCCACCAGCGCCAATACCGTGGACCCGGTGTACGCCCACATCCCCGAATCGGACACGACCCACCGCCCGCAGTGGCTCAAAGCCCGCATTGCCGCCGTGCTGGCCGAGCGCAAGCGCAACCCCATCACCCGCATTTTTCTTTACGACTACCGGGGCCAGAAAGTCTACTACGTTTCGGCCCCGTGCTGCGACCAGTTTTCGCAGGTATTCGACACCCAGGGGACGCTGATGTGCAACCCCGACGGCGGCATCACCGGCAAGGGCGACGGCAAATGCCCGGACTTTGAAAAAAACAAAACCAACGAGAAGCTGGTCTGGCAAGACCCGAGGTAGAATGAAGAATTGGGAATGAGGAATGAAGAATCAGTTCGACAGCCCTCGTTCGGCCAATTCTTCCTTCTTCATTCTTCATTCCTTATTCCTACTATGAACACCATTGCCAAGCTCGGCGCATTCAACGTTTGGGCCAACGAAACCCTGCTGCGCCGCCTCGATTCATCCGTAGCCGCCGGCCAGCAGGCCCCGCAGCCTGCCCTCCGCCTGTTCAGCCACCTCATCAATGCCCAAGCCATCTGGATTGCGCGCATCACCGGCACCCAAAGCCCCGTGAAAGTGTGGCAGGAGCACGATTTGGCGGGCATTCACCACTGGCACGAGCAGACGTCGGCCCGCCTCGCCCAGCTTTGCGAAACGACCGACGAAGCCGAGCTGAACCGCCACATCCACTACACCAACTCGCAGGGCGACGCTTACGATTCGCTGGTGAGCGACATCCTCACCCACGCCGTGACGCACGCCACCTACCACCGCGGCCAGGTAGCCACCAAAATGCGCGAAGGCGGCCTGGAGCCCGTCAATTCCGACTTCATCACCTACTGCCGCGAAATAAGCGGGCAGGTGCAGCCGCAGCTGTAGAAAGAAGTACGTCTTTTCTCCCCAACAGGCAGCCCGGCACGTAGCTTTGGGCTGCCTGTTTTGCTTGCCGGAAGTGGCCGAGCGCGGCAGCCACCAGTTTATCTCATATATGAAAATCCTGCTGGTTGAGGACGAGCCCCCGCTGGCTTCGTTCGTCAAAAAAGGCTTTGAGCACGAGGGCTACGACCTGACCGTGGCCTACGACGGCCGCACCGGCTGGTCGCTCTACGAGCAGCAGCCCTACGACCTGGTTATTCTCGATGTCAACCTGCCCTACATCAACGGGGTGGAGCTGTGCCAGCGCATCCGGGCCAATAGCCGACTCGTGCCCATTCTGCTGCTCACCGCCCTCGATAGCCTCGACGACAAGGAAGCCGGCTTTGCCGCCGGGGCCGACGACTATCTGGTCAAACCATTTGAGTTCAGGGAATTGCTGATGCGCGCCCGTGCCCTCACCCAACGCTATGCCGCCGCCGCTGGCCAACGCCAGGAGCTGCGCATGGCCGACCTCGTGCTCGACCTCGACGCCAAAACCGTGAGCCGCGCCGGCCAGCGCATCGACCTCACCACCCGCGAGTATTCGCTGCTGGAACACCTGCTGCGCAACCGGGGCCGAGTCGTTTCGCGGGTTGACATCGCGGAGCGGGTCTGGGACCTGGATTTCGACACCACTACCAATGTGATTGACGTGTACGTGAGCTACTTGCGCAAGAAGCTGGACCGCGGGTTTTCGCCCAAGCTCATTCATACCGTGGTGGGCATGGGCTACGTGATGCGGGAAGAGTAGTTTATTTTGGAAGTTGGGGCCGTTTGTCATCCTGAGCTTGCGAAGGACCTTATCGCGCCAGGATAAATTCAAGCGTGATAAGGTCCTTCGCAAGCTCAGGATGACAAACAGCCCCAAGCACTAGCCTCCAACAACATGCTGATTCGCAACAAGCTGATGCTGCGCTTTACGCTGCTGGTGCTGGCTATTCAGGTCGGCTTTTCGGCGTTTATTTACTACTTCAACGCCAGCACGCGGGCGCAGCGGTTTGAGCACCGGCTGGGCACGAGTGCCACGCTGGCCTCGCGGCTGCTGGTGCGCACCGGCAAGCTCGAAACCGGCCAGCTGGGCAGCCTACGCCGCCGCGACATCCTGACCTTGCAGGAGGAGCAAATCAGCATCTACGATGCCGACGGAGCCCTGCGCTTCAGCAGCGCCGACGACATCGACCAAGTGCCGAATCGGGTGCGTCTGCGTGATTGGCAACCGGGCAAGCTGGTGCCCTTTAAAGGAGGAAAGCGGCGCGAGGGCGTGGGCCTGGACTATGTGCACGACGGCGAGCATTACCGCATTTTCGTGTCGGCCGAGGACAAGCCGGGTTGGGAGCGGCTGTGGCAGCTGGGGTTGCTGCTGCTGGTGGGCAATGTAGGCGCGCTGGGGCTGACTATTCTGGCGGGCTGGTATTTCGCGGGGGCGGCGCTGGCTCCGGTGGCGCGCATCAGCCGGCAGGCGGGGCGCATTTCGGCCACCAACCTGGGCCGGCGGCTGTCGGAAGGCAACGGGCGCGACGAGCTGGCCCAGCTGGCCCACGCTTTCAATGGCATGCTGGGCGGCTTGGAGCAGGCGTTTGAAGCCCAGAAAAGCTTCCTGGCCCACGCCTCGCACGAGCTGCGCACGCCGCTCACCACCCTCACCGGCACCCTGGAAACCGCCCTGGCCTACGATGTTTCGCTGGCCGAAGCACGGCAGAGTCTGGCGCAGGCACTGGAGGCTTCGCGTCATTTAACAGCCCTCACCAGCAGCTTATTATCGCTGGCCAAGGTTGATGGCACGCTGCCGAAATTTGAGCCCGTGCGCCTGGACGAATGCCTGAACCAAGCCCTGAGCTTTGCCCGCGCCAAATACGCGGGCCGCGAGTTCCGCCTGGCTTTCGGCGAGCTGCCTGAGGAAGCCGAAACCGACGTCTTCATGGTGCCCGGCAACGCCGAATTGCTCACCACCGCGCTGCTCAACCTGCTGGATAATGCCGGCAAATACTCGGCCGGCCCCGTGCAGGCGGAGTTGGCCTATGAGGGCCCGGCCACCCTGCGCATCCGCGTTACCGACGTGGGCCCTGGCCTCAGCCCGGAGGAGTTGAGCCGCATTTACGAGCCGCTGTACCGGGCGGCGGGCGCGGTGGCGCGGCCCGGCTACGGCCTAGGCTTGCCGCTCACGCAGCGCATTGTGCAGCGCCACGGCGGCCGGCTGGAACTGGCCTCGGCGGTGGGGCGGGGCACCACGGCCACGGTGTGGCTGCCGGCCGCGTAGCTTGCGGAGCAATGGCCCCGCATGGCCGCTAAGCTCAACATTCCGTAAAGAAGAGCCACTATTGCGGTGGCTGCTCACCGTTTCTGAGGCCGCTTTATTCTCAGCGCATTACCCTTTTTCAAATCAGTCAGGCAGGTATGAGTTTCATCGTCATGGGGGTTTCGGGCTGCGGCAAAACAACGGTAGGCGAGCAGCTCGCCCAAAAACTCAACCTGCCTTTTTACGATGCCGACGACTTCCACTCGCCGGCCAACATCGACAAAATGGCCCACGGCACCCCGCTCACCGACGAGGACCGGCGCGACTGGCTGGCCACGCTGGCCACCAGGCTGGGCGAGTGGGAACAAGTCGGCGGGGCCGTGCTGGCCTGCTCGGCGCTGAAAGAAAAGTACCGCACCACGCTCCAAAGCGAGTCTGCACAACCCCTGCACTGGGTTTTCCTCGATGGTCCCAAAGACCTGTTGTTGGAGCGCATGGGCGGGCGCAAGGGCCACTACATGCACCAGAATATGCTCGATTCGCAGCTGGCGACGCTGGAGCGGCCGGTGTACGCGCTGTGCTTGTCCATCACGAACACGCCGGCCGAGCTGGTGAGCCAGATACTGGACGCGCTGAAAGCAGACGCAGCAGTGGGCACCAAGCGGTAGAGACGCATAATTGCGTCTCTACCGCTTGGCTTCGCTGACCTTCGGTTGAACGATGACTCCCGGACGGCATGGATGACAAGACGCAATCATGCGTCTCTACCATGCCCACGCGCCGTTTTCATCTATTCTAATACGGTTCTCATACCGTTTTAATGTCGGGTTGGGTGCTTTGCGGGCAGTTGCCACCACCGCAAACGACGATGTCCTCCCAACTCCGGCCCCTCAATTTCCTGGTTTTGCTTCTGGCGGGGGCCCTGGCGTTGTCACTGGGGCTCAATGGCTTCCTGCTGTACAAAACGCCCGCGCCCACCTTCGACAACGAAGACCTGCAGGAAGCCGAAGCGGACCTGCGCCTGACCCAGCGGCTGCTGGCGCGCTGCCAGGCCGCCCAGCAGCAGCAGGACAGCCTGCTGGCCCTCCACTCCGAATTACCGGCCTTATCGACGGCCACCGCCACGACCCACTAGCGGGCCGGAAGCTTCCCGTTGCTCATTTTCTTCCTCATGAACTCCTTTTTGCGCCGCTCTTTCCTTCCCTCTTTCACGCTGGCTGCCGCTTTGCTGGCCGGTAGTCTCAGCGGCTGCTCGGCCAGGGCTGAAAAAGACACCGTCGAGGTACTGGCCGAAGTGCCGGTGGTGACGCTGAAAACCTCCAGCCAAGCCCTGCACCGCGACTACGTGGCCGATATCCAGGCCGTGCGCAACGTGGAAGTGCGCGCCCAGGTGGCCGGGTTTCTGGAGCACATTTACGTGGAAGAAGGCAAGCCGGTGAAGAAAGGCCAGCTTCTGTTCCGCCTGAATGCCAGCGCTTACCAGAACCGGCTGGCCCAGGCCCACGCAGCCGTAGCCAGCGCCCAGGCCCAGGCCGCCGCCGTGCGCGTGGAGCGCGACCGGGTGCGACTATTGGTCGATAAAAACGTCATCGCCAGGTCCGAATCGGCCCTTTCCGATAGCAAGGTGAACGACGCCGACGCCCAGATAGCCGCCGCCCGCGCCGGCGAGGCCGCCGCCCGCCTCAGCCTGAGCTACACGCTGGTGCGCGCCCCCTTCGATGGCGTGATTGACCGCATCCCGCTCAAGGTAGGCAGCGTGGTGGAAGAGGGCACGCTGCTGACCACGATATCGGATTTGAGCGCTGTGTTTGCCTATTTCGACGTGGCCGAAGGCAGCTACATGAACTACACCAAAGCCCGCCGCGAACACCCCGAGCTGCATTCCGACTCAGTGCGCCTCTCGCTGGCCAACGGCGAGACGTACCCCCTCACGGGCCACATCGAAACAGCGGAGAGCGAGTTCAACCCCAATACCGGCTCCATTGCCCTGCGGGCCCGCTTCGCCAACCCCGACCGCCTGCTCAAGCACGGCGCCTCGGGCAAAGTGCGCCTGACCGACCAGCTGCCCGCGGCACTGCTACTGCCCCAAAAAGCAGTGTTCGAGATTCAGGACCAAAACTTTGTGTACGTGGTGGATAAGTCCGGCACGGTGCACAACCGCAGCTTCACGCCGCAAACACGGCTGGGTGATTTCTACGTGGTAAAAGACGGCCTGAAACCCGGCGAGCGGGTGGTGTACGAAGGCGCGCCGGAGCTGCACGACCAGCAGCGCATCAAAGTCAAAACCGTGCTGATGGATACGGCCGCGGTGGCGGCGCAGTAACTCTCGAATCTATTCAAAGAACGCCATGCAGAGCGTTCTGAATTGGCAAATTCGGCAATTATCTCCAGTCAGTCAACTGATTAGAAAACACAATTCATGTTCGACATCTTCATCCGCCGGCCGATTCTCTCGCTGGTGATTTCCGTTTTTCTGGTGCTACTGGGCGGACTGGCGCTGTTCACGCTGCCCATCACGCAGTTTCCCGACATCGTGCCGCCGTCCGTGACGGTGACGGCCAAGTACACCGGGGCCAACGCCGAAGTGTGCGCCAAGGCCGTGGCCACGCCGCTGGAACGCGCCATCAACGGCGTGCCGGGCATGACCTACATGAACTCGGTGAGCTCGAATAATGGCGTGACGCTCATCACCGTTTTCTTCGAAGTAGGCACCGACCCGGACCTGGCCGCCGTGGGCGTGCAAAACCGCGTGACGACCGTAATTGACGAACTGCCGGAGGAGGTTATCAAGGCTGGGGTGACGACGGAGAAGGAGGTAAACTCCATGCTGCTTTACCTCAACATCACGAGCGACGACAAGACGGCGGGCGAGAAATTCATCTACAACTTCGCCGATATCAACGTATTGCAGGAACTTAAGCGCATCAATGGCGTGGGCTTTGCCGAGATTATGGGCTCGCGGGAATACTCGATGCGGGTGTGGCTAAAGCCCGACCGCATGGCGGCTTATGAAGTGGGGACGGATGAGATTGTGCAGGCCATTCGGGCGCAGAACGTGGAGGCGGCCCCGGGCAAATCGGGCGAAAGCTCGGGCGGGGCGGCCCAGCAGTTGCAATACGTGCTGCGCTACACCGGCAAGCTTTTCGAGCCCGAGCAGTACCGCAACATCGTCATCCGCTCGAACCCCGATGGCTCGGTGCTGCGCCTGAAAGCGGTGGCCGACGTGGAATTTGGCTCGCTTACCTACGGCATGTCGTCGAAGAACGACGGGCAGCCCTCGGCGGCCATCATGCTGAAGCAGCGGCCCGGCTCGAATGCCAGCGAGGTCATCGAAAACGTGAAAAACCGCATGGCGGAGCTGCAAAAAACCAGTTTCCCGCCCGGCATGAAATACAGCATCGCCTACGACGTATCGCGGTTTCTGGACGCCAGTATTCACGAGGTGTTGCGCACGCTGGTGGAGGCTTTCGTGCTGGTTTTCATCATTGTGTACCTGTTTTTGCAGGACTGGCGCTCCACGCTGATTCCGGCGCTGGCGGTGCCGGTGGCGCTCATCGGCACGCTGGCCTTCATGCAGATGCTGGGTTTTTCCATTAACCTGCTCACGCTCTTCGCATTGGTGCTGGCCATTGGCATCGTGGTCGATAACGCCATTGTGGTAGTGGAGGCCGTGCACGCCAAGATGGAGGAGAAGCACATGGACGCCCGCAGTGCCACCTTCGAGGCCATGCACGAAATCAGCAGCTCGCTGATTGCCATTACGTTGGTGATGTCGGCGGTGTTTATTCCGGTGTCGTTTATGGACGGACCGGTGGGCGTTTTTTACCGGCAGTTTTCGCTCACGCTGGCCATTGCCATCGTCATTTCGGGGGTGAATGCGGTGACACTTACACCAGCGCTTTGTGCGCTGATGCTCAAGCAGCACGAGGGCGAGCGTACGGGCTTGGTGGGCCGGTTTTTCAAAGGTTTCAACAACAAATACGAGCAGTTGGCCGGCGGCTACCAGCGCCTGCTGAACAACGTGGCCGGCCGCCGCGTGGTGACGCTGGCGGGACTGCTGCTGTTTTTCGGGGCCACCTGGGGCATCAGCCGGATTTTGCCGTCGGGCTTCATTCCGACCGAGGACCAGGGCATGGTGTACATCAACGTGACCACGCCCGCCGGGGCCACCGTGGAGCGTACCGAGGCCGTGCTGGCCCAGGTGCAGCGCATCGCCCAGAAGCTCAAGCCAGTAGAGTCGGTTTCGACCCTAGCCGGCTACAGCCTGGTGAACGAGGTGGCGGGCTCCAGCTACGGCATGGGCATGATTAACCTCAAGGCCTGGGACGAGCGGGAGCAGTCGGTGGCCGAGTTCATCAAGGAGCTGGAAGACAAGACCAAAGGCATCGCCGATGCCGAGATTCAGTTTCTGCCACCGCCCACGGTGCCGGGCTTCGGCAACAGCAGCGGGTTTGAGCTGCGCCTGCTGGATAAGTCGGGCAGCGGCGACTTGCAGAAGACGGCCCAGGCCTCCAAAACCTTCCTGGCCGCGCTGCAAAAGGAGCCGGCCATCAACGGCGCCTTCACCGGCTTCGACCCTAACTTTCCGCAGTACCTCATCCACGTCGACCAGGACATGGCCGCCAAAAAAGGCGTGACCGTGGACCAGGCCATGAGCACGCTGCAAACGCTGCTGGGCAGCTACTACGCCTCCAACTTCATCCGTTTCGGCCAGATGTACAAGGTGATGGTGCAGGCCGGCCCCGAGTACCGCGGCCGCCCCGACGACCTGCTGGCTCTGCACGTTAAGAACAACCGCGGCGAGCTGGTGCCCTTCTCCACCTTCGTGAAGCTGGAGCGCGTCTTCGGTCCCGACCAGCTCACGCGCTACAACATGTACACCTCGGCCATGATAAACGGCGACGCCGCCGCTGGCCACAGCTCCGGCGATGCCATCGCGGCTATCGAAAAAGTAGCCGCCAAGGTGCTCCCCAAAGGCTTCGCCTACGAGTGGAGCGGCATGACCCGTGAGCAAATCCTGAGCGGCGACCAGGCCCTCTACGTCTTCGGCCTCGTCCTGATTTTCGTGTACTTGCTCCTCGCCGCGCAGTACGAAAGCCTGTTGCTGCCGCTGCCCGTGCTGCTGAGCCTGCCCACCGGCGTGTTCGGGGCATTCCTCAGCCTCAGGCTATTGGGGCTGGAAAACAACATTTACGCCCAGGTAGCGCTGGTGATGCTCATCGGCCTGCTGGGCAAAAACGCCATCCTCGTCATCGAGTTTGCCGAGCAGCGCCGCCGCGCCGGGGCCACCGTGCTGGAAGCCGCCGTGCAAGGAGCCGTGTCCCGCCTGCGGCCGATTCTGATGACGTCGTTCGCCTTCATCGCTGGGCTGATTCCGCTGGTGATTGCCAGCGGGGCCGGGGCGCTGGGCAACCGGTCTATTGGCACGGCGGCGGCTGGCGGCATGCTGATTGGGACGGTGTTCGGCATGGTGCTGATTCCGGGGCTGTACGTGCTGTTTGCCAGCTTTGAGAAGGTGAAGAATATGGATGCGGAGGCGGTGGAGGAAAAGGCGCTGGTGGCGAATTGACACCTCAACGTGAACATCATCTCCAAACCGACAACCACCCTCAATTATGCGTTTTCTCCCTGCCTTTCTCTCCGTCCTCGCCCTATCCACCAGCTGCCGCGTGGCCGCACCCGACGGTCCTACCGCCAGTCCGGCCACGCCCAAAGCTTTCAGTTCCACCTCACCCACCACCGATACCCTCAGCGTAGGCCACACGCCGTGGCGGCAGTTTTTCCAGGACCCCGCGCGGGCCGGCCTCATCGATACGGCCTTGCAGCAAAACCTGGATTTGAAGGTGGCTGTGCAGCGGGTGGAAGTGTTTCAGGCGCAGTACCTGGCGCGGCGCGGGGCGCTGCTGCCTACGGTTTCGGCCGTGGGCACGGCGGGGCTCGACCGCTACGGCAAGTACACCATGACGGGCATTGGCAACTTCGACACCAACCTCTCGCAGAACATTGCCGACAACCAGCGCGTGCCCACCGCCCTCACGCCCGACCTGTTCGTGGGCCTGCGCAGCTCCTGGGAAATTGACCTCTGGGGCAAGCTGCGCAGCCGCCGCAAGGCCGCCTATTTGCGCGTATTAGGTTCCGAGCAAGGCCGTAACCTTATCACGACCAACCTGGTAGCCGATGTGGCACGGGCCTACTACGAGCTGCTGACGCTGGATAATCAGCTGGCCATTCTACTGCGCAACACCCGCTTCCAGCAGGAAGGGCTGCGGCTGATTCGCATTCAGAAACAGGCTGGCCGCGTCACGGAATTGGCCGTGCAGCAATTCGCCGCCCAGGCCCTGCGCACCGAAAGCCTAGCCTACGAAACCCGCCAGCACATCACCGAAACCGAAACCCAGCTCAACCAGCTACTGGGGCGCTACCCGCAGCCCATCCGGCGCGGGCCCGCGCTGGCCAGCCAATCGGGCCTGCCCACCAGACTTTCGGCCGGGCTGCCCACCACCGCCCTGCTCCGCCGGCCCGACGTGCGCCAGGCCGAATTGCAGCTGCGCGCCACCAGCGCCGACGTGGATGCCGCCCGCGCCGCCTTCCTGCCCTCGCTCACCCTCACGCCCTACGTGGGCCTCAACGCCTTCCGGGCCAACGTTTTGCTCGACCCTGGCTCCGTGGTCTACGGCGCGGTGGCGGGCCTCGCCGGTCCCATCCTCAACCGCGCCCAGTACCGGGCCGATTTCCGCGAAGCCGTGGCCAACAACTACGAAGGCTACTACCGCTACCAGCAGGCGCTGCAAACCGGTTTCCGCGAAGTGGTGGTGGGCCTGCAAGGGCTCGAAAACTTCCAGTCCGTGGTCAACCTGCGCACCCGCGAAGTGGAGCAGCTCACCAGCGCCGTGGCTACGTCTAATGACTTGTTCATCGCCGGATATGCCACTTACTTAGAGGTTATTACCGCCCAGCGCAGCGTACTCGAAGCCGAATTGAGCCTTGCCGAAACCCGGCAGGCGCTGCTGCTGCAAAGCGTGAATCTATACCGCGCCCTGGGGGGCGGCTGGCAGTAGCGCGAACTGAGAGGACGTCATGCTTCGCTGCGCTCTGCATGACATTCCTTTTTCTACTTCTGCACCACATCCACCGACCGCGTACCGGCGTAGTAGTACAGTTCCGCCCGCGACTTTTCGTAGCTGGACCGCAGGCTTTCCTGCTTGATGCGCAGGTCGATGAGCTTGGTTTCGCGGGTGTTAATGAGGAAGATAGTGCTTTCGCCCAGCTCGAATTTTTGCAGTTCGGCCTGGAGCAGCAGGCGCTGGTTGGCAATGGCTTGGGCTTGCAGCGCAAGCTGACGCTCGTAGGCCCGCAGGGTGTTGTACACGGTGTTGACCTGCGTCACAATGGTGCGCTGGCTTTGCTGGCGCTCCAAGGTAGTTTCCTTCACCTGAATGCGGGTGTATTGGAGTTTGCCGCGCTCGGCCCGTAGGAACAGCGGGAAGGAAAAATCGACGCCCACCTTGTAATTGTCGCGGCCGAAATTGTAGTAGGCGGGCACCTCGGGCTGGTAGAAATTGCCCTGGCTGAGCAGCACGCCACTCATGTTGAGTTTGGGCTTGAGCATTTCGCGGCGGTACCTTTCTTCGATGCCGAGCTGGCTGATTTTGGCCTCCAGCTTGCGCAGCGTGGGGTGCTGCACGGCGGCAAAATCGGCGAGGCGTTGCAGTTCGGCACGGCTCACGCTGTCGAGCAGGGGCGCCTGGGGGGCGGCAAAGGTGGGCAGCTCGGCGGGCTGGCCGTCCTTGGTCCAGAGGTGGTTGGAGAGCACGAGGCGGGCATTTTGCAACTCCACGCGTAGCTGCTCGGCCTGTACCTGGCGGTCCTGCACCGTGATTTGGGCTTCCACGGAGTCGATAGGGGCCTGGTCGCCAATCTGGGCGCGGCGGGCGGTGCCCTGGAAACGGCGGTCGGCCAGCGCCACACCTTCCTGGACGAGGGCGGCCTGCTGGAAGGTGTAGTACCAGGTCCAGTAGTCCTTGGCGGCTTGCAGCCACACTTCGTTTATCTGCTTCACGCGGTCAGCTTCGGCGGCGGTTTGCATCACGCGGGCCTGGCGCAGGGTGCTCCGGCGGGCATCAATCAGCAGCCCCGCCCCGATGGGCACCGACAGGCCGATGCCGGCCAGACCGTTGCCGGAGGTGCGGCTCTCAGGGTTCACGTAGGTGCCCACGTAGCGGTCGTAGCTGGCTTTCAAGTCGATGCCGCCCGGCCAGAGCGGGATTTTCAGCTCGTTGCCCCAGTTGTTGTAGTAGTCGGTGCCGCCGAACTGCTTACGATGAAAATCGGAGCCGATTTTGGGGTCGAAGCCACCGCGGGCCTGCAGCACCTGGCTGCGTGCCTCATCGCTGAGCAAAGCAGCCTGTTTCACGATGGGGTGATTGGCGAACACCAAATCAGCTAGGTTTTGGAGGGAAAATACCTTGGCCGTATCGCCGGGCTTGACAATGCCCAGCTGCGTGGTTTGGAGCGGGGCTTTTTCGAGGCCGGAACGGCGGGCGGGCAGGGCGGGGTCCTGGGCCAGTGCGGGGCGCGTCAGGCTGAAAGAAAGCAGCAGAAGCAACGGCCCGTTGCGACTGATTTTAAGTTGAAAGAACGTGTTGAATATGTTTGATAACATCTTGATGGATAGTACGTTTTTTGTCATGCTCACCTGGCGTTCGCGCAGCCGAAGCATCCTTACAGGAGAAGCAACTAATTACTCTCGCGGTAGAGATGCTTCGG
>JAQBNT010000089.1 GCA_028288445.1 Hymenobacter sp. | reverse complement strand
GTCCGCCGGTTATCACCGGCTTTTCGCCGGCTAGCGGTGCCGCCGGCACGCTTGTTACCATCGTGGGCCGCAACCTGGACATCCCGGGTGGCGCGGGAAGCAACATTTCGTTCAATGGCACCCCAGTCACCGTCGTGCCGCAGACGCCAAGCATGGGCGCGTACTACGTGCGGGTACCGGCCGGGGCCACCACCGGCTTTATCACGCTCACGAACGGCAACGGCGGGGCCGTGAGCCCGACGCAATTTGTGGTGCCGCCCGCCCGGCCGCCCTTCTTCGAGGACTTTGAAACCGGTACCAAAACCGCCTACACGCCGGCCTCGGTACAGCTATCCAGCGGGGGCTGGACGTTGGGCGAAGCCCTAATCGGCACCACCGCCGGCATCGACAAATTCAACGACCTCAAATCGGCGCGGCTTCGCGGGGGCGGGTTCATCGAAATGGATACCGACAAACCCAACGGCGCGGGCGTGGTGACGGTGAGCGCCGCCACCTACGCCACCGAAACCGGGGCCTCGTTCGTGCCCGAAATCTCGACCGATGGCGGCGTGACTTATACCAACCTGCTGGGCGGCAACCCGGCCCCCTCACTCACCAGCACCCTCACGCCCTACTCTTTCACCGTGAACCGCACCGGCAACGTGCGCCTGCGCTTCAGCAGCACCAACACGGCGGCGGCCACCAGCCCGCGCATCAACCTCGACGATATTGGCATCACCGATTACCGCGTTGGGACGGCTACGCAGGGCGCGCAGACGTTGCCCGAGCTGGCCATTTTCCCCAATCCGGCCCACGACCAACTCACGGTTCGGGGGGTTGGGACAGGGCCGGCGCACACGAGCTTATACGACTTGGCCGGCCGGCTGCTGCTGCCCCCCACCCTGCTGCCAGCCAATGGGGTGCTGGCGATTCCTTCCCGCTTGCCAACGGGCCTCTACCTGCTGCGGTGCGAAACGCCGGCGGGCCGGCGCACCCTGCGGCTGCTCCTTCAATAAACGCCCCCGATGGGTGGGCGAGGGCGGCAGCCACGTCGTGGGGTTCGTTTGCTGGGAGTGGCAACACCGTGCTGCACGTACCGGGCGGCAGGGAAGCAGTAGCTAATACAATAAAAAAGCGCCCCTGCTAAGCATGGGGCGCTTTTTTATTTACTCGTAGTTGATTACTGAAAGAAATAAACTGCCCCCAGGCTAATCAGGATAGAGGTGTTTTGGGTGTAGTCAAGGTAAATGTCGTTGTTGGATGTGCTCCGATTACGTGGGCAGATTGATACTGTACCGGCACCCTGAAATTCCCAACAACTTTTGTTCAAAGGCTTACCAAGGGAAGTTCGAAAGAAGCCATAGGGCTCATGACGCATCTGATTGGGTAGTGGCAACTCATAAAACGCATAATCGCCGCAGGTCTTTTGCATGTCTAGTTGCCGAAAAACCACGTTGGTCATCCGGTACCCAAAGCCGATTGCAGCGTGGTTGTGCTGGTAGTTGAATCCGAGCTGTCCGAAAACCTTGCGGTACCGGGCCTCAAAATCGGCGGAGAAACCACCAAAAATGATGGCGGGCTCGACCACCTGCCGCCGTACGTGGGCATCGCCGGCCCCAGCTATCAGCTGCACCGTCCAGCTTTTGGCCAACGGTAGATACCCGCCCAGCCCTACTTCGTATTGCAGCGTACGGAAATTATCGACTTCAAATTTGAAATCGTTGCCCTCTCCACCCTTCGGCCTGGGCATTCGTGGGCGGGCGGTGATGCTGCCCAGCACCAGCAGTTTGCGGGCTGGCGAATAGGCGGCTGAGATTTCGGGCCGCAGCGAGGGCTGTACCTGCCCCACTACCTCGCCTTCGCCCTTTGCCCGAATGAGGGGGGCGTGTGGCTGCATGGGGGTATATACTGTGCAGGAAAAACAACCGAGCAATAAACTGCAAACGGCAAGCTGCTTGCGTAAAAAGTAGGGCATGAGAAACAGCTGAAAAATAAAATACTGATTGTGACTTAAAGGAAGGCAATCAAGCACCCCTTCAACAACCCAATACTTTCATTTATCAGACTTTTCAAACCTCTTCTTTATGAAGTAATTTTTAGAAAAACCCCGCTCACAGTTTTCTATTGACTATATCCCTTGATATAAAAAGGACATTATAAATGCTGACAAAAGCATGCCTCAATGCCTCATCGGCTACTCGTCCAGCGTGGTATTCTTGTCCAGGTTGATGACAATGCCGACCTGAAACACCGAATTAGCGGCTTTCAGGTACTTGTTGTTGCGGAAGCCGAAAATCTGGCCGCTGATGAGCTGCAATTGCACCGGCCCCGCAATCTGGGTGCGGGTGAAGGTGATGGGCTCGAAAAAGACGTTGCTTTCGCCGGGGGCGGCCAGGCCGTCGATTTTGAAGTTGTTGAGCTGCATGTAGCTCAGGCGCATGGCCGCGCCGTAGGTGAGCGGGAAGTCGTGGTTGAAGAGGTGCAGGCTGTTTTGCTTTTTCTTGGCGTAGTTCACCTGGGCGAAGACCTTGGACAGGCTGCCGTCGAGGGTGCGGGTGGTGATTTGGGCCTCGTTGCGCTCGATGCGCTCGGTGCCGCCGCCGCCGCCGCCCACGTACACTTCCAGCACGCGCTTGTCGGGCAGGCGGGTGAAGTAGCCGAGGCTGGCTTCGGCGAAGTCGATGTTTTCGGTTTTGTCGGATTTCTTGCGGTGCAGGGAGGAGAAGGTGCCGGCCACCGCGAGGTGGTTGGTGAGGCCGTAGGCGCCTTGCAGGGCGTAGTTGGTGTGCTGGTTGGTGCTCACGGTGCCGTAGAACTCGCCCTGGTGCGTGAGCATGGGCGCGTGCGGCGGCGGCGGGAAGTACAGCGAGGCGCAGCCCGCGAGGCCCGAGGAAACCGATAAGAGAGACAGACGCAGCAAATGCTTCATAGGGCGGGGCAAAGAATGGGGCAGGCAACGCCCGATGCGGCAATTTCGTGTTTCTGCCCGACATTCTGCTGCATTTGCCGGGTTGGGCTCAGTCGGGCGGGTGAGCCGGGCCGTATGTAGGGGCAATTAACTCCCTCACCAAGCCCGCTATGCCCGCCGATTCGTTTGATGCCATTATTATTGGGGCCGGCCAGGCCGGTACGCCACTCTCCTATGCCCTGGCCGCGGCCGGCCGCCGCGTGGCCTTCATTGAGAGCGACTTTCTGGGCGGCTCCTGCATCAACTACGGGTGTGCGCCCACCAAGGCGCTGCTGGCGTCGGCCCAACGGGCGCACCACGTGCGCACGGCCGGCACGCTGGGCATTGAGGCCCCGGAGCCGGTGGTGAACTTCGGGGCCGTGATTGAACGGATGCACACCCTGCGCCAGAACTCGCGCGACAGCCTCCACCGCAAGATTACGGAAGACCGCGACGGCATCACGCTCATTCGGGGACGGGCGCGGTTCACGGCCCCGCACACGCTGCAAGTGGCGCTGGTGGGCGGCGGCGAGCAGCAGCTCACGGCCCCGCTTATCTTCATCAATACCGGCACCTCGGCCGCCGTGCCCGACATTGAGGGGCTGGCCGACAGCGGCTACCTTACCAGCGACTCATTGCTGCTGCACCTGACGGAGCAGCCGAAGCACCTGCTTATTCTGGGCGGCAGCTACATCGGGGTCGAGTTCAGCCAGATGTTCCGGCGGCTGGGCAGCCGCGTCACGGTCATCGACAGCAAGCCCCGCCTGATGTCGCGCGAAGACCCGGACGTGAGCCACCCGCTCGAAGAATGCCTCACCGATGCCGGCGTGGAGCTGGTGCTGAGCGCCGAAACCCGCCGCGTGTCCCGCGCCGCCGACGGCACCATTACCCTCACCGTGACCACCAAGGACGGCGAGCGCCGCCTGCGCGGCAGCCACCTGCTGGTGGCCGTGGGCCGCCAGCCCAACACGAAAGACCTCGGCCTGGAGCACACCAATATCACCCTCGACAAGAAAGGCTACATCGAAGTAAACGAGCACCTGCAAACGGGCACGCGGGGCGTGTATGCGCTGGGCGACGTGAAGGGCGGCCCGCAGTTCACCCACGTCAGCTATGACGACTACCGCATTGTGCGCGATGCGCTGCTGCACGGCAGCAAGCGCACTACCGCGCACCGGCCCCTCCCCTACGTGGTGTTCACGGAGCCGCAATTAGGCCGTATCGGGCTCTCAAAGAACCAGGCCAAGGAACAGGGTATTGCTTACCGCGTGAGCCGGCTGCCGGCCCGCACCATCGGGCGGGCCGTGCAGACGGGCGAGACGGACGGCTTCGTGGAGGTGCTGGTGGGCGAGGACGACCGGCTGCTGGGCGCGGCCGTGTTCTGCGAGCAGGGCGGCGAAATCATGACCATGTTCCAGCTGGCGATGGCGGGCGGCCTGCGCTACCAGGACTTGCAGGACATGATTCTGGCCCACCCCACCTGGGCCGAGGTGCTGAACAACGCGTTTCAGCGGTTGAAGCCGGGGGAGTAAACCTGCCGGTACCACCGCCTGTTTGCCCGTTTGCTTCGTACACTTGCCCGGATGAAACCGAATTCGCTATCTGCCTTTTACGCGGCGTGTGCTCCTACGCCGGAGTCCGCCGTGGGCGTATTGCCGCCCCGGATATGGGGCAGGGTGTGGGGCATTTCAACGTGTTTCCGCTGGCGGGCATTCCCCGGGAGCCCCCGATGACGTTTGGCCGGCGGGCCTACTACAAAATCACGCTCTGCCGCGGCCGCAGCCAGGTGGAATGCGCCGACCAGGCCCCGCACGTCGGCACCAATATCTTATTTCTGGTAACGCCGCGCGTGCCCTACCGCTGGCTGCCGCTCACCGAAGCGCCCGCCGGCCATTGCTGCCTCTTCGACGATGCCTTTCTGCTGCCCGCCCGCACCGGGGTGGTGCTGGCCGAGCTGCCGATTTTTCAGCCGGGGGCCTACCCCGTGTGGGAAGTGGCCGAGGCCGACTGCGCGGCGGTGGAAGCCATTTTCGAGAAGATGGCGCACGAGCTCCCGTCCCGCTACGCCTACAAGCACGACCTGCTGCGCACCTACCTCTGGGAGCTGATTCATCTGGTGCAGAAGCTGCAGCCGGCCCCCGCCCCGCTGGCCACGCACAGCGCCGCCGAGCGCGTCGGCACCCAATTCGCGGAACTGCTGGCGCGGCAGTTTCCGCGCCAGAGCCCGCAGCCGCCGTTGCGCCTGCGCACCGCCACCGACTATGCCGACCAGCTGGCCGTGCACGTCAACCACCTCAACCGCGTGCTGAAGGAAACCACGGGCCACACCACCACCGCCCTCATCAGCAGCCGCCTGACGCAGGAAGCCAAGCGCTTGCTGAAGCAAACCGCCTGGAGCGTTTCGGAAATTGCCGATAGCCTGGGCTTTGCCGATGTGGCCCACTTCTGCACCTTTTTCAAGCGCCACGCCGGCCAGACGCCGGGCGACTTCCGGCGGCTGGCCCTGTTTGAAATCTAAAACAGATGGGTTGATTGGCGAAGCTTACCCCCGACTGGCCCCCGGACCTTTGTGGCGTACTCATTCACCTCCCTATTTCAGGAGGTATTACCCACAGGCAACATGACAAACAAGAAAATAGCGCTGGTTTCCGGCGGCAACAAAGGCATCGGGTTAGAGATTGTGCGGGGGCTGCTCCAGGCGGGCTGCCGGGTGTATCTGGGGGCCCGCGAGGCCGCCAAAGGCCAGCAAGCCGCAGCGGAGCTGGCCGCCGAAGGCGACGTCCGGTTCCTCGAAGTGGACCTGAACAACCAGGCCACGCTCGACGCGGCGGCGGCGCACCTGCACCGCGAGGAAGGCTGCCTCGACATCCTGGTGAACAACGCGGGCATCAATGTGCCCGGCGACGGCTCGCCCGGCACGGCCGATGTGCGCAGCGTAGCGCAGGTGCTTCAGACCAACTTTGTGGGCACGCTGGCCGTCACGCAGGCTTTTTTACCGCTGGTGAAGCAGGCCGCAGCGGGGCGCATTGTCAACGTGTCCAGCCCACTGGGCTCGCTCACCCTCACGGGCCAGCACGACTGGAGCCTGCTGGGGTACTCGGCTTCGAAGGCCGCGCTGAACATGCTCACCGTGCAGCTGGCCTACGAGCTGCGGGATACGGCCATCAAGGTAAACTCGGCCAACCCCGGCTACACGGCCACCGACCTGAACGGCTTCGCGGGCACCGACACCCCGGCGCAGGGCGCGGCGGAGGCCATCCGGCTGGCCCTGCTGCCGGCCGATGGCCCCACCGGCACCACCTCTTCTTCCGACGGGCTCATCCCCTGGTAAGGGCGGTTCGGCAGCAGGTGCGCCGGGAGCCGGGCGGCAATGCCGGCGGTGCAAAAAGGCCGGGGTTTCGGGAAGCTGTCTGGCAATAGGAAAGGGCACCCGCCTGGCGTGGGTGCCCTTTTGGTGTGGAGAGTAGCGCCAGCCAGGCGCTCACCGCTATTGACCGTTCCTAATGACTGGTTTCGCGCACCGTATGGGCGGGCGGCGCCTGCAAAAAGTTGCGTACGGCGCGGGAGTCGCTCAGCACCTTGAGCACCACGAGGTTTAGCAGGGTGGTGAGGGTGTAGCCCAGCAAGGGCTGGCCCCACTTCCAGGCGGTGAATAAAATGAGCGCGCCGAACAGAAACTGCAGCCCGTTCACGAACAGGGCGAGGTTACGGGCGTGCTTCCAGCGCCCAAATAGCAGGAGAATCATCACTACGTTCAGGGACTGGCCGTGGCCGACGTGACCGGTTTCGCTCACGAACCACAGCTTGTGGTGGGCCGGGAGCCAGTCGCTGAGCAGCATACACGCCGCTACCAATACCAGGAGCCAGAAACCTTTACCGCTGATTTGCATGGGATGAGAAGTGGGGTAGTGGAAGGCACTGTACTACGCAAAGAAAGGACGGCGGTTGAATCGAAGCAAGCCGGCGCTAATGGTTGGTTTCGGCCAGGGCGCGGGCGGCAAAGGCGCGTATGTCCGGGTGGGGCGAGGCGGCGGTGAGCTGGCGCAGCAGGGCCACGGCCGAGGGGTCGTCGTGCCAGCGCACGGGGTCCAGCAGCCGGCGTTGCAGGGGGGCTGGGAAGGTGGCCAGCCGCTGGGCAAAGTCATCGGCCAACGGCGGAAAAGCCCGCTCAATGACGTTGTGGGCCTCCCAGCCGTTGCCGCCGACGAACTGGTTGATGAAGGTTTCGGCTTCGTCGCACAGCTGGGCGTAGGTGGCGTAGTGCTCGGACAGGAAGAACGGCTCCTCGTCCTCCGGCTCCTCGGTTTCGGCGTTGAGCAGCGCCCATTTCAGGTTCTGGTAGGCATTTATCAGCAGGCCTTCGATGTCCTGCTTCTCGTGCTCGCTTTCCAGGGTTTCGAAGGTGACGTGGGGGCCGAACACCTCGTCGTGCAGGGCCAGCACCGGGGCCACCGGGGCGGTGGGCAGGTAGTATTGCACGGCCAGCAGCGCCTGCCGCAGCCGGGCAAACAGCTCCAGGCCGGCAAAGCCGCTGGC
>JAQBNT010000277.1 GCA_028288445.1 Hymenobacter sp. | reverse complement strand
TCACGTTCAGCAGCACGTTAAACGGCAGGCGGTTGCGCGAGACGGTGGCGCTGGTGAGGTCGTCGGCACCCTGACCGGCCAACAGCTCGGCCGGCGCGGCCTGCACCTTGTACACGGCCGTGATGTTGAGCGCGGCATTGTACGGGTCGCCATCCCAAGTAATGGTGGAGCCGCGGCGGATGATAAAATCCCGCTGCGCCAGGTTGTAGAGCGACATATGGTACAGCCCTCGCGCCACTTCCAGCCGCCCGCTGAGGGTGATGGTGCCGTCCGGCGCGATGTTGGTGTTGAGCGTACCAGCGGCCCGCACTTTCAGGTTATCACCGCTCACCGGGTCGATGACGATGGTGAACGGCGTACGGTCCGTAATCGTGACCACGGCCGTCACGTCATAGCCCGAGGCGGCCATTTTCAGCGTGTCGCCGGCCGCCAGCTTGCGGGCCAGCATGGTATCGAGCGGGGCGCTTTTATCCACGAATTCCACGATGCCCTCGCGCTCTACCGTGGTGGGCGTGGCCGTGGGCGACTCCACCGTGAGGTTCGAGCCCTGCACCACGGTCACGTTGGTATTGACTTTAATGAGTGAAACCGGCCCCGTGAGGCGGGTGTCGGAATCGAGCACCAAGCGGCCGTAGAACAGCTGGTTGTTCTCGCGGGTACTGCGCACGGCCAGGAAATTCTTGGTCGTGGCCCGCATGTCGAAGGAGTAGTTGACGAAATCCTTGCTCAACAGGTAGCCGTTGATAACCGCCTTGTTCGAGGCCGAATCCAGCACCGTGAAGTTGTTGAAGGCGATGCCCCGGTCATCGAACGTGAGCGACTGGTTGGGCATCCGGAAGGGCGAGCCCAGCTGCGGCACTACGAATCCCGCGTCATCGGAAGTGTTAAGCGTGCCGCGCACCACCGGCGCACTCGGCGCGCCGGTCACGGTCAGTTGACCGCGTACGTAGCCGTTGGCCCGGCGCACCTGGCCTACCGAGAAAGGCTCCACCAGTTTCAGGTTGAGGCGGTTGGCATCCACGGTCAGGTTGAGCGGGGTGGCGCTGCTGGCGAGGTAGGTGCCGCGCACCTGCACGTCGTTGCCCGCGCCGCCCACGGTACCGGCCGCGCCGCCGGTCAGGCGTGCGTCGATGTCGTAGCGGCTGGGGGCGGGGTTGGTAGCTTTGAAAGCAATGTCGCCGATGGACGCTTTCTGGAACACCAGGTTTTTAATTGTGGCATCGGCCGTGAAGGCCTGGCTGGGCTTGCCTAGGTTGTCAATCCGCGCCGTGCCGTTCAGGTTGCCGGCCACCAGCGAATCCTGCTGCTGCACAATGCGGGCCAGCTCGGCCAACTCGAAATTGGTGAACGTGACACCCAGCGGCGAGGTGCGAACCTGCGGGTTCTGGCTTTGCAGGGCCAGCGTGCTGCGGCCGTTGGTCAGGTTCAGGCCGTCAGCCACCACCTCGCCGGTGGGGTAGTAGCGCACGAAGTTGTTCGTGCCGGCCGTCCAGTTTTCGTAGTTGATGACCTGCTGCGGCGCGGCCACGAATTCGTACACCACGCCGCTGTTCTTACCGCCGCCCTGCACCAGGGCCTGCAAGGTGCCGGCCACCGCCAGCCGCTCGCGGTTGGCCGAGTCGCCGAGGATGGCCACGCGGCTGAACAGCTTGTTATTGGATACGTTGCCGGTGATGCTGGGGCGGCGCAGTTTCAGGGTCGAATCCTGAGCGGCCTGGGCCAGGCGCAGGCTGTAGTCCAGCTTCGCGGGGTCCGAATCCACATTCAGGCGCAGCGAATCGAGCTTGTAATTCTGGTACCGAAGAATGGGGATATTGGTGTTCGCTGTGAGGCGGGCGGCCTGCCGCGAGTAGTCACCAGCCAGCGTGAAGGGGGAAATTTTCTTCAGGCCCGGCACCAGCTTGGTGGCCAGCTTGGGGTCTTTCAACTGTAGCGAATAGGTGAAATGGCGGTCGGCCGAGCTGGGGACGTACTTCACACCGGGCACATCGAAGTAGCGGTCCAGGTGCTGCTGCAACTCGGTGGCAATGTCGCCCAGGTGCACGTTGCCATCGAGGTTCACATTAGCAATGTCCGAGTTGATGGTGGCCAGTGTACGGTTGGCGTTCTGCACGATGCGGCCGTTGAGCGAGTCGAGCGGGAAGGGCTGGTTGTCGCGCACAATTACAATGTGCCGGCCGCTGAAGGTGCCGTTCAGCGTGTTTAGGTTCGAGCCGCGCAGGTTGGCCACCAAGTCGCCCTGCACGCGCAGGTCGCCGCCGGTGTAGAAGCCCAGCGCCGTGAGGTTGGCCCCGCGCAGGTTCAGCTTCGTGACTTCGTAGGTGGGGTTTTTGGCGTCGCGCAGGTTCACCACGGCACTCAGGTCGAGGTTCAGATTGGGGTCGTTTTTGCTGCTGGCGTTGATGATATAGCGGTTGCGGTCGAGGTCGACGGTGGCCACCACGCCGTGGTAAGTATAGCCATTGTAGCGGGCGCTTTGCACGGTGCTTTGCACGCGGCCCACCAGGGAGGCCGGGTTTTTCAAATCACCCGTCGCGTTGATGCGGCCCGTGGCCGTGACGCGCCCAATAGTCGGGTCTTTCAGTAGCTTGCCGAAATCGAACCCACCGACCGCAAACGTACCGATGAGTGGCTGCCGTCCGTTAGCCTGCGCCGCTCCCAGCTTCCCGCTGAACGCGAGGTTGCCGTAAGTCGAGCGCAGCTTCAAATTAGTATCAAACGCCAGCGTAGTAGGCCGGCCTCGGAACGTGCCGCTCACGGCCAGCGTGGGCGGAATGCTGATGTTGCTGGGAATGCTGCCCTTCGGCGCGAGGCTCAGGATATCGGCCCGCGAGGTGCTGAACTGCTGAATGTCGAGGTCCGCATACAGCCGCGCATCCGTATTCGGCAGGCCCTGAATCCGGCCGCGCCGGGCCTTGAGGACCGTATTGCGCAGCCCCACAAACTCCAAGTTACGCACCGAGAAATCGCCCACGCGCCCGGCAATCTGCCCGTTCAGCAGAACCGATTGGTTGGGGCCGGTATTGAACGGCGAGGTGCCGGCCAGCTGCGGGGCCAGGTACAGAATGTCGCGGAAGCCCAGCCGCACGTTCCGCAAATCGCCTTCAATCTTCAGATTGGGCAGCTTTTTCATGTCGCCCAATGCCGCCAGGCTTTCATAGCCAATGGCCAGCGTGCGCCGAATGCGGGTGTGCGGCGTAATCAAATCGAGACTGTCGAGGCGAATCTGCACCGAGTCGTACACCACATTGGCCTTCCACGAATCGATGCGGAAGCCGCTCTGCTCCTTGCCGGCTAGGTTGTCGACTTTGCCGGTAGTGCGATTTTCGGAATAGCTCAAATCGTGCGTATTCAGCACGAGGTCGGTGAAATTGAGGTGGTTATAGTCGAGCGCCGGGATGCGCGTTTTCTGCTTCGGCTGATTGAAATTGTCAAACTTCACCGCCAATCCACTGATGTCGGACTCGTCCAGCAGCACGCGCCAGCCCGGCGAGGCGGCCGACTGACCCGTGGCGGCTTTGGCCTTGTCGGTGGCTTCGTCCAGCTTGCGCACGGCCTCGGCGGGGTTCACCACGCGCTCGGCCACGGGCACGGCCTCGTTCTGGGAGTAGGCGAAGGTGGTGTTTTTGAGCGTTAGCTTGCTCAGGCTCACGCGCTGCTTTTGCAGGTTGATGTCCTTGGCGGTGATGTCGGCCAGGCCAATATTGGTGCTGATGAACTGCGCCGCCGGGCCGTTCTTATACACGAACTGCACGCTGTCGAGCGCGGCGTGGTTCAGGCCAAATTGCAGGGTGAGCGGCTCGGTGGGGCCGGGATTTTCCACCTCCGGGGCCGTTTTGGTTTGCACGATGCTGATGGCCGAGCGGTGTAAAGCCGCGTTATCCACCTTATAGATAGACTTATCCACATCCACTTCGTCCATGTTGGCCGTGAACTCGCCGACTTTGGCCCGGATGTCAGAACCCGTCACCTGGTCGAGCTGCGTGAAGTAGATGTTGGTGAGTCGTGCCTTGCCGATGTCGTATTTCAGCGCCGAGGCGGTGGTATCAACCGGTGCACTGGGGTCGACGAAAGCGTCGATGATAAAGTCGTAGTTGTTCACCGAGTCGGGCTCGGTGCGCGTGAGGCGCACGCGGCCGTCGTTCAATTCCACGTTGGAAATATTTACCTGGCTGTGCAGTAATGCCCAGATATCGAGGTCGACACCGAGGTGGCCAACCGATAAAAGCGTGTCGCGCTGCTGGTCGGCCAGATACACACCGTCGAGATTGATGGCGTGGCGGAAATCGGTCCTGAATTTCCCGATTCGGACCTCCGTTTTGAGCTTATCACGCAGGTAGCTTTCGGCTTTACTGGCCACAAAGTCTTGGCCCGAAGGAAATTGCAAAAACACGACCACTCCTATAATAAGGAGCAGGACCAGAGCTATTAACCCTAGAATTCCGTAAAGGGCACGACGCAGAAAAGTGGACAAGGCGGAAGGTAATTAGCAGCAACACAAAGCAGGAGCACCTTCCCAAACGCAGAACCGGCGGCTGGGGTTGGCAAAATGGCCATCGCCCTGTCAGGCGAACGCAACCCAGCCCGGCTGCGTAATCCCCGGCCCGGGCGGCTGCCCGTGCGCAACCGTTTGAGCATCCCGGCGCTATTCCGGCTTCATAAATCCTCTCTCCGCAAGTCCCTATCTTGCGCCTCCCAAAACCCCACCGATTGCCCATGACTCTCCGTTTCTCTCTTCCCTACCGCACCGTACTGGGCCAGCGTCTGGCCGTGTGCGGCTCCCATCCCGACCTTGGCAACTGGCAGCCCACGGCAGCTGCCGACATGAACTACGACGAAGCCAGCACCTGCTGGAGCATCGAACTGACCGTGCCCGATGCCGTGGGCGAGCTTACCTATAAGTATGTGCTGCGCGATGCCAATACCGGCGGCGAGCACTGGGAAGCCGGCCCCAACCGCCGCATTACCTACGATGCCTCCCGCACCCAGCGCCTGAACCTGGCCGACTACTGGCGCGCCCCTGCCCAGCCCGAAAACGAGTTGCTGACCGCCGCGTTCACCAAAGCCCTTTTCCGCCGTCCGGCCAAAGCCACACCAATCGCGGCCGCCAAAAAAGCCAAGGCTCCCGCCGCTGCTAAAGGCTCGAAAGCCACTAAAACTACTGCGGAAGCTGCTCCAGTTTCAACAACCGAAACCCAACAGCCAGCCGCTAAAACGGCCGCCGGCGAAACCACCTTTCGCCTCCTCGCTCCGCGCGTGGAACCGCAGCATGGCCTCTGCATCCTCGGCTCCGACCCCGCACTGGGGGCTTGGGACAACACCAAAGCGTTGGTTTTGTCTGATGCCGACTACCCCATCTGGAGCGGCACCGTGGCGCTGCAAAACCCCGGCGAAAACTGCCTCTATAAATACGCCATGTGGGACGCCGCCGCTGGCCACGCCCTCGACATGGAAGGCGGCGAAAACCGCGTCATTCCCGCCACGCAGGACCGCACCGTGGCCCGCGTTTTCAACGACGAAGCCTACCAGTACGCCACCGCTTGGCGCGGGGCCGGCGTGGCCCTGCCCGTGTTTGCCATGCGCAGCGCCGCCGGCCTCGGGGTAGGGGAGTTCTCCGATTTGAAGTTGCTGACCGACTGGGCCGTGCAAACCGGCCTCAAGCTGGTTCAGATTCTGCCCATCAACGATACCACGGCCACTCACACCTGGGTCGATTCGTACCCGTACGCGGCCATTTCGGTGTTTGCGCTACACCCGCAGTTCGTTCACCTCGAAGGCATCGCCGCGCTCAAGGACAAGAAGGCTGCCAAGGAATTAGCCGAACTGAAAGCCGCGCTCAACGCCAAGGATTTCGTGGACTATGAGCCGGTGATGAACGCCAAGTGGAAGTTTCTCAAGCTGCTCTACAAACAGGAGAAAGCCACCTTCCTGGCCGACCCCGAATACCGCGAGTTCTACGCCAGTCAGGCCGACTGGCTGGTGCCCTACGCCGCCTTCTCCGCGTTGCGCGACCGGTACCACACCGCCGATTTCCAGCAGTGGCCCGCGCAGTTTCGCACCCCGCAGAACCTGGCCGAGCTGACTGCCGAAACCGCCGCCGACTACGACGATTACGGCCTGTTCTTCTTCACCCAATACCACCTCGACAAGCAGCTGCGCGCCGCCGTGGACTACGCCCGCAGCCGCGGCGTGGTGCTGAAAGGCGACCTGCCCATCGGTATCTACCGCCACTCGGTGGACGCCTGGACCCAGCCCGAGCTGTACCACATGGACAGCCAGGCCGGTGCCCCGCCCGATGATTTCTCCACCACCGGCCAGAACTGGCGCTTTCCCACCTACAACTGGGAGCGCATGGCCGAGGACGGCTACCTCTGGTGGAAGCAGCGCATGGGCCACCTCGCCCGCTACTTCGATACCCTGCGCATCGACCACATCCTGGGCTTCTTCCGCATCTGGGAAATGCCCATTGAGTCGGTGGAAGGCCTGCTGGGCCACTTCGCGCCCGCCCTGCCGCTGCACCGCCACGAGATTGAGCGCCGCCTGGGCTGGTTCGATTCCTCGCGCCTTTGCGAGCCCTACATCCGCTGGCACATGCTCCAGGATATCTTCCAGGGTGAGGCCCAGGCCGTGTTCGATGAGTATATGGACGATGCCAGCTACGGCCGCATCCACCTCAAGGAAGCGGTGAGCGACCAGCGCAAAATCGAAGCCTACATCGCCCAAAAAGTAGCCGCCTATCCCGAGCACGCCGAGTATTTCGCCTGGCTGCAAAAGGGCCTGTTTGCCCTGGTGAATGAGGTTCTCTTCGTACCTGCCGGCAACGACTTCTACCACCCGCGCATCACCCTGAACAAGAGCTACTCGTTCCGCGAGCTGGACTCTGATGAGGACCGTCGCCGCCTCTACGACGACATTTACATCGACTTCTTCTTCCGCCGCCACGAGGAATTCTGGCGGCAGCAGGGCCTGGTGAAGCTGCCGCCCGTGCGCTACGCCACCGACATGCTCATCTGCGGCGAAGACCTGGGCATGGTGCCCGCCTCGGTGCCCGGCGTGATGAAGGAACTCGGCATTCTGGGCCTCAACATCCAGCGGATGCCCTCGAACCCCGAAACCGAATTCGGACACCCCGACAGCGCGCCCTACCTGAGCGTGGTCACGACCAGCAGCCACGACATGAGCACCGTGCGCGGCTGGTGGGAGGAAGACCGGGTGCGCACCCAGCGCTTCTTCGAAACCATGCTCGGCCATTGGCGCGAGGTGGCCCCGTTCTACTGCGAGCCTTGGGTGGCGCGCGAAATCCTGGTGCAGCACCTGCACTCGCCGGCCATGTGGGCCATTTTCCCGCTCCAGGACCTGCTGGCCATCGACAGCCACCTGCGCCGCGCCAACCCACACGACGAGCAAATCAACGTGCCCAGCAACCCCAGCCATTTCTGGAAATACCGCCTGCACCTCCCGCTGGAAGAACTGGTGGATGCCATCGGCTTCAACGAACCGCTGCACCAACTGGTAGTAGCCAGCGGCCGGGGGTAAAATCAAGTAAGCCGTAAAATCAGCCACACGGGCCAATAGCAAAGGGCCAGT
>JAQBNT010000238.1 GCA_028288445.1 Hymenobacter sp. | reverse complement strand
GCCCGGCATTTCATTGAGGCCGTTTAGAAAGTCGAATAAAACCTGTCATCCTGAGCTTGCGAAGGACCTTCTCACGCCTGAGCAGCCATTGTTCTTACGGGAGAAGGTCCTTCGCAAGCTCAGGATGACAAACGAGTAGAAATACAGCGTTGCCAGACAGTGTCGTTTATTGCGGCTGATTTCCCTTCCTTTTCACCTTTTCCCTTCCGCATGAGTCTTTATTACCAGCCTTCCAATAAAATGCCCCTGGGGGGCGTGCTGCTGTTTTTGCTGGGTGGCGTGCTGGCCGCTGCCGTGCTGGCATTGGTCTACATCTATGCCATCTGGTACATTCCGTTTGTCTACATCAACTTCTTTATCTGCCTGGGTTTCGGGGTGGTGCTGGGCGGAATTTTGATGCTGCTGGCGCGGGCCGGCAAGCTGCGCAGCCCCCGGGGCGTGGCCGGGCTGGCGGTGGTGGTGGGCCTGGCCGCCATCTACCTGGAGTGGAGCGTGTACCTCACGCTGCTGTTCAACTCCGAAACCACCGGCACCGGGCGCGAGGCCGACACCAGCACCTCGTTCAGCGCGGGCCTGTTTCTCGACGTGCTCACCCACCCCGCCGCGATGTGGGCGGCCATTGGCAAAATCAACGCAACCGGCACCTGGACACTGAAAGGCGCGACGCCTTCGGGCGCGTTTCTGTGGGTTGTCTGGGCGGTTGAGCTGGTTATCATCCTCGGCGGGGCTTACCTGCTGGCCCGCTCGCAGGCCGATGAGCCCTTCTCGGAGCTCGCCAACGAGTGGGCCGATGAGGAAACCCTGGCCCACCCCCTTGCCTACGCCCACGATGCGGCCCAGACCCGCACGGCCCTCGAAACCGGCCAGTTTCGGACCCTGCTGCCCCACGCCGCCCCGGCCGGGCCCGACCCTTTCGCCCGCCTCAAGCTGCACCGCGTGGCCAACGACCCCGGCTGCCAGTACCTGACGCTGGAAAACGTGACCCCCAAAGTAGACGACAAAGGCAAAGCCTCCGAATCGACGGCTACCGTGGTGCAGCACCTGGCCATCTCGCCCGCCGCCTACGACGAGCTGAAGGCCCGGTTCGGGACCGCCCCGGCGGCAGCCGGCGCACCCGCCCAGCCACCCGCCGAGGCCGCGGTGCAGCGGTAGCCCGCTGCCGGCCGGCAAATGACGGCCGCCGCGGCCGTGCCGCTTTCGCTAGGCTTCCGGCGGCGGGGCTTCTGATTCCGCGAGGAGCGCGGCCAGGGCCGCCGCTTCCGTTTCCAGCGTTTCGGCTTGCAGCCGGAGCAGGTGGCAGCGGGCCGCGTCGTCGGCGGTGAAGGCGGTGGCCCAGAGCTGCGCCAGCTCGCGCGGGTAGGTGAAGCGCGACCAGTCGCCGGGCGGGGCGGGGTCGGGCGCGGCCGGGGGCAGGGCGGCCAGCAGCGCGGGCAGCGCCTGCTGCCAGCGCAGGCCCACGGCGGCCCGTTGGTGCAGGGGGTGCAGCTCGTAGCGCAGGTTGGCCGCGCGCCACACGCAGTAGTCGCGGCGGGCTTCGAGGGGGCCGGGGGCCGGCGCGGTGGGCAGGGCGGGGGGCGGCTCCGGGATGCTTAGCACTAGGTGCAGCGCCCCTTCGGGCACCAGGGCCAGCAGCGGCGCGGCGCGCTCATACACCGCCCGGCTCATGGCGCGGCGGTTGGCTTCGAGGTTGGCCAGCAGGCTGCGGCTGATACCCAGAAAACCGGCCAGCTCCTGCTGTGGCAGGCCCAGGTACTGCCGCATAACGGCCAGGCGCGAGTCGGGGAAATTGGAAGGGCGGGCCATGAAGCGCAGAAGGTGGTTGAAACTTATTTTGATAAAAATAATGAATATGTTTCAACGTCTGAAACATATTCACGACTATTTGCCAGATATGTTTCAGTGTCATCTGGGCAGCTCTATACCGACTCTTATAGCAAAGAATCCCAGCCCCCGCGTTGCCGGGCGACTGGGACCCTGAATAGCTCAAAGCCGCAAAAAGCGGCCCGCGCACCGCCGGCCTTACACCAGCGTGCGCAGGGCCTCGCGGCTGAAGCCTACCATCTCATCGGCGCGGCCTTCCCGGATTTTCTCCACCCAGTTTGGGTCCACAATGAGCTGGCGGCCCACGGCCACGAGGTCGAACTCGTTGCGGTCGAGGCGGCGCAGCAGCTCATCGATGGCGTGCGGCTCGGAGGCTTCGCCCGCGAAGCCGGCCAGGAACTCGCCCGACAGGCCCACCGAGCCCACGGTGATGGTGGTTTTGCCGGTGAGCTTTTTCACCCAGCCCGCAAAGTTCAGGTCCGAGCCTTCGCTCTCGAACTCGGGCTCCCAGAAGCGGCGCTGCGAGCAGTGGAAAATGTCCACGCCGGCATCGGCCAGGGGCCGGAGCCAGGCCTCCATTTCCTGGGGCGTGTGGGCCAGCTTCGCCTCGTAGTCCTGCTGCTTCCACTGGGAGAGGCGTAGGCTGATGGCGAATTCCTCGCCCACGGCCCGGCGCACTTCCCGCACCAATTCCACGGCCAGGCGGCTGCGCTGGGTCAGGTCGTCGCCGCCGTAGGCATCGGTGCGCTCGTTCAGGCCGGCCCAGAAAAACTGGTCGATGAGGTAGCCGTGGGCCCCGTGTAGCTCCAGGCAGTCGAAGCCGAGGCGCTTGGTATCGGCCGCGGCGCGGGCAAAGGCGGCGATGGTGTCGGTGATGTCGTTTTCGGTCATGGCCTTGCCGGTGGCCTGGCCGGGCTTGATGAGGCCGGAGGGCCCTTCAAAATTTTCCGACGGCTTCCAACCCGAGCGGTGCTCGGCCATCACGCCCATGTGCCAGAGCTGCGGCCCCATCTGGCCCCCGGCGGCGTGCACTTCGTCGATGACGTGCTGCCAGCCGGCCAGCGCGGCTTCACCGTAGAAATGCGGAATGTTGGGGTCGTTGGACGAGGCCGGGCGCTCCACCACCGTCCCTTCGGAGAGGATGAGGCCGACCTGGCCCTCGGCGCGGCGGCGGTAGTAGGCGGCCACGTCCGCGCCCGGCACGCCGTTGGGCGAGAAGGAGCGGGTCATGGGAGCCATTACAATGCGGTTTTTGAGTTGCAGGGATTTCAGCGCAAAGGGCGCGAACAGGGCGTTGGTGGACATAATTATGTTAGGGCTTTCTGCGGATGATGGAAAAGTTGACAACAACAGGATGGGAGGGGTTTTGATTTTTTTAGGACTTATGCGTGCCTCACGGGTGGAACCTCACTCCTGCCGGACACGGCCCCGGCCCCTCTCCTTAGGGAGAGGGGAGCCACGGCGGCTCTAACGCCTGAAATCGTCAGGGGCCGTGCCCGGCGGGGTGAGGTTTTGCGCGAGCGCCAGCAATGAATACTTCTTTAAAAGCCACCCCAGCCCCGTTTGCTGCGTAAGTTGCGACCCATGCTACGTCCGCTCTATTTTTTGCTGCTACTCATTATTGGTACCACCCAATTATCGGCCTGCGCCCAGGCCCCCGAGAAGCCGCTGGTGGCTGCCGCGCCGCTGCCCGGCCCGCGCCTGCCCTGGCTTGATTCGCTGCTGGCGGCCTCGCCGGTGCTGGCCCAGCACCAGGTGGGCATCAGCCTGGCCTACGCCGACAGCACCCGGCCATTCTACGGCTTTCAGGAAACCAAGTATTTCACGCCGGCCAGCAACATGAAGCTGTTCAGCTTCTACACCGGCCTGCACCTGCTCGGCGACTCGCTGCCCAGCCTGCGCTACTTCAGCCGCAACGACACATTGTTCTTCCAGGGCACCGGCGACCCCACGCTGCTGCACGGCGACGTGCCCAGCCGCCGCGCCTACAACTTCCTGCTGCACCGCCCCGAGACCAGCCTGGCCTACTGCGCCATTGCCTGCGTGGCCCCCTTCGGCCCCAGTTGGACCTGGGACGACTACGGCTACTACTTCCAGCCCGAGCGCGCCGCCTTCCCGATTTACGGCAACACCGTGCGCTTCTACGCCACGCCGCCCGCGCCGGTGCGCAACGGCGGCGTGGCGGCCGTGCGGCCGGGGCTGGCGGCGCAGTCGCGGGTGCGGGTGCTGCCGCGCTTCTTCGCGCCGCTGGTGGGGCCGGCCGCGCCCGATTTGCTCACGCCCGGCTTGGATAAGGACACCCACATCATCCGGGCCCTGCACGAAAACCGCTTCTACGTGCTGCCCACCACCAAAAAGTGGGTCGATGAAACGCCCTTCGTCACCAGCAGCGGGCTGATGCTGCGGCTGCTGGGCGACACGCTGCGCCGCGCCACCACCGGGGCCGTGTGGCGACCCCGGCCGGGACTGGACTCTATTCGGACCCTAAATGGCCTGCGCGTGGACTCCCTCTACCGCCGGATGCTGCGCGTGAGCGACAACTTCCTGGCCGAACAGCTGCTGCTGATGTGCAGCACCAAAATCGGCCGGCACGACTCGCTCAGCACCGGCCGCGTGATTCGCTACGCCCGCAAAAACCTGCTCACCGGCCTGCCCGACCCCGTGGTCTGGGTCGATGGCTCGGGCCTCTCGCGCCTCAACCTCATCACCCCGCGCACCCTCACGGCGCTGCTGCTCAAGCTGCACCAGGAGGTGCCCGAGCGCCGCCTGCTCAGCCTGCTGGCGGCCGGCGGCGGCCAGGGCACCCTGCGCAAGCGCTACCACGACGCCACCGGCCCCTGGGTGTGGGGCAAAACCGGCACCCTGAGCAACAACCTCAACGTGTGCGGCTACCTGCGCACCAAAAGCGGCCGGCTGGTGGCCTTCACCTTCATGAACAACAACCACGTGGTGGACAGCGGCGACATGCGCAACGAGGTGGAGCGGGTGCTGCGCCAGGTGCGCGAGCGGCTGTAGGAGTCGGGTGGACACGTCCGGTGAATGGCGGAGGGCAGCCATCGGCGCAGCTGTTGGACCAGGCGCTGGCCGAACCACGGCCTACGGCGTGGCGCTGGATTTTGAATACCCAGGGCTTTAGGGGTGCACCAGGGGCGAAACGCGTACTTTTGGGCTCGCGCTAAAACGCCGAACCATCATGGCCCACGTACTCGATAACCCCGTCTGGAACGCGTTGATTTCGGGCAACAAACACCTGGATGCCGGCTCGGCGGAGGTGAAGTGCTTTGCCGGCGACGTGTCGCCTTTTGCCGGGTTCGAAACCTTTACGCCGCAAGCCTTTGCCCTGCTGCACGCCCGCGTGCCCGCCGGGCGCCTGCTGGGTGTGGTGAGCCCGGTGCCGCTGGCCATTCCGGCCCGCTGGGAAGTGGTGCAGCGCATGGCCGTATTACAAATGGTGCAGGAGCGCCCGCCCGCCGCCGGCGCTTGGGCAGGGCCGCTCCCGGTGCCGCTGGGGCCGGCGCATGTGCCCGCCATGCTGGCCCTCACCAAGCAGACCAACCCCGGCCCGTTTTTCCCCACCACCATTGCGTTTGGGCATTACGAGGGTATTTTTGAAGGCAATGAGCTGGTGGCCATGGCCGGGCAGCGCATGAACCCGACACCTTATGCCGAAATCAGCGCCGTATGTACCCACCCCGACCATCTGGGCCGGGGCTACGCCGGCCAGCTCATTCAGCGCCAGGCCCGGCGCATTGTTTCCGCAGCGGGCACCCCATTCCTGCATGTGAAAGCCGACAACACGCGGGCCATCAAGCTCTATGAGCACCTGGGGTTTGTGGCCCGCAAGGAAATGAGCTTTTACATCATCCAAAAAAAACCGGCGTGAGGCAGAACGGCATCAATGCGTTACTACGATTTTCTGGGTGCCGCCAATGCCTGCGCCCTGCACTTTAAGGTAGTAAACCCCGGCCGCCAGATTCGATAAATCAAAATCCGCCGGCACCGACGGATGCAGGGCTGCCGCAGCCGTAACGGGCTGGCCCAGCGCGTTGAAGAGCGTGGCGTGCAAGTCGTTCGCCGTGCCACCCTCGGGCGCTACCGTCAGCGTGCCGCTGGCCGGGTTGGGGTAGGCACTGACTTGCAGGCCGGCGGCCAGGAAAGTGGCCGTCACCACGTAGGTCGTCACCGGCTCGTTCACCACGGCGTGGCCCGACTGCGGGCCGATGGCCCCGGCCGGAACCACGCCATAGGTAGGGCCGGGCGTGTAGGGGTACGCGCCTTCGTACCGGCTGTTGATGGTGACGAAGTAGGCGTAGGTGCCGGCCGGGTACTCCGGCGTCACGCAGAAGCGGCCGTTGTGCACGTCCAAATCGCCGCGCCCGGCTACGTATTCAAAGTCTTCTACATAATAGCCCAGCGGCTTGGTGGCGTTGATGGCGGGGCCGGCCGAGGGGGCGGTGCTGCCGTCGGGCAGCGTGGTGCGGGCCGTGATGCTGCGGGCGCGGTACGAAGTCCTCAGGCTTTTGATGGCCCCGGTGCCGTTGGCATTGGCGTAGCCGTAGGCCCCGTAGATGGGGTAGCCATCGAGCGCGAAGCCGATGAGCGGGGCGTGGCGGCTGCTGTCGTGGTCGTTGTAGAGGCAGCGCGGGTTGAGGTGGTGGTACTCGCCGTTGCCGGCCGGGTGGCCCAGGCAGGAATCGAAGCTGGGGCCTTCTACCACGATGGCGTTCTGGTTCCACACGCCCGCGTTGTTGTAGCTCTCTAGGCGGGGGCTTTGCGTCGCCCAACGGTCGTTTTGGGCCGACGACTTGCCGATAGCGCCCGGTGGAAGCCAGAATAGCGCGGGCAAAACTCCCTCAGTTGGCTCGTTAAGCCCTTTTTGGCCGGTTACAGTCCCGTTTTCCTTCGCGGGGAAATCGGCTGCATTGAACGAGGAAACGGCGGGGTTAGACGAAGGAAAAAATGCCGCCTGGCCCCGGTGAGGAGCTTTGTATCATCAAAACGGCCACCAATAAGCTGGCCCTTCCCCAAGTCACTCCGCTTCATTATCAGCATTATGTTTACGCTCGCTACTCCCGCCGCTCGTCTGTTTTGCCTGGCCACGCTGGGTTTGCTACTGCCCGCTGCCGCCATGGCGCAGGCTCCCACCATCATCAGCGTAACGCCGACTACGGCCGCCCCCGGCGCTACGGTCAACATC
>JAQBNT010000191.1 GCA_028288445.1 Hymenobacter sp. | reverse complement strand
TAAAAAAAGCCCGCCGGATTCGGCGGGCTTTTTTTATTCGGGGATTTCAAATTTGCGGGGCAGCTCGAATTTTAGGTTGTGGCTTTTTTTTCGGCTGTGCAACTCACGCAGCACGTCGTCTAATTCTGATTGATACTCGACCCACAGGTCTTCGTGCAGGGTTTTGAGGACGAGGGCCGGTAGGCGGGCGGCCAGACGGGCGGTGGCGTTGTAGAAACCGTCCCACACGCTGTCGAACTGGCCCGAGTAGTTATCGATGCACTGGCGCAGGATGTAGAGCAGCAGGTCGATTTCGAGCTGCTTGTTTTTGGTGATGCGGCGGGCGCGGGCGGCCTCCTGCACGCCGGCGCGCACGGCCTTCACGAGGCTGCGGTTGAGCAGGCGGCCGGTGACGGCCACGGCAAATAGCTCGTGGATGCGGTCGGCGGTTTCTTCCTGAATCTGGCCCAGGGTCACGTCGGCCAGCAGCTCGAAGCGGAAGGTTTCGTAGAGCTCGGCATCGCGGCGCACGGCGCGGAGCAGCAGGGCTTCCTTTTCGGGCTCGGAGAGGCGCTTGAGGGCTTTTTTGAAATCGGCGGAGGGAACGGGCATGGCAAGCGGGAGCGGAAAAGGAGCGGGCCGGCGAAAGCTGACGTGGCGAAACGGAAAACTACGCCCGAAAACGATGGGGCGCGGGACAAATCTCCCGGAACCGACGAAACGAATAAGACGGATTGGGGGTTATTACTGGCTGCCTCACGCGGGCTTTCCTGCGTAAATTTGCCCTATGAATACCCGTCCGCAAATTGATTACGAAGATGACGTTCTGCTGCTGGAAGAAGCCGTGGAACTGCGCAACCTGGTGGTGTACAACGACGACATCAACACCTTCGACCACGTCATCAAAACCCTGATGGACGTGTGCGGGCACCAGCCCGAGCAGGCCGAGCAATGCACCCTGCTTATCCACTACAAAGGCAAGTGCGCCGTCAAAATGGGCACCTACGAGGAGCTGGAGCCCCTTTGCACCGCCATTCACGACCGTGGTATCGCCGCCGACGTTATTTGATGTGAGAATGTGCTGATGTGGAAATGTGCTGAATTTTAAGACCAGCACACCTTCATTTCGCACATTTCCACATCAGCACATTCTCACATTTTCTGAATGGAATTCCCATCCAAACTGATTGAAAACGCCGTCGGCGAGCTGTCACGCCTGCCCGGCATCGGCCGCAAAACGGCCCTGCGCCTGGCCCTGCACCTGCTGAAGGCCGAAATGGACACCACGGCCACCCTGGCCGAGGCCCTGGCCAAAATGCGCTTCGAAATCACCTACTGCAAAACCTGCCACAGCATTTCCGACGCCGAGGAATGCGGCATTTGCGCCAATAAGCTGCGCGACCACAGCCTGGTTTGCGTGGTGTCGGACGTGCGCGACGTCATTGCCATTGAAAACACGGGCCAGTACAAAGGAGTGTACCATGTGCTGGGCGGCGTGATTTCGCCCATCGAAGGCATTGGGCCTTCCGATTTGCACATTGATTCCTTGGTAGAGCGGGCTTCGGGCGAAGACTCGGACGTGCGCGAGGTCATCCTCGCCATCTCGCCCACGATGGAGGGCGACACCACAGCCTTCTACCTCTCGCGCCGCCTGCGCGATTTGCCCAACGTTCACATCAGCACCATTGCCCGGGGCATTCCGATGGGCGGCGAGCTGGAATACGCCGACGAAATTACCCTCGGCCGCAGCATCGTCGACCGCCTGCGCCAGGCCCGGTAGGGCAATAGTGCAGTAGCGTGCGCATTATCCACGGTTTCAAGCCCCGGCTCTTTTGCAGAGCCGGGGCTTTTTGTTTTCATTCAACCCTACCGTTCAGGTGATGGCAAACCTTCTGCATCGAAGCGAGTTGCTGAAGCTTTGAATCCTACAAGTCACCTGCTGCCATGACCACCGCCGCGCTCACTACTCTCTATCAGGAACTAGCTCCCTGCATTGGCCTCGACCTGACGACGCTACTGCCCGGGGGCATTCAGCGCGAGGTTGGCCACTTTAATGTGTTTGACCTGGCCGACTTTTGGGAGGTGAACCAGCTGCGGCCCGCCACGTCTTACCCCTGCCGCTCCTTTTACAAAATCAGTCTGTTGCGCAGCCACAGCCGCGCCGAATACGCCGACCAGACCATTGCCATCGCTCCCGATGCCCTGGTAATTTCGACGCCCAAGGTCGCGTTTCAGTGGTGGCCCACCGAGCCGCAGCAGGGGCAGTTTTGCCTGTTCACGGCCGAGTTTCTGCTGCCGGTGCTGGGCGGGCTTACCCCCGATAAGCTGCCGCTGTTCCGGGCCGATGGCTACCTCGTGTTTCAGCTAACGCCAGCCGAAACGGCGCGGGCGGCGGGTATTTTCACCCAGATGCGCGAGGAGCTGGCTTCTGACTACGCCCACAAGTACGACCTGCTGCGGGCCTACGTGCTGGAGCTGCTGCACCTGGGCCAGAAGCGGCAGCCCGCCACCACGCTGCACCCTGCCCACTCGGCCGCCGCCCGGCTGGCCTCGCGCTTCGTGGAGCTGCTGGAGCGGCAGTTTCCGCTCACCACGCCCCAGCAGCGCGTGCCGCTGCGCACCGCCAAGGACTTTGCCGACCACCTAGCCGTGCACGTCAACCACCTCAACAAGGTGCTCAAGGACAGCACCGGCCGCACCACCACCGACCTCATTGGCGGACGGCTGGCGCAGGAAGCCAAGGTGCTGCTACGCGAATCGGAATGGACGCTTTGGGAAATTGCCGACTGCCTGGGCTTCGTCGATGTGGCGCACTTCTCGCATTTCTTCCGCCGCTATGCCACCGTGAGCCCCGGCGCTTTCCGGACGCTGGCGGCCGTACCGGTTTGATTTCTACAAGAAGCTGATTGGCGGGTACAACACTGCCGGAAGTAGGGCAGGTGACCTTTGTCGTGTTCAATCAACACCACAAACACACTCCCTATGAGTACTTCCAAAATCGCCCTCGTTACCGGCGGCAGCCGGGGCCTGGGCAAAGACATGGCCCTGAAACTGGCCCAGCAGGGCATCGACGTCATCCTGACCTACCGCAGCCAGCAGGCCGAAGCCGCCGCCGTGGTGGCCGCCATTGAAGCCCTGGGCCGCCGCGCCGTGGCCCTGCCCCTCAACGCCGCCGATAGCAGCACGTTCGAAGCCTTCTTCGCCCAGGTGACCACCGCCCTGGCCGATACGTTCGGCACCGACCGGTTCGACTTTCTCATCAACAACGCTGGCACCAGCCTGACCGCCTCCATTGCCGAGAACACCGAGGCGCAGTTTGACGAGATGCTCAACATTCATTTCAAGGGCGTGTACTTCCTCACGCAAAAGGCGTTGCCGCTCCTACGCGACGGCGGCCGGATTATTAATATTTCTTCCGGTACCACGCGGGTGGCGTTCGCCGGGACCTCGGCCTACGCCAGCATGAAAGGCGCGGTGGAAGTATTCACGCGCTACCTGGCCCTGGAGCTGGGCAGCCGGGGCATTGCCGCCAATGTGGTAGCGCCCGGGGCCGTATTCGGCGGCGGGGCCATGACGGACACGCCCGAAATCCGCGCCTACGTGGCCCAGATTACGGCCCTGGGCCGCGTCGCCGAACCCGACGACATCGGCGGCATCGTGGCCTTCCTCTGCACCGATGCCGCGCGGTGGCTCAACGGCCAGCGCCTTGAGGCCACCGGCGGAATGATGTTGTAAGGCGGACGGGACGCGAGCCATCGCATCGTTGACCAAGAGCGATGGAAGCGCGGCCACTACCGCCTTTTGAACATAAAGCCCCGATTCTCCCCCGAATCGGGGCTTTTTCTTAACTGATAATCCTTGTCACATTATTTAATATAATCACCAAAAATGTGACAGGTAACTGCGTTGTGCTCGCAATGACCGTTCTGCCCGTAATTTCGCCCCCCGTGGTCAAGCTCTCCGTCGTCATTGTTAATTATAACGTCTGCTATTTTCTGGAGCAGGCGCTGCTCTCGGTGCGGCGGGCCGTGGAGAAGCTGGGCCAGCCGGTGGAGGTGTTCGTGGTCGACAACAACTCGGCCGATGGCTCGGTGGCTATGGTACGGGCGCGTTTCCCGGAGGTCATCCTCATTGCCAACCGCGACAACCCCGGCTTCTCGAAAGGCAACAACCAGGCCCTGCGCCGCGCCACCGGCCAGTACCAGCTGCTGCTGAACCCCGACACCGTGGTGGAGGAAGACACCTTCCGCGCCTGCTGCGATTTTATGGACGCGCACCCCGACTGCGGCGGCCTGGGCATCAAAATGCTCGACGGCCAGGGCCAGTTCCTGCCCGAAAGCAAGCGCGCCCTGCCCACGCCGGCCGTGGCCTTCTACAAGATGTTCGGGCTGGCGGGCGTGTTTCCGAAGTCGCGCACCTTCGGGCGCTACCACTTGGGCTTTCTGGATAAGGACGAAACCCACGAGATTGAGGTGCTGAGCGGGGCTTTTATGCTGCTGCGCAAGGCCGCTTTGGATGAAGTCGGGCTGCTTGATGAGGACTACTTTATGTACGGCGAGGACATCGACCTCTCGTACCGCCTCACGCAGGGCGGCTGGAAAAACTATTATTTCCCCGGCACCCGCATCATCCACTACAAGGGCGAAAGCACGAAGCGCACCAGTGTGAACTACGTGTTTGTGTTCTACCGGGCGATGGTGATTTTTGCCCAGAAACACTTCGCGCCGGGCCGGGCGGGCCTGTTTTCGCTGCTGATAAACGCGGCCATCTGGCTGCGGGCCGGCGCGGCGGTGCTGGAGCGGCTGGTGGTGAAGGCCGCCCCCTTACTGCTCGATGCCGGCCTGATTTGGGTGGGCATGTACTTCCTGAAAACCTACTGGGTGCACAACCACAAGTTTGTGCCGGGCGCGTATCCGCCGCAGTACATGGCGGCGGCCGTGCCGGCCTACATCGCGGTCTGGCTCACGTCGGCCTACCTCAGCGGGGGCTACGACCAGCCGGTGCGCACCTCGCGGGTGGTGCGCGGCATCTTTATCGGTACGCTGCTGATTTCGGCGGCCTCGAATTTCTTGGATGCCTGGCGGTTTTCGAAGGCGCTCATTATTCTGGGCGGGGCGTGGGCCGTGGCGGCGCTGGTGGGTCGGCAGCTGGTGGCGCACTTCATCAAGTATAAAAACCTGCACCTGAGCGAGCGGCGGCAGAAGAACATTGCCATCGTGGGCTCTGGCCCCGAAAGCCGCCGCGTGCGCCAGCTGCTGGACGCCGCCCAGGTATCGGCCCGCGTGATTGGCTACGTGAGCGTGGGGGAGGAGGAATCCGCCGCCGTGCCGGGCACCGCCGATGACCATTCGCTCAGCCACTCCGTCACGCAGTCGCTGCTGGAGCCGCTGGGCGAGCTGCGCCAATTGGACGACATTATTCGCCTCTACGCGCTGAATGAGCTGATATTTTGCGGCAAGGACTTGCCGGCGAGCCAGATTATCGCCCTCATGCTGGGCCTGCCCGCCGAGCCGCCCGTGGCGTATAAAATCCTGCCCGAAGACAGCCAGTACATCATCGGCAGCAGCAGCAAGGACTCGCCCGGCGACTACTACACCCTCGACATTGCCCTGAACCTCTACCAGCCCCAGCAGGCCCGCGCCAAGCGCCTGCTCGACCTGCTCAGCAGCGCTGCCCTGCTGGCGCTGAGCCCGGCGCTGGTCTGGTTTCAGCCGAAGAAGATGGGCTTCCTGCGCAACTGTGCGTTGGTGCTGCTCGGCCGCCGCACCTGGGTGGGCCTGCGCCACCTCGACGGCCCGGCCCGCGCCGTGCCCGCCGTGCTCTCGCCCGCCGATGCCGCCAACTCCGCCGCGCCCCTCAATGAGGTGACGCGCCGCCGCCTGGAGCTGCTCTACGCCAAAGACTACGAGCCCGGCACCGACCTGAGCGTGCTCTGGCGCTGCTGGTCCCACCTAGGGCAGTAGCGCGAACGGGCCGTTCGCGCTACTGCCCTGCTGCTGTACCTTTGCCGTCCCACTCACCCGTTGCCCAATATGCCCGATACCACCACCCTCGCGCCCGTTTCGCCGCTCTCGCACCGCCTGCTGGCGATGAACGAGTCGGCCACCATCGCCATGGTCAAAAAAGCCCGCGAGCTGATGGCCAAAGGCATCGACATCATCAATCTGAGCTTCGGCGAGCCCGATTTCCAGACCCCGCAGTACATCAAGGACGCCGCCAAGCAGGCGCTGGACGACGGCTACACCTTCTACACGCCGGTGCCCGGCATCCCGGAATTGCGGCAGGCCATCTGCGACAAGTTCAAGCGCGATAACCAGCTCGATTTCCAGCCCAACCAGATTGTGGTGAGCACCGGGGCCAAGCAGTCGTTGGCCAACGCCGTGCTCAGCCTGGTCAATCCGGGCGAGGAAGTCATCGTATTCGCGCCCTACTGGGTGAGCTACGAGGAGATGGTGAAGCTGGCGGAGGGCGTACCCGTAACGCTGGTGGGCACCCTCGAAAACGAGTACAAGGTGACGGCCGCGCAGCTCGAAGCCGCCATCACGCCGCGCACCAAGCTTATCATGTATTCCTCGCCCTGCAACCCCACGGGCGCGGTTTTCAGCCGCGAGGAGCTGGGCGAAATCGCCGCAGTGCTGGCCCGCCACCCGCAGGTCTACGCCCTAGCCGACGAGATTTACGAGTACATCAACTTCGTGGGCGAGCACGCCAGCCTGGCCCATTTCGACGAAATCAAGGACCGGGTTATCACCGTCAACGGCTTCTCAAAAGGCTACGCCATGACGGGCTGGCGCCTGGGCTACCTGGCCGCCCGGCCGGATATTGCCTCGGCCTGCGAGAAGATGCAGAGCCAGATTACCTCCGGCACCTGCTCCATCACGCAGCGGGCGGGGCTGGCCGCCCTGCGCGGCGGCCGGTCTTCGGCCGATGAGATGGTGGCCGCCTACCGCCGCCGCCGCGATTTGGTACTGGACATTGTGAAGGACATTCCCGGCTTCAACACGCCTACGCCCAGCGGCGCGTTCTACATTTTCCCCGAAGTTTCGGCCTATTTCAACCGCCTTGCGCCCGATGGCAGCACCATCGCCACGTCCATGGATTTGGCGCTATACCTGCTGAACGACGCGCACGTTTCGGCCGTGTCGGGCGATGCGTTTGGGGCGCCGGAGTGCATGCGTTTCAGCACCGCCGCCGCCGATGACAAGCTGGTGGAAGCCTTCCGCCGCATCAAAACCAGTCTGGCGAAGCTGGCGTAATTATTTATCACCGCCTGTCATCCTGAGCGCAGCGAAGGACCTTATCACCTCTAAACCGTTTGCCGTAATTACGACTGGTACAAACGTGATAAGGTCCTTCGCTGCGCTCAGGATGACAGCCTTTTGTTTTGAGTTTGCTTACTTCTGATTCTTCGCTGCAAACGCTGTTCGAAAACTTCAACAACCTGCGCGTCCTCATCATCGGCGACGTGATGGTGGATGCCTACGTGTGGGGCCGCGCCACGCGCCTCTCGCCCGAAGCGCCGGTGCCCGTGGTGCATGTCGCCCGCACCGAAAACCGCCTCGGCGGGGCCGCCAACGTGGCCCTGAACGTGCAGGCCCTCGGGGCCACGCCGCTGCTCTGCGCCGTGATTGGCGATGATGCCGGCGGCGACCAGCTGCTGGACCTGCTGCACGCCCACGACCTGCCCGCCGACGGCCTCATCCGCAGCGCGGCGCGGCCCACCACGGTAAAGCAGCGCATCCTGGCCCACGGCCAGCAACTGCTGCGCATCGACTCCGAAATCGAAACTGACCTCAACGCCGAGGAAGCCGAGCAACTGCTGGCCGCCTACGACGACCTGCTGGCCCGCGCCGACGTGGTGATTTTCGAGGACTATGACAAGGGCGTGCTCAGCGAGGCGATTATTACGGAGTGCATTGCCCGGGCCCGGCAGCGCGGCATCCCCACGGTGGTGGACCCGAAGAAAAAGAATTTCCTGGCCTACCGCCACTGCACGCTCTTCAAGCCCAACCTGAAAGAGCTGCGCGAGGGCCTGAAGCTGGAATTCGGCGAGCCCAATACCGACCGCGCCGGTTTCGAGGCCGCCGTGGCCCGGCTGCGCGAGGTGCTCACGCCCGAAATCGTGCTGGTCACGCTGTCCGAGTACGGCGTATTTGCCCAACAGGAGGCGGAGAAAACCTACCTGCCGGCCCACCTGCGCACCATCTCCGACGTGTCGGGCGCGGGCGATACCGTTATCAGCATTGCCGCGCTGTGCGTGGCGCTGGGGCAGCCGGCAGCCTTCACGGCGGCGCTGGCCAACCTGGGCGGCGGGCTCGTGTGCGAGCAGGTGGGCGTGGTGCCCGTGGAGAAGCAGCGGCTGCTGGAAGAAGCAGCAGAGGCTGGGCTGCAGTAGCATCTGAACGATGGCGCGGGGCTAAGCCCCGTGCCTACCTATTATCGGGCCTCCGGCCCGAACCGTTGAACGATACGTGCGGATACGGTCCCGTGCAGGCCAGAGGCTTGCCAATAGTAGGCACGAGGCTCAGCCCCGCGCCATCGGTATATTGAATTAAGCCTTCTTCAGAAACTCGGTTTTGAGGACCATCGTGCTGCCGCCGGCGCGGCCTTCGATTTCGGCGGCGCTGTTGGTGAGGCGGATGTTTTTGACCACCGTGCCGCGCTTGAGCGTGAGCGACGAGCCCTTCACTTTGAGGTCTTTGATGAGGGTGACCGAGTCGCCTTCGGCGAGCAGGGTGCCGTTGCTGTCTTTTACGTCCATGAATTGAGCTTAAATGTGGTTGTTTAGTCTGTCATCCTGAGCATAGCGAAGGACCTTACCACGCCTGTTTCGATTGGTTTATTAACCGTTCATGCGTGATAAGGTCCTTCGCTATGCTCAGGATGACAGACGAGGTGTTACTACCCCCGCCAGGCCTTCACCGTTTCCACGAAGACGCGGACGTTGTCGGGGTTGGTGTCGGGGTAGACGCCGTGGCCGAGGTTGGCGATGTGGGGGCCGCCGGCGAACTGGCGCAGCATGGCTTCGGTAGCGGCTTTTATCTGCTCGGGGGTGCCGTAGAGGGCGCAGGGGTCGAGGTTGCCTTGCAGGGTTTTGTTGCCGGCTTCGAGACGCACTTGGCTGGGGGTCTGGTTCCAGTCTAGTCCTATCGTGCGGCAGGGCATGGCGGCGAACTCGGGCACGGCCCACCAGGCCCCTTTGGCGAAGACGGTGACGGGCACGAGCGGGGCCAGGGCTTCGCAGATTTCGGCGATGTAGCGGGCCGAGAATTCGGTGTAGTGGGCGGGCGGCAGGATGCCGGCCCAGGAGTCGAACACCTGCACGACCTGGGCACCGGCCGCCACCTGGGCTTGCAGGTAGGCGATGGTGGTGGCGGTGATTTTTGCGAGCAGGCGGTGGGCCAGGGCGGGCTCTTTGTAGAGGAAGCCGCGGGCTTTGCTGAAGGTTTTGGAGCCGTGGCCTTCAATCATGTAGGCCAGGATGGTGAAGGGCGCGCCGGCGAAACCGATGAGTGGCACGCGGCCGTTGAGGGCTTTTTTGGTGATGCGCAGGGCTTCGAGCACGTAGCCGAGGCCCTCTTCAGGGTCGGGGATGCGGAGCTTGTCAATGTCGGCCGCCGACTTGATGGTGGTGGGGAAGAGGGGGCCGCGGGCTTCCACCATTTCGTAGGGCAGGCCCATGGCGTCGGGCACCACGAGGATGTCGGAGAAGATGATGGCGGCGTCCACGTCCAGCGCGTCGATGGGCTGGATGGTGACTTCGGCGGCGAGGTCGGGGGTTTCGACCAGCTCTTTGAAGCCGGAGAGGCGGGCGCGCAGGGCGCGGTATTCGGGCAGGATGCGGCCGGCTTGGCGCATGAGCCAGACGGGGGTGCGCTCGGTGGCTTCGCCCCGGGCGGCACGCAGGAAAAGGTCGTTTTTCAGCATAATAGTGGCCGCAAAGGTACGGTAATGGGGCGGGGCAAGGCTAGAAAATCAGCCGCCAATAGGTGTTTGAGCTTACGGAATGCTGTTTTGGGGCGGCGGAATCGTGTTTTAGCGTAGCGGAATGCCGTTTTGGCGATGCGGAATGCTGTTTTGGGAGAGCGGAATGCCGTTTTAGGAGTGCAGAATGCCGTTTTTGGGTTGCGGAATCGTGTTTTGCCTTGCCCGAATGGTGTTTTGGGGTTGCGGAATGCCGTTTTAGAATTCCCAATGGTGTTTCGCGTTGCGGAATGGTGTTTCAGCTTGCGGAATGCCGTTTGAGGTTGCGGAATGGTGGTTTAGAATTGCGGTAAAGATGCTTCGAATCCGTTGCGCTGCGCTCAGCATGACGGTCTTCTTTAGCAGATGGTATAAACGACTTCTTACCGCGCCAGTCCCGGGAATAGCTCGCCAATGGCCGAGGCCAAGAAATTGACCCCAATTGCCAGCGTGATGAAGCCCATGATGCGCGACATGGCGGCCATGCCGGGCTTGCCGAGGACCCGCGTGAGGCGCAGGGAGAAAATCAGGACAATGAAGGCGGCCAGCGCAACGAGCACGAAGCCAGCCACAGTCATGGCCTTGTCTACGTAGGTAGGGCGGATGAGGCCGATGCAGACGGCCATGGAGCCCGGCCCGGAGAGCATGGGCATGGCCAGGGGGGTGAAGCTGATGTCGTCTTTGTGCTTGCTTTCTTCGAGGGCTTCGGGGCCTACCCGGTCGCGGTTGCCGCCGGGGGTGAGCAAATCGAACGCCGAGCGGATGAGCAGAATACCGCCTGCGATACGCAAGTGTTCGATGCGGATGCCGAAGAAATTGAGGATGTACTGCCCGCCGAAGAAGGCCACGCTCAGAATGCAGACCATGTAGATGCAGGCGCGCAGGGCAGTGCGGGCGCGTTCGGAGGCGCGGTCGTCGGCGGTGAGGGTGAGGAAAACCGGCATCGCTCCGAATGGATTGACGATGGAAAAGAGGGTGGTGAAGGTGGCGAGCAGAATTTCCATAGGGCGCAAAGGTAGGAGAAGGGGCGGACCGGACAGAAAAGCCCTATTTTGCTGCCTCAACGGCGGCCCTTGTTTCGCCGGGTGCCGGCGTAGGCCGGTTTTTCGCCCTTCTTGTTCCTCTAACTGAATGATTCCCGACACTACTGCTGCTGCCGCTCCGAGCGGAGCCGACGACCGGCCGACGACCGAAACGCCCCTGGTGGGCATTATCATGGGGTCGAAATCGGATTTGAAAATTATGTCGGCCGCCGCTGAGGTGTGCCGCCAGTTTGGGGTGCCTTATGAAATCACGCTGGTGTCGCCGCACCGCACGCCGCACCGCATGGTAGAATACGCCGAAAGCGCCCGCAAGCGCGGCCTGCGCGTACTGATTGCGGGCGGGGGCGGGGCGGCCCACCTGCCGGGCATGGTGGCCGCGTTCACCATTCTGCCGGTGATTGGGGTGCCCATTAACAGCACCACGTCCATTCAGGGGCTCGATTCGGTGCTGAGCATGATTCAGATGCCGGCCGGGGTGCCGGTGGCCACGGTGGGCATTGATAGCGCCGCCAATGCGGCCGTGCTGGCCATTCAGATGCTGGCCATCGGCAACGCGCGGCTGGCCGATGCGCTGGAGAAGTACCGCACGGCGCTCAAGGACCGGGTGATGCGCACGATTGAGGAGCTGCGCAAGGGCGGGTTTCAGGACGATGTGTAGGGGGCGGATAGAACGGTGTTAAAGGAAGCGTCATGCTGAGCGCAGTCGAAGCATCTCTACCGCAGCAGTATATCCCGACGGTTGGATAACTTATTAGGTAGAGATGCTTCGACTGCGCTCAGCATGACGGTCTTTTCTCTTTCTTTTACTCCTAATTGCTGCCTGCTTTCGCCGCTTCTTTTCATTCCCACCCGCTTT
>JAQBNT010000180.1 GCA_028288445.1 Hymenobacter sp. | reverse complement strand
CAGGTTGTTTTCATCGTAGAAAATGTTTGGGTTCTGCAGGCCGCGGTAGCTGAAGTCCTTCAGCAGGTGCTGGTAGGTGATGTTTTTTTCCACCACGCCGTCGTCGCCGTTGCGCGGGTCGAAGTTTGGGTCTTTCAGCGGGAGCAGTCGGTAGGCCATGCCTTCCATCTGGAAGTAGGGCTGCAGGTTCATGTAGTCCTGCGGGGCCACGGTGCTGCTGAAGTAGATGGGCCGCTGCCAGTTGTTGGTGGCAATCATGTCCAGAATCACCAGGTTTTTCTTCTCGATGGCGCGCTTGCCCATGCTCCACTCCATCTTGCTCACGAGCTGGTTTTCGCGGCCTTTGGGAATGATGCCGAGCTTTTTCACGGCCATCGTATCGATGGGCAAGAAGAAGTTGGGCGTCGGGAAGCTCATCATGCTCGGGCCGTTTTCCTGGTACTGCACCTGCAGCAGCGGGTTGTTGGATTTCACCAGCTCAATAAACTCTTTCAGGTTCACGCTGGGCACGGCCGGGTTGGCGGCGAAAGGCAGCATGTCGTTGGTGCCCTGGGCGTAGGCCGTGGCGGGCATCGAGATGGGGAAGCCCTGCGAGAGGTAGCTACGGCGCTTCATCTGGGCGATGTACCAGTCGGTGTTCAGGTAGCTCAGCACGGCCACGCGCACGTCGGTGCGGAATCCCTCCACCTCCTGGGCGTACCAGAGCGGGAAGGTGTCGTTGTCGCCGTTGGTGAACAGGATGGCGTTCGGGGCGCAGGAGTTCAGCAGGTTTTTGGCCGAGTCCACCGAGTTGTAGCGGTCGGAGCGGTTGTGGTCGTCCCAGCCCTGGGCCACCATGATGCCCGGAATGAGCAGGCCCGCCGCCAGGGCCAGGCCGGCCCGCAGCCCGTCGGCCTTCACCACTTTGCCGAATAGTTCGGCCAGCCCCAGCACGCCCAGCCCTATCCAGATGGCAAAGGCGAAGGTGGCCCCGGTGAAAGTGTAGTCGCGCTCGCGCGGCTCGCGCGGCGGCTGGTTGAGGTAAATCACAATGGCTAGGCCAGTCATCAGGAACAGCAGGCCCGTCACCCAGGCATCCTTGCTGTCGCGCCGGCTCTGGAACCACAGGCCGATGAGGCCCAGAATGAGCGGCAGGGCCAGGAAGTTATTATGTGCCGGGCTCTCGCCGATGCGGGGCGGGAGGCTCTTGGCGCTGGGGCTGAACGGCGTAACCACGCCCGCCTGCTGCACGTCGGACTCGCGCCCCACGAAGTTCCACATGAAGTAGCGCCAGAACATATGGCCCATCTGGTAGCGCATCAGGAAGCCCAGGTTCTGGCCCATCGTCGGCTTCACACCGTCCTGAATATCGACCCACTTCTTGTAGTTGGCAATCTGGTCGGGCTCGTAGCTGTAGATGCGCGGTAGCAGCATCTTGTCCTCGTCGCGGTACACGGGCTCCTGCTGGCGCGGCAGAATCTCCTTGTAGGTGTTGGTCTTGAGGTCGCGGGCGTAGCGGGGGGCACCCTCGGCATAGTCCACCGGCTGGGCGTTGAACTGTGGGCCGTAGAGCAGCGGGCGCGAGCCGTACTGCTCCCGCTTGAGGTAGCTCACGAAGCTCAGCACATCTTCGGGGTCATTCTCGTTGATGGTGGGCTGAAAGGAGCTGCGAATTGGCACAATCAGGTACGACGAGTACCCAATCAGGATGAACACCAAGCACAGCATGGCCGTGTTCAGCAGCTGGCTGCGGCGCTGAAAGGAGAGGCGGAAGCCAAACCAAATCAGGCCGATAAACACAATCAGGAAGATGAACAGGCCCGAGTTGAAGGGCAGGCCCACGGTGTTCACGAAGAACACCTCGAAGTTGCCCGCCAGCGTGGGCAGGCCCGGAATGATGCCCACCAGGATGGACCCCACGATAATCATGCTCACCACCATCACGATGATGCCGCCCTTCACCGAAGGATTGGCGGTGCGGCGGTAGTAGTAGATGAAGCCCAGCGCGGGCAGCGTGAGCAGGTTCAGCAAGTGAACCCCGATGCTGAGGCCGATGACGTAGGCAATCAGAATGAGCCACTTGTCCGAGTCGGATTCGTTGGAGTGGGCTTCCCACTTCAGCATAATCCAGACCACGGCCGCCGTGCAGAGCGCCGACATGGCGTACACCTCGCCTTCGACCGCATTAAACCAGAACGAATCGGAGAAAGCAAAGGCCAGTGCGCCCACCACGCCCGCGCTCAGAATGAGCAGGCTCTGGTAACCGCTGGGCTCAATGGCTTCGGCGGCCAGGCCACTATTGCCCGTGGCGTCGCGCAGCACCAGCTTGCGGGCCATGCGGGTGATAATCCAGAACAGAAACAGGACGGTGAAGGCGCTGCTCAGGCCCGAGAGGGCGTTGATGAGCGGCGCTACTTTCGTCACGTCGCCAAACGAGAACAGCGAGAACAGACGGCCCAGCAGCAGGAACGTGGGCGCCCCCGGAGGGTGCGGCACCAGCAGCTTGTAGGAGCAGGCAATGAACTCGCCGCAGTCCCAGAACGAAGCGGTAGGCTCCAGGGTGAGCAGGTAGGTGACGGCGGCTATGGCAAACACGAGCCAGCCGACGAGGTTGTTCATGCTTTTAAAAGAGCGCATAGAAACGAATGAGACACAAGACACCGGCAAATGTGCATGCCGCACACTGCCGGAAGAAACAACGAGCAAATCGGTGAAAAGGCAAAAGTAGGCAATGCACCGTTGCACTGATGCTTGCGCGAAACCAATTCGGGCTAGAAACACAAAAAGCAGCCCGAGGCTGCTTTTTGGTCAAATATTAGTCGGGACTGGCTCAGTTCTGCAGCACAAGGCGCTTGGTGCTGGCCACCTTCCCATCAACTACTAGGCTGTAGAAGTACACGCCGGTACGCAGCTCGCTCAAATCAAGGGCGAGGCCGGCAGTAGTCAGCTCGGGCTTAAGGGCCACTGTGCGCACTTCCTGGCCGATGATGTTGCTCAGGCGCAGCTTGTAGTCGGCCCCGGCTTTCTGGTTGAGCTGCACCGTGACCTGGCCGCGGCTGGGGTTGGGGTACACATTTACTTCGAGGCCGGCTGCGCGGGCATCCAGCGTGGCGGTGGGGGTAGCCGCTACCACTGTGAGGACACCGTACTGGCCCGAAAGCGGCCCGCCGTGCGCCATGCAATGGTAGGGGTAGGTGCCCACCACGTTGAACGCAGGCAGCGTAACGGAGCGGCTGCTGGCGTTCATCTGAAAGGTGGGAAAGGCCCCGTTGTCCGACATGGTGGGGTGGCTAGAGTTGCCAGTCGGGTAGGTGAACGTCACCACATCGCCCACGTTGATGTTGCGGATGTCGCGGTCCTGCGTGGTATTGCCCGGGCCGTGGTAAAAATTGTCGCCCACCAGAATGGTGATGTTGGCCGCCAGCGTAGGGGCCAGCGACAAAATCAGCAGGGCCAACGCGGCCATCGAACGAGTAAAGAGTTTCATATCAGAAGCAGAAAAAGTAAAGGCGAAAATTGAAAAGGTTGCGGGTAACGATTGACAAGCACTGTGCCGAATTCCCTTTCCCTCAAATCAACACCCCGAAAATTATTTCGGTTTGATAGACCAGCGGTAAAGTAAGCATTTGGTGCCAATGTTACTGACAACTCGGCGGAAGCTGGGAATCAGTTGCCTAAAAGAATTATTTTTTTGTCGGCTCTCAATTCCACTTGCTTGATGCCGAAACAGTAGGCCAGGGTTGCTAACCGTGCCGAATTTCCTGCAAACCGAACCGGCGCAGCTCGTTGTCAATGGCTACAGCCAGCCGGCCATCGTCTTCCACCCCGACAATCTGGCCACGCACCGGCTGACCGTCAATAATAAACGGGTGAATTTCCTGGTAGCGATACAGCGCCTGCAAATAATCGCGCCGCAGCACCCCCACCTGTCCGGCCCGCAGCTGCAGGTAGCGCCGCTCCAGGCTCTCCAATAGGCGGGCGGCCAGGGCGGCGCGGTCGTAGGCGCGGCCGGTGAGTTGGGCAAAAGACGTGGCCGTGGGCAACTCAAAGGCTTGCTGATTGATGTTCAGTCCAATACCGATGATGCTATATTGAATTTTTGTGCCGCTCAGGCTGTTCTCAATCAATATACCGCCCAGCTTTTGATTGCCATAATACAGGTCGTTGGGCCATTTCACTTTCAGCTTCGGGTCGGGGCCGAGCAGGGCTGCGGCCCAGTCGTGCACCGCCAGCGCCACGGCCTGGCTGAGGCGAAACTGCTCGGTGGCGGCCAGAAACGTGGGCTGCCACACCACCGACAGCATCAGGTTTTCGGCGGGGGCGGCCACCCACTGGTTGCCGCGCTGGCCCCGGCCGGCGGTCTGAAAGTCCGTTATGACGGTGCAGCCTTCGCTGGCCCGGTTTTGGACTATCAAACTTTGAGCCTCCGAATTGGTCGAGGGGCAGGCCGGCAACCATACTAATTGCTGGCCCGTGAACAGGGTTTTTGGAGTGACAACCACGGCCTTCTTTCGCGTATCCTTAACTTCGTAGACTTTCGGCTGTAAAGCTCACACCTAACAAGACAATATGAAAAGCACGTTGGTCCGTCAGGATTCAGACACATTGGCAGATTTGGTCGTTCGCGGCATGCAGGATAAAAAGGCAGCTGACATCGTCGTGCTGAATTTGAAGGAATTAAAAAACGCCGTTGCCGATTATTTCATCATCTGCTCGGCCAACTCCGATACGCAGCTCGAAGCCGTGGCCCGCTCGGTGGAAGAAGAAATCGAAAAAGTAACCGGCGAAAGCCCTTGGCAAACCGAAGGCCGCACCAACCGCGAGTGGGTGCTGCTCGACTATGTGGACGTAGTGGTCCACGTTTTCCTGCGCGACCGCCGCAAGTTCTACGCCCTCGAGGAGCTGTGGGGCGACGCCAACATCAGCTACATCGAATCGGAGCCGGCGTAACTGGCCTGGCCCGAAAGGGTTAAAGGAGAACGTCATGCAGCGCGTAGCGAAGCATCTTTACCGCGCCACGCAATTCAGTTAAAAGGAATTACTGCTGCGGTAAAGATGCTTCGCTGCGCGCTGCATGACGTTCTTTTTACTGCCAGTAATAAAATAAAACCGCCTGCTCCGCGTCTGCCTTTTTGCCGAACATTTGTTTTCGGCGTGGTGTTTTGCTCCTACCTATCCTCGGTTTTAAGTAGCTATTTTCATGTCGGATAAAAATCTGAATAACAATAAAAAGAAGAAGCCCATCGCCCCGGTGCCCAGCCCACGGCCGGGCTTGCAGCTGTGGGTGCTGGCGGGTTTGCTGGTGTTTTTGTTCGGGGTGATGTGGGTGAACAACCTCAACTCGCCCGCCAAAATCAACCAGCAACGCTTCGAGAGCATGCTGGCGGCCGGCGATGTGCAGGCCGTTACCATCATCAGCAACCAGAAGGTGGTAGAAGTGACCCTGAAGGAGGCGGCTCAGGCCAAGTACCGGCAGGAACTCACGCGCCGCACGCCATTTGGCGCGTCGGGCGTGGGCTCGCAGTTCTACTTCCCGGTGGTGGATGCCAAGCTATTTCAGGAAAACCTGGACAAGCTGCAAGCTCCCGTGCCTTTGGCTCAGCGCTTGCCCCTCAACATCGAAGACCGGCAGAGCCCCCTCGATTTCCTCGGAAGCTATGGCCTTATTTTGCTGATGATTGTCGGTTTCTGGTTCCTGATGCGCCGCATGGGCAGCGCAGGCGGCCCCGGCGGCCAGATTTTCAGCATTGGCAAAAGCAAAGCTGCGCTATTTGAAGGCGGCGACAAGGTGAAAATCACTTTCAAAGACGTGGCCGGCCTCGAAGAAGCCAAAGAGGAAGTGCAGGAGATTGTGGAGTTCCTCAAGAATCCCAGCAAGTTCACCATCCTCGGCGGTAAGATTCCGAAAGGCGCGCTGCTGGTAGGTCCTCCTGGCACTGGCAAAACCCTGCTAGCCAAAGCCGTAGCCGGCGAAGCCGACGTGCCGTTCTTCTCGCTCTCGGGCTCCGACTTTGTGGAGATGTTCGTGGGTGTGGGCGCAGCCCGGGTTCGGGATTTGTTCAAGCAGGCTAAAGCCAAGGCGCCGTGCATCATCTTTATTGATGAGATTGACGCCGTGGGCCGTTCGCGCAGCAAGGGCTCGATGCCCGGCGGCAACGACGAGCGCGAAAACACCCTGAACTCGCTGCTGGTGGAGATGGATGGCTTCGGCACCGACTCCGGCGTTATCATCCTGGCCGCCACCAACCGGCCCGATACCCTGGATTCGGCCCTGCTCCGTCCCGGCCGTTTCGACCGTCAAATCAGCATTGACAAGCCGGACATCAACGGCCGCACCCAGATTTTCCAGGTGCATCTGAAGCCGCTGACGCTGGGCCCCGATGTGGATGCCCGCCGTCTTTCGGCTCAGACTCCCGGTTTCGCCGGCGCTGAAATTGCCAACGTCTGCAACGAAGCGGCCCTCATTGCCGCCCGCCGCGACAAGAAATTTATCACCGACCAGGACTTCACCGATGCCATCGACCGCGTGATTGGCGGCTTGGAGAAGAAAAATAAAATCATTTCGCCCGGTGAGAAGCGCATCGTGGCTTATCACGAAGCTGGCCACGCCATAGCGGGTTGGTTCCTGGAGCACGTTGACCCGCTGGTGAAAGTTAGCATTGTGCCCCGTGGGGTAGCGGCGCTGGGTTACGCCCAGTACCTGCCTAAGGAGCAGTTCCTCTATAATACCGAGCAGCTGACTGATGAGATGTGCATGGCCCTCGGTGGCCGTGCCGCCGAAGAACTGGTGTTTGGCAAAATCTCGACTGGCGCGCTGAGCGACCTGGAGCGCATCACCAAGATGGCCTACTCCATGGTGACGATGTATGGCATGAACTCGAAGCTCGGCAATGTGTCGTTCTACGATTCGAAGGGCCAGAATGAGTACGGTTTCTCGAAGCCTTATTCGGAGGCTACCTCGCAGGTTATTGATGAGGAGGTGCGGACCATCATCGAAAACGCCTATACCCGCACTAAAGAGCTGCTGACGGAGCGCCGTCACGAGTTGGAAGTAGTGGCTAAGGAGCTGCTGGAAAAAGAGGTGCTGCAACAGGAAGACCTGACCCGTCTCGTGGGCAAGCGTCCCTTCGACAACCAGACTAATTACCAGGCCCACATGGCTGGCACCGACCGCAGTGAAACCGCTTCGGAAGTGAAAGGCGAACAGGCCGCTGGTGGCAAAATTGGCAGCGACCTGCCCGACCTGCACCTGCCAGGTGTTGATGAAAACCGCAACAACGAGGCTTCGGCTTCCAGCGGCAATGCGGTAGCCGGCGTGTAGTCCGGGTCGATTTAAATGCAATAGAAAGCCCGCTTCCGGTCAGGAGGTGGGCTTTTTTTGTGATGCGTGCCCGGTTATCGGGCAGCGGTTACCTTTGGCGGCTTCAACCCGCAACTTTCTCGCCATGGCTGATTCTTCCCGCGATGCCGTTTTAGCCCGCATTCAGCAGGGGCTGGCGGCTGGGCCCGCCCCGTTGCCGCCCCGGCCCGATTTCGCGGCTCCCGTACACCCGCCTCTGAACAGCGCCGATGCCGTGGTGGCATTTGCCGAAAGCTTCCAGCGCGTGGGCGGCGAGTTTTATTATTGCGAGTCGCTGCCGCACTTGGCGGCGCAGGTGGCGGGCTTCCGGCAACGGCAGCAGGTGGGTGCGCCCTACGTGTGGGAACCCGAGATGCAGGCGCTGCTGTACCGGGCCGGCATCGCTTTTCAAGCCGATGAGTCGGATTTTATCGCCAAAGCTGATTTAAGCCTGACCTC